>CAYPNI010000015.1:0-34711 GCA_964411925.1 uncultured Nitrospirales bacterium
GCCGCTGATCACCGCTGCGCCCGCCGGCATGGCAAGCGCCGCCATCGCAAGCAGCGCTGCCGCGAAACCAACTTTCCTCATGCTTGAGTTCCTCCCCTGTTGTGCGCGGAATTGGTCCGCGCCAGGTTTACGCACACGAATGGATGTCGCGGCCTGCCGCCGCCGCACCGACGATTAAAACGGGCCGTCCTTGGCGGATATCACACGCCATCCTCGCTAGAGTTCGTCGAAGAAGTCGCGGTCGTACCAGGATGCGTCTAAAGGTCTGTGCTCAAAGACTTTGCCGAGGTACTTCCGGCGCTGCTCGAAGGTGAGCGTGTCGATCCAGGCGCTCCAGAGGTCGAGTTCGGCGGCCTTGGTTTCCTTCAATTTTGCGAGGTGCCGCTCCTTGAGAATGTGGAGTTTTTCCTCATCCGGGACAGTCTCGAGATTGGCCTCCCAGTACACCTTCGCGTCGGCTTTGCGATAGTCCGCAAATTCCTTTTCCTTCGCGACGATGTCCACGCGGAGCTTCCGATAGGCGGCGGTCTGCTCGTCCGTCAGCGCGAGCCAGTGTTGCAGGGCCGATGCCTGGCCCTCGATCGTCTGCAGGGAAAGTTCGCGCGCCCGTTCGCGGCGATAGCCCACCGCCTGGAATACGTAGAACGTGAGGAAGAAGGCCACCAACACCCACGGCAGCGAACGTTTCATCGCTCGAACAACAGTTCCCCTGATCGCAGGTAGGGCGAGCCCGGCCCGGGAAGGCCGTAATCCACATGCGGACGCGCGGCGTACGCGAATGAACCCTGCGCGGGATGGCCCGTGCCCGAGTAGCGGGACGCAATCGCGGCGAAGTCAGCGTGATCCAATCCATACGCCGGCGGGTAGTAGTGAATCATGTCGGATTCGGACGCATCCCCCTCCGAACCGGTCAAATCGACCGCAACGATGAGCGGCCGCGACGTATCCGAGAACTGGAACCGGCCACTCTCGAATCCTGAGACGCCGCCGATAATCATGGCGACCGCCGCCGCGGCCGCCAGTCCATACCGCCGGACCACGCGCGAAAACACCGAACGGCGCCGCGCCGGAGCCTGCGTGCGCTGGGGGAATGCGACGATATCGCCCCGCGCAGCTGCGCGAAGCGCTGCGATGCGGTCCGGGCTAAGGCGATAATTCGCGCTCGGGCTCGCTTCGAAGCTGCGTTTGAGCCACGACGATACCGGCGCCAGCAACTCGACTTCAGCCGCAAACTCGCTGTCGGACGCGAGCCGCGCATCGAATGCGGCCGCCTCGTCAGCACTCAAGCGGCCCGCGTGATACGCCGCGATCAATTCGGTATCGTGCGATTTACTGGTCATACTTCAAACTGGAATCCGTCGCGCTCGAGCATCGTCCGAAGTCTCTTCAGTCCGCGGTGAAGCAACATCCCCACGTTGGACATGGAAAATCCGGTGACCGTCGCGATCTCCTTGTAGCTCAATCCCTCTTCAAAAAACAGCAACACTACCGCGCGCTGATTCTCGCTCAACTCCAGCAAGTACCGCTGGAGATGCTGCCAGTTGTCCATCCCGACGATTCCGGAGTCTCCGGAGAACGCCGGACCGTCTTTGCCGATCCGATCGTATATTTCGCTGCGCTTCGTCTCGCGCGTCAGCCAGTCGATGCACAAATTGTGCACCACCCGGTACAACCACGCGACGCGCTGGCGATGCTCGCCGTATTCCAACGGCCGGCGGACATAGCGCAAAAACGCCTCCTGCACCATGTCCTCGGCGAGGTGACGGTCCCGCAACAGCCGGTACGCGTATCGAATCAACGCGGACTGACACGCCGCGATCATCGATTCGAGGTCTGCACCCGGTTCCGGGTGTGTCCCGTGCTGCTGCATCGGACTCCGACAGGTTCCAAGTTGCCGACGCCGGCGATCCGGGTTCCAATCATCAAACCGATGTGATTAGAACGCCTGAAACCGCCGCCGTCTTACAAATACTGGTCAGCGTGTCCCCAAAAACCGCGGGGTCTGCTCTGCCATAACCATATACCCAGCGAGACTTTAAACACCAAACCCGGCAATTCGGTCCCGGAATCGGAGATGATTTAGGTCTATTTTGGAACGAGATCCCGTGCCGCGTCGCCGGCCCAATGCGCGATCGAGTGCGCGTAGAACTTCAGTAGATCAGAACGCTCCCGGACCGCGCGCACCCGCCCGTCAGACGCTACAACGATCCGCCGGAACTGCAACGTCTCGATCGCTCGATTCAGGGTCTTCTCCTTCGGGATTTCACTGTTGCGGATCGGTGCGCCGTTCGCCTGAAGTCGCCCGATCAATTCGTGTACCCGATGCTTGATCTCCACGGGGTCCAGCCCCTCCTCCGGCGCGTCGATGAAGACGGTAGCCACCAACGGCACCGGCAGAATCGGCACGACGTCCGCCACGCGCGACATCAGCTCCGCGGCCAAGGCCTCGACCTCTTCGAACCGCGCCGCTTTGTCGAGCGTGTTGAATGAGACACCGCGTTCGGCTGCATACGCGCGGACCGACAACGGCCGCCCGAAGTTGACGCTTGCGTAGCCGAATCGCTTGCGCCGCTCCTCGATCGGCAGCGCCAGATTCCTCCGCCAGAACCGGAACGCGGTGGTGTAGACAAACCAGCGGCTGCGTTTAGGCGCCGCGGCGTTCCGCCGGTGCAGCAGGCTCATGTCCTCGATCACCCGGTCGTAGTTGATGCCAATCGGCACAAAGACGATGTCGCGCTGGCGAGCCGCGTCGAAATTCCGCAGCATGTAATCGATGACGCCCAGCCGGGGCCGGCGCAGGAAGCCATCGTGACTCAGGCCGCCCTCGGGAAACACCGCCTGGCAGACGCCCTCTTCCGTCGCCATGTGGATGTAGCGCTCGAGCACCTTGCGATAGAGCGCGTCTTTCGAGTTCCTCCGCACGAAGAACGCCCCCATCGCGCGAACGAGCGTGTTCAGCGGCCAGACGCGCGCCCACTCGCCCGCGGCGTAACTCAGCGCCGACGATCGCGCGACCAGGTAGGACACGAGAATGTAGTCCATGTTGCTGCGGTGGTTCATCACGAACACGACCGTAGCGTCGGAATCGACGTCCTGCAGCCGGCGCGGATCCAGGAAGCCGACGCGCACGGTGTAAAACACGCGGGCGATTTTCTTCGCGAGCCAATACCCGAACCGGAAATAAACGTATGCGTTGAACGCGGGCACAATCTCGCGCGCGTACGTCGCCACCTGGGCCTGCGCGACCTCGCGCGGCATGCCTTTCTCCTGCGCGTACGCCTGCATCGCCGCGATCACTTCGGCGTCGTACACAAGCCTGTCGAGCAGCACCTGGCGCTTGGTCAGCTGAAACGGCCGCACCGAGATGCGCAGCCGCGTGTTCATTTCGTCGATCGCGCGGTTCACGCGGCGCCGCACGAACCAGCGCACGCTGGGGATCAGCAGGCGATCGAGCAGCGCGACCACGGTCGTTCCGGCGAGCAGCACGAGGACCCAGACCGGCACGTTCACGAGCTGGAACACAAGTCGGACCCTCGGTCGATACCTGGAATGATCGTCTCGGACGCAGTCATCACCGTATCAGTTCGAGCGAGAACGCGTGCCGCGGCGCGGCCCGCGCGTTGACCGGCGCGGCGGCCCCATGCTATATATCGGCCTCGCCCTGTCGAGCATTCTCAACTCATCTCGCATGAATCCCTCCAACCTCGCGGCCAACGTAACCTCTCGCGAGCGGTGGCTCGGCGCAGCGGCCTTCACTGTGTTCGGTTTCATCATCGTTCGAAACATGGAAGCACGCCCCGCGGTCGAGTGGATGGTCTCCTACCGTACCACCGATTTCCAGTCCTGGCGCGACTTTTGGGTCTTCATGAAGCAGTCGAGATCGGGCATCTCGCCTATCCTGGCCGCGCTGGAGATACCCGCGCAACTCGCCTTCGGCGACACCGCTATCGTGACGCGATACCTGTACCGGATCTGTTTTGTCGCCGCCTTCATCGTACCTTGGTTCGCGCTGGCGCGTTCGCGCATTCAGTTCTGGCTATCGTTCGTGACCTGCATCGTATTTCTCAGCAGCGCCTCCAAAATCGCGGTCGTGGGCGGCAGTCAACAAGGTTATGACGTCGAGTTCCCGCTGACCCTGTTGCTGGGGATTTACTTTACCGCGCGGGCGGCGCGGGCCACCACGCGCCGGGCCATGTGCCTGTTGGCCGTGGCGGCGGGTTCCTGCATGACGGCAATGGAACTGCTCCGGCCGTTCGGGACGATTGTACTGATCGCGCTCATTTTGTATGCAACATTGTTGTTCCTGCCGCGGCGGAAGCTCGCGCTGCTCGCGATGATGCTGCCGATCTTGGCCGTCTCCGGCACGTGGCATCTCAAGCTTTTCCTGCTGAACGATGGGCAGTTGGTCTGGTCGAACCATGCGGGATACAACTTGATGAGCGCATGGGGAGGATTGTTCGACGACAAATTCGAGGTGGAAATTCTCACTCCGCAACAAGTAGAGGTCTTGTCGCACCAGGAATTCGTCGGCACGGGTGATTGGTCGGTGACGAGGATTGATTCCGACGGTTTTGCGATCGCGAGCCGTGCACGAGCCAAGGCGGTCAGAGAATACATCCTGGGGCATCCCGCGGAGAGCCTTCGGCACATGTGGCACGGCTACGTCCGGTTGTTCGAACCCAAAATCATCATTTACAGCCTTATCAATCGCAAGAGCGTCGAAGACCGGCTTCCGCCTGAATATCATCCCAAAGGACCCGAAATCACGCTCTATCCCTATCTAGTCTGGGCGACAACCGCGTGGGCATTCATCAATCTCATGCTGTTGCCTGTGGCGGTTCTGATCCGGAGATCGGCCGGCGTCCTGCGTCTGCCGGAGTCCGCGATTCTCGTTTCTGCGGCCATCATCTCGTTCCTGACCGTCCTTGGCGATCGCGGGGAAGAAGCGCGGTTCCTCTTCTCGCTGTTGCCGCTCCTGGCGGTGTATCCGAGCCTGCTGCGGATCGACACGGATCGATCGGGCACTGGGCGGTTCCCGCCGGTGACGTGGCGGACGGAGCCTTCACCCGCCGCAGCGACGCCCGCGCCGGCATCCGCAGAGGTTCCGGCGGCGTCCTGATACGTGATTCAGCGCCCGGTGAAATTTGGATCCCGGCGCTCAACGAACGACCGCACACCTTCGGCCGCGTCTTCCGTATTGCTGAGGCGCCGCTGGATTCCCTCGAACTCTCCGATGCACGCGTCCTCACCGTCTTTGATAAATCGCAGGGCGTTCTCTTTGGTCGCGCGGATGGCCAGCGGCGCCATGCGCGCGATGTGCCCGGCGAGTTCGATCGCGCGGTCGAGTTGTTTGCCCGGCTCGACGACTTCCTGCACGAACCCGCAGCGCAGCGCCTCCTGCGCGTTGAACTCGTCGCAGGTCAGTAAGTGATACATCGCGTTGCCCCAGCCGCCCCGCTGGACGAACCGGAACGTCGCGCCGCCCGCCGCCATGATCCCGCGTTTGGCTTCTAGTTGCGAAAAGCGGCAGTCGCTCGCAGCGACGACGATGTCCGTCGCGAGCATCATCTCAATGCCCGCCGTGTACGTGATGCCGTGCACCGCCGCGACGACGGGTTTCGAGATGCGCCGCCGCAACGCATAGACGTCCACCTGGCCCTTGCGGAAGTAGGGCCGCTCGCCCTTCTTCATGTGCTCGGTGAACTTGGGCAGGTCGAGCCCGGCCGTGAAATGTTTTCCGTGCGCGAACAACACGCCCACGCGCAGCGCGTCGTTGGCTTCGAGTTCGTTGTACGCCTCGGTCAGCTCCGTAAACATCTTCGGCGTCAAGCCGTTGTACTTCTCCGCGCGGTCAAGTCCCATCAAATACAGGTGCCCGCGGGTTTCAGTCGTGACCTGGCCGTCCGGATGTCGTTCGCTCATGCTCATCTCCCGCAACCCATTGCCCACAGATTTCACAGATTCTCACAGATGTCAGCCCGTCATTGCGAGGAGCGGGGTGCGCGACGAAGCAATCTAGTTTCGGACGCAATCAAGTAAACAGATCAAGGCGCACGAAGCAATTCGGAATCGCGAGAGTACCTGACCTGGAGGTACAACAGAAGGTAGCCGGCCCAGAACCCGGCGGGCGACAGAAGTAGGATTTCGAAAATACTTCCATGCCAAGCCCATAGCGGCAACGTACCAAATAGAGAGGTTCCGCAGGCAGTAAATAGAGCGATCTTCCAAAACCGGACGTTTATCGTAGGCCATGCGATCATTGATCCAAACACCATTCCAAAGATAAACCCGAACATCCCGCCGAACCCGGAAAAGACCGAGTCTTTGAATACGAAGTAATCGAAGCACGCGCCAGTCGCGGTGCCGGTCGCCGGGAACAAAAGCAGCAACCGGATTAGCCACCTCGGAGTGCTATCTAACTTCCTCAGTGCGCCCATCTTTCAAGTATAGCTCGAAACTCTGACGAGGGCCTTTATGCTAACCTATCGTGCAATTCGTCGGGAGACTCATCAATGCTTCGTGCTTTTGCCTGCTCGATGTCCCTAACTCTTAGCACGCTCGTTGCCGCCGCCGACGTCACGTTTACCAAAGACGTCGCGCCGATCCTGGCGGAGAAGTGCGTGCGGTGCCACCAGCCGGGGTCCGTCGCGCCGATGTCGCTGCTGACGTATGAAGAAACGCGGCCCTGGGCGAAGTCGATCCGCGAGGTGATCTCGGACGGCCGGATGCCGCCGTGGCGGCCCGACCCGGCGCACGGATCCTGGCGATACGACCTCTCGCTCTCGACGCAGCAACGCGAGACGCTGCTCGCGTGGGTCGATCAGGGCGCGAAACGCGGCGCGGGTGACGACAAGCCGCTCTTGACCGGCCCTGCGCCGGAGTGGGAACTCGGCGAGCCGGACTATGTCATCGAGCTGCCGAAGATCGACTTGCCCGCGACGGGCGAGGACATTTTCCCGACGTACGTCATCGAGGTCGCGATGGACTCGGACCACTGGGTGAACGCGGTCGAGTTCAATCCCGGCGATCGCAAGGTCGTGCACCACATCCTCGCGTTCCTGGGCGATGCGCAGATGGGCGATTCGGAATACGACGTGCGCACGACGACCCGCAGCGGCGGCGCAGGCGCGGAGCAGTTCGGCGTGTGGGTGGCCGGCGCGCAGCCGACGGTCTATCCCGAGGGCATGGGCCGCACGCTCGCGCGCAACCAGGTGATGACGTTCCAGATGCACTACCACCTCTCCGGCGAGGACACGAGCGACGCGACGCGCGTCGGCCTGCACTACGGCGAGGGCGCGCTGCAGAAAAAAGTCAGCACGAGTTTCGGCGTCAACCTCGGCATTCTGATCCCGCCGGGCGATGCGAACTACACCGAGACCGCGTTCCACCTGTTCGACCAGGACAGCCGCATCGTCTCGATGATGCCGCACGCGCACGTGCGCGCGAAGTCGGCCAAGTACACCGCGCACTATCCCGACGGCCGCAGCGAGGTCCTGCTCAACGTCCCGCAGTACGACTACAACTGGCAGTGGAGCTACCAGCCGGCGGCCGACCTCGTAATGCCCGCGGGCACCAAGCTCGAGGTCCAGTTCGTCTACGACAACTCCGCGGAGAACCCGCGCAACCCCGACCCGACCGCGACGCTGTATTACCGCGAGCAGACGCTCGAGGAGATGTTCGTCGGGTTCATCGAGTCCGTGCCGGTCGAAGGCGTGACGCCCAGGCCGATGCCGCCCGTGCAAAAACTCACCGCGCTGCTCGCCGCGCACCCCGCCGAGGACAGCTACCTCGCCGAGGGCCTCATGGGCCTGCCCTGGGGCGCCTACCTCCCGAAGGACTCCGACGCCGGCAAGTGGTACCTCGCCGTCGGGCCGGTCATGTTCACCAGCAACGTCTGGAACCTCACCTGGGACGGCGACAAGTTCAGCTTCGACACCACCATGGTCACCCAGGGCGGCGGCGGCCAGTCCATGCGCGTCGAGGGCACCCAGTCCCCGGCCGGCGACCTCGCCGGCACCATCCAACTCGGCATCCTCGAAAACCAGGCCGACCCGGCCAAGAAAATCCAGACCATCAACTTCAAAGGAAAACACTCCGCGCAAAAAATCGCCACCGGCGACTGAACCGCGCGGTCGTTTTCACCACGAAGCGCAAGGGAGGGCGAGCGTACTCGCGAGCCGCCCTGGGGAGGGTCGCGCTGCTGCGCGACCGCACTTCGCATCACGCCGAGCCGCCGTTCATCGTAGCGCCGCCGTCCCGGCGGCACACCCGCGATCGTTCTTCCCACGCGGAGCCACGGCGTGCCCCACTTGTCATTCTGAGCAGCGCGAAGAATCTCCCCGTCGGCAAACCTACGACTTCACTATCGAGTCATGTTTCCCTACTTCCCGGGTCCCACTCCTTACTCCCCGCTTCACGCTCCTATCCCTCTGCATCCGCGTTGCACTCCCCCCGCGCACTTCGGCACACGAAACCCGCCACTGTGAAAACCGCCGGGGGGATTCGCGGGGAGCACAGATCGGCCCGAAAACAAAAGTGCTGGACAAGGGGACAATTGTTGACGGACTCATTGGATTCATCGCTCGGCAGCGCGTCAAGCGGATATAGAGCCCGTTGAAGGCGTGACTCTGGTAGCATGCAAGCCTCTTCCGTAAGGATGCAACTATGGGGCTATTATACGTCCACGGACGTGCCAAAGGCCAGTACTCCGAAAAACAAATCAACAGTAAATTGCTTGAGGCTCTGAGAACCGGAGCCGAGCGGGCAAATCGGAAATTCGATATCAATCGAATTGCCGAGATTTCGATTGTCCCATACTATGCACAATTGCTCGACGAGTATGCTGAGAGAGACTTTGAAAGCTCAGGATCAGACGCGTTCGCGCGTGAGTTCAAGGCAATCGTGGTTGAGAAAGCCCTGGTTGAGGGCAGCCCGCCGTCTTACGAAGACTCCATTGAATTCGCTAGCTCAAACAAGAATCCAGAAGACGAATACCGGAACCCGCTTGCAAATCGATGGGTGCGTGCGGTGGCTCGTATCGCGGACACGCTGAACCCCAAGCTCGCTGCAAGTGCGATCGATTGGATCCTTCGAGATGTAGGAACATATCTCACTTCATCGCAGGCCAGGGGTGCCGTAGACGCGGTGGTCGGGGACGCGATACGTAAGACGAGTCGGCCTCGCGTGGTTGTGGGGCATTCGTTGGGTAGCGTTGTTGCTTACGCAATCATGCATGCGTCGCCCGATCTGCCGGTAGATCACTTTGTGACCGTGGGATCTCCGCTGGGCGTAGAGTGTGTATTGTCCAGACTTTCGCACCGATCTTGGCCACACGGGCTTGATCGATGGACAAACGCATCCGATTGTCGCGACATAGTCGCCCTATCTCCAAGTCTTGATCGAAGATCACTGTTTGTTGGCCGTGGCTCAATGCAACACGTGCGGTTTGATGTTACAAATTTCACGGACATCGACAATCATACGGACAACCGCCATGGGATAGAGGGGTATCTGCAGGATCCCTTGGTGGCAACAGCGATTCTGCGGAACATCGGAGAGGACACAACATGAAGGTGATGTACGTGGCTTGCAACCCGGCAGAGGCGGGCACACTTCTGATTGAACAGGAAGTGACCGAGCTTCAATCCGTTCTGGGTTCGACGAATGGCATCGCGCCCGAATTCGCCGCTTTTCCGAAACTCTCGGTCGATAGATTCCCAGCAGAGATCACGAATCAACGACCCGATGTACTCCATATTTCCGCGCATGGCAGTACGGGATGCATCGTACTGGGGGATCGGCGCGGCCAGAATGTCCCACTGACGGGCGAACTTCTGCGGCGTCTGATTCCCGATGACTTATTGCCAAAGCTTGTTTACTTGAACGCTTGTGACTCGAAGGATATCGCAGAAGACGTTGCTGCCATCGTGCCGATGGCTATCGGTACAACGGCAAACATACGAAACGGAACCGCACTTGCATCAATGCGCCGCTTCTACGAGCAGATCTTCCACGGACGGGATGCGAGGAGCGCCTTCGAGGCAAGCCGAGCGATGGTCGAAGCGTTAGATCAAGGAGAGTGCAGCCTTACGCTCGAGCATCGCGATGACGTCGATCCTAGCAAGGTGATACTCCACCCCAGGCCGAAACTAATCGCCCGGTTTGTCAACGACGACTTCAGTTGTGACGACGACGGAAACTATACGATCAATCTGGGTGTCGACGGATGCCCGAAGGGCATAACGCAGGTTCTTTTTTCGTATGACGCGCGGATTGGAGAGGTCGATACGAACCTTGACGAGGACGGCATGGCCTTCGACGCGTGCCGGCTTACTCTCGGACCACCGGTTCGAAATAGAGTCTGGTGCTCGGTACCAGATTGGGCTTATTATGAACAGCCGATTTATGCAGTTGGAATTTCACACGACAGAGTATCGTTTGCGATCTCCGGGACTTTGTGCGACGCGATCAGCGCGCACTACGAAACAAGTCGAATGAGTAAACCGGATCGGAACGAACTCCAGAGCGCGATTGATCTTATTAGAAACTATTCCGGCTGACTCCAACGGAACGCGATGACTCGGCTCAATTCTTGGAGGTTCGTATTACAACCATCCGGACGCCACCTAGATACTGTGACGCCCGACTGAGCATGAGTTGGTCGTCGCATGGTAGGTTCAGCCAGGATTCTCATCGCAGTAGTTCAAGTGCAGATTTTTGATGGACGAAGCGCATCTCGCCGTCAGTTGAAATTGAACTCCGCTCGGTCGGCACCGCTGTGGCCGTTAGATACAGTGGCTCGGCTAAGTGCGATCGCATGGGCAAGCTGCCCATGCTACGACTTCTCTAGGTCGGGCGCCTGCCCCACAAGATCTAGGTGCCGCCGTCCCGGCGGCGCTACGGTCGCGCGGCAGCGCGACCCTCCCTACCTGCCCAGCGTCTCGAAGAGCGCCTTGGCGAGCAGCGGCAGGACCAGTGTGGCGTCGGCGCGGACCTCGGCGTGTTGGCCGCCTTCGTCTTGCGGGATGAACTTGCCCCAGGAGACGCCTTCGGAGTAGGTGCAGCCGCTGAGGCCGCCCCAGAAAGCCGGCTCGGGGCAGATGCGCACGGCGTACTTGAAGCGCGGCTCGGGCAGCGTGATATCCAGGCGCATGCCGGTGATGTCGTAGTACGGCGCGACTTGTTGCGCCCAATTGCGCGGAACGCCGCCGCCGATGGTGAAGATGCCGAGCGACTGCGCCTTGCCGCACATGCGCGCGTATTCCTGCAAATCGAGGAAGGGGTTGTACGGCGGGATCGCCTGGAAGACGTCGTCGGGGTTGAGCGTGCCATCTGGGCGGACGCCGGCATTCGCTGGCGAAACACCTGCGCCGCCAGAACTCGAGCCCTTCACAGGCGAGCCGCCCGTGCCACCAGAGCCCGAACCGCTAACGGGCAGGATGCCCGTGCCACCTTTCTTCTTGAGCGCGGCCTTCATCGCCCAGGTGGAAAAATCGAGGCCGATTTCGGAGTCGGTGAACGCGGGGATGAACACGGGCACGTCGTGTTCGTACGCGCTCTTGAGGATGCCGCGGCCATGTCCCTGGTCGTGAAGGTGTTTGCCGACGGCGCGGCAGAACCGCGCGGACGACCAGACGCCGCCCTCGGGCGTGACGCTCTCGAGCACCTTCGCGACCACCGCGGCCACCTCGTTGAGGTTGGCCTCCATCTCGATGGTGTCGTAGACGCGGTTGTACCCCTTGTCGAACAGCTCGGTGTCGTCCGCCTCGGGGTCGATGGCGTAGTGGGTCAAGCCCACGGCCTCGGAAAGGCCGTGGGCCATAAGCGCGCCGGTGGATACGACGGCGTCAACGACGCGGCGCTCGATCAGTTCGCAGACGATGCTGCCCTGCTTGGCGACGGTCATCGCGCCGGACAACGTCAGGACGGACAGGCACGACTCGTCCTTCGCCATCGCGACGAGGACATCGAGTGCGTTGCCGAGTTGACGTCCCTGGAACGCGGTCTTCCCCATCGCCCGCACGAGGCCGGCGAACGAGCCGACCTTCGACACGTCGAGCGACTCGAGTGGCCGGAGGCCTTCTTCGGCGCCGTCGTGCAGCTTGCGGGTGGGGCGCTGTCCCTGCGGATCGGTCATCGCGCCGATACGGCTTCGGCCATCGCAGGCCGCGCCGCACCGACGGGGAACCGTTTGAATTCGCGGACAGTCACGTTGCCCAGATCCAGCTCTTCCTGGATGAACTTGAGCACGGTCCGCGGGTTGGTGCTGCCGCAGGTGAACACGTCCATGGCGATGAGGCCCAGGTCTGCGTAGGAATGCGCAGAGCAATGGCTCTCATCGAGCAGGATGGCGGCGGCGAAGCCTGGAGGGGAGTCGTGACCGAACTTGTAGCGGACCTGGGAGATTACCGTTGCGCCGGCGCGTTCAGCCGCGCTGGCCATGGCGGAGAGGACGCGCTTGTCGTCTAGACAGAGTTCGCGATCCACATCCCAACAGTCGATGAGGAGATGCTTTCCCTTGTGCAATTCATAAACCCTCCTGCCGTAAAGGCCGCCCACCCTCGACTTGCTGGCCCCTCCTGTCAGGGCCATTGAGGCTGACGTTCGTACACGCGCCCTGGCGTATCTGGCTGTGACGCCCCCGGCGCGCGGTCTCCCTTGAGGACTACAATCTCAAGGGCGCCATATTCTGCATACTGCTGATCCGTTTTGCAATACTTTTTTTTGCCTCGCGCGCTTTTTTGCTCGCGAGGCTTGGCGCAGATCAAAAGAACAGGATCGCGCCGGCGCCTATTCCACCCGGCGGCGTTCTTTGCCGCGTCACGGCACGCTGAGTGCGAGTAGCTCGGCCGGATTGCGTCCGCCGCCCACCGCGACGACGATGTACTGCTTGCCACCGGCGGAGTAGGTCATCGGCGTTCCCGACGGCGAACCCGGCAACGTCATCTCGTGGACGATCGCCCCGGTTTTCTTGTCAATTGCGCGGAAATTGGGCCGATCCTCGATCGAGTGGGCGATGAAGAGGAGCGTCTTGGTCGCGAGCGGGTGCGCGCGTCCGGAGTCGCCGAGCGCAGGCAAATTGAGGTGCGCGATGGCCGGGTGCTCGCGGGGACCGTCGCCGATGGGGATCTCCCAGGCGTGCTCGCCCGTCGTCAGGTCAATCGCCGTCACGTGCAGATATGGCGGCTTGAACAGCGGCAGTCCCTCCGGGCCCTCGGGGCCCCGGCCAAGCTCGGCGATATAGTCGAAGTTCGAGCGGGCGGGATCGGGCTTCACGAGCCGGTAGGTGCTCATCGCGTTGTTCAGCGAAGGGATGAAAATACGCCCGGAATCGGGGTCGAACGCCGCGCCCATCCAGTTGGCGCCGCCGAACCAGCCCGGGTGGACGATGGTCATTTTCGCGTCCGCGCCGGCCAGCGGCGGCGTGTAGACCGGGCCGTAGTTGTACTCCTCGAGGATTTCGAGCGCCTTGGCGCGCAGCTCCGGCGTAAAGTCGATGAGCATGTCGGGCGTCGCGCCCATCGGCGTGTAGGGCGCCGGCTTCGTCGGGAACGGCTGCGTGGGCCACGTCTCCTCGCCTTCGACCGTCGTCTGCGGCACGGGCCGCTCCTCAATCGGCCAGACGGGCTCGCCTGTGCGGCGGTCGAGTACCCACAGGAATCCCTGCTTCGTCGGTTGCGCGAGCGCCTTGATGTCGCGGCCGTCCACGCGGATGTCGCAGAGGACGGGCGCAGTCGGCAGGTCCCAGTCCCAGATGCCGTGGTGAACGTGCTGAAAGTGCCAAATCTTCTCACCGGTCTCGCCGTTCAGGCAGACGAGGCTCTCCGCGTAGAGTCCCTGGCCCTTGCGATGGCCGCCGTAGAAGTCGTTGGTCGGAGTGCCGAACGGCAAATAGACGTAGCCTAGCTCGGGATCGGCGGACATGTGCGACCAGACGTTTGAATTGCCCGTGTAGTCCGCCGAGCCGTCCATCCACGTCTCATACCCCGGCTCGCCTTTCCACGGCGGGTTGTGGAAGGCCCACTTCACCTTGCCCGTGCGCACGTCGTATCCCCGAACGTCGCCGGGCGTCATCTCCTTGACGATCGGGCGGTCGTTCGCGCCAAATCCCATCACGAGCGTGTCGCCGCAGATGGTTCCCGGAGAGATGGAGAACAGGTTTCGGCGATCGACCGGATGGTTCAGCCTCTCCATGAGGTCGATGGGTGTGCCGTCACGAAACGTTGGAATGGGCTCGCCCGTCTTCGCGTCCAGCGCGTAGACGTAGGCCTCGTTCGTGCCGATGAAGATGCGCTCGTCGCCGGCGCCGTCGGTCCAGTACGCCAGCCCGCGCGAGTTGAAGCCGAGGTTGCCGGGCCGCGGTCCCTTCCACACGCCGGGATCGAACACCCACAGCGTCTCCCCCGTCTCCGAGTTGATCGCGCAGGCCTGGCCGTAGGTGGTCGCCGTGTAGAGCACGCCGCCGACCATCACCGGGGTGACCTTGAACGAACCCGGCGCCTTGGAGGAGTTCTCCGCGTAGATGGCGTTGTCGGGCGACTCCCACCGCCACGCGACTTCGAGATTCTTGACGTTGTCCGCGTCGATCTGGTCGAGCGCCGAATACTTCGTGCTGCCGCGGTCACCGCTGTAGGCCGGCCATTCTCCGCCGGGCGCGCCGTGCTGCGCGCGCGCGGGCGATTGGAGAGCGATGGCGATCAGGAGCATGAGTACCCGAATCGGGCGGTCGATCATCGGCTGGATTCCTCTTCCGTGGTGACAATGGAGGGCTACTTCATAGCAACAAACGGCGGGCGAATCCAGCGCAACGTATCGCGCGCGATATACTCGCCCGCGCATGACGACCCATCCATCCAACCCAGCTCCGCCGATCGCGTTGTTCCGCCGGTTTCCCGAACTCGAACCCCGGTTCCCGCGCGTTCCGTTGTGCGACTTGCCGACGCCCGTCGAACGATTCGGGATAGACCTCCCGAACGCCGCGGCGATCTACATCAAGCGAGATGACCTGACCGCGCGGCCGTACGGCGGCAATAAGGTGCGCAAGCTCGAGTTCCTCCTGGGTCATGCGAAGAAGATCGGCGCGCGGGAAATCGTGACGTTCGGTTACGCCGGGTCGAACCACGCGCTCGCCACGGCCATTTATGCGCGGCGCGCCGGCCTGCGCGTAACATCGATGCTGCTGCCCCAGCCGAACGCGGCCTACGTCCGCCGGAATCTGCTCGCGTCGCACGCCGCCGGCGCGCGGCTGGTCGCGCGTTCGAGCGTGAATGCGATCGCCACGACGGTCACGCTCAAGACGTTGACTTCGCTGCTGCGTTACGGTCGGCGCCCGTTCATCGTGCCGGCCGGCGGGTCATCCACCATCGGCGTAATGGGATACGTGAACGCGGCGCTCGAGCTCGCCGATCAAATCGAGGCCGGTCTCCTGCCAAAGCCGGACCGCATCTACCTCGCCATGGGCTCGATGGGCACCACGGCGGGACTCGCGGTGGGCCTGGCGTTGGCCGGAATCGACGCTGAACTGCACGCGGTGCGCGTCGTGGACGAGCGATTCGCGAGCGGGCCCAGGCTCCGCCGGCTGATTGACGCCACGCTGCAATCGATCGCGCCGGTCGCGCCAGCGCACGATCCGATGACGCGCGTGAGAGTGCGCGACGAGTTTTTCGGTGAGCGCTACGGCGAGTTTACCCAGGCCGGCATCGACGCGGTTGAAGCGGCCCGCGATTCGGCAGGCATCCGGCTCGACGGAACGTACTCCGGCAAGGCCTTGTCCGCGCTGATCGCCGACGCCGGCCGCGCCGAATGTACCAGCAAGACGGTGCTCTTCTGGAATACGCACAACGCACAGGACGTCCACGCGCTCGGCTCAAACACAGACTACCGCGATCTGCCTCGTTCGTTTCATCAGTACTTCGAGGAACCTCTGCAACCTCTCGAATCGGACGTGAAGGGCTGCTGACTCAACACAGAGACACAGAAAACACGGAGGAATGACGATGGATGCCGCCGATTTCAATGACTTGAGTGGGAAGGTTATAGGAGCGGCGATCGAAGTACACAAGGAACTGGGGCCGGGACTTCTCGAGTCCGCCTACGAGGAGTGTCTGAGCCACGAGTTCACATTGCGAGGGATCAATCACCAAAGACAGGTGCGGCTACCGGTCGTCTACAAGGGCAAACGACTGGATTGCGGATACGTACAGGATCTAATTGTCGAGGATTCGATAGTTCTGGAATTGAAATCGATTGAAGAGGTCACGCGCCTTCACAAGGCTCAACTTCTTACGTATTAAAGACTGTCCAATCGTTGGCTCGGCCTGCTAATCAATTTCAATGTACCTCTGCTTGCGAATGGACTTGAGCGGATTGTCAACGGAACCCCGCGCTGACTGGTCGTTCTCCGTGTCCTCTGTGTCTCTGTGTTGATGATTGCAGCCGGATGGGTTATGTTTCGGCGCATCGGGAGGCGGACCGCGTGGACTGGCTGCGAATTTATCCCCTGCTGTTGCAGTTCGGCGTCGGGGGCGTCATGTGCGCCGTCGGCGTGTGGTGCGGCTATTCCAGCGGTTATCTCGTGCCGGGGGATCGGAACGCCCAGCGGCTCGTCGCCGTGGTCGTCGCGGGCTATCTCGGACTGCTCGTATTGCAGGCGCTGTTCACGTTCGTGTTGCCGTACCTGGGCGGCGGGCCCGGCACATGAGCGGCGAATCGATGGGAACTCCGCTCGACTACGCGGTTCTGTTCGCGTATTTCATCCTCATCGTCGGGTTCGGCGCGTGGTTCGGCCGCTACACGCACACGACGAAGGACTTCTTCTTCGGCGGGCAGCGGTTTGCGTGGTGGTTGATCGCGTTCTCGCTCGTCGCGACCACGGTCGGAAGCTACTCGTTCGTGAAATACAGCGATGCCGGGTTCCGCTACGGCGTCTCGAGCACGCAGACGTATTTCAACGACTGGTTCTGGATGCCGCTCGTGCTCTGCGTGTGGCTGCCGATCATCTACTACATGCGGGTCCAGTCGGTTCCGGAATACTTCGAACGGCGCTTCGGCGTGCTCGCGCGCATGTCCGCGACGGTCGTCATCCTCATCTACCTCGTCGGCTACGTCGGCATCAATCTCTACACCATCGGCACCGCGCTGCAGACGCTCCTCGCGTGGCCGGTCATGGCCGGCGCGTTTGTGACCGCGGTCATCGTGATGATTTACGTCATGTCCGGCGGGCAAACGTCCGTCATCATGACGGACCTTGCCCAGGGGCTCATTCTGCTCATCGCGGGCATCGGTGTGTTCCTCGTCGGCGTCGCGCACGTCGGCGGATTCGGCGATTTCTGGTCGCTGCTGCCGCAGGGCCACCGGTTCGCGTTCTCGCCGCTGAACGAGCCGCCCGAGTTCAGTTCCTTCGGGATTTTCGCGCAGGACGGCCTGGCCAACTCGGGCGCGTTCATGCTGATGAATCAGGGCATCATCATGCGGTTCCTCTCGATGCGCAGCGTGCTCGATGCGCGCAAGATGGCCATCTGCTGGACCCTGCTGCTGATGCCGCTCGCCGCCATCGCGACCAGCGGCGGCGGTTGGGTCGCGCGCGCGATGGTCGAGCAGGGCGGCTTCGAAACCACGGCGGGCGACTCGTTCATCGAGGTCTCGGCGGTGTTGTTGGTCCCCGGCCTGTTCGGGTTCGTGCTTGCCGCGTTGACCGCCGCGCTGATGTCCACCGCGGACACGTTGATCAACGCGTCGTCAGCCATTTTCCTGAACGACGTGTATCGTCCGTATATGAAGCCGAACCAGCCCGACGCGCATTACCTCAAGGTCGCGCGCTATACGAGTTTCGCCGTCGTCCTCATCGGGCTGTTGCTCGTGCAGGTATTCATGCGGGAGAAAAGCATCTACTCGGCGCACGGGCTGTTCACCGCGGCCGTTACGCCGCCAATTGTCGTCGCCATCGTACTCGGCCTGCTCTGGAAGCGCTACACCCCCGCGGCGGCGGTCGCAACGATTTGCGGCGGCGGCGCGCTCATTGCGCTGTCGTTGTTCGCGCCCTTCGACGAGATACTCGTCAAGCCGTTCTCCTTCGGCATGGGCCCCGACAGTTTCAACTTCACGCGCGCCCTGTTCGGCCTGGTCGTGTGCACCGCGTTGGGCGTCGGGGTGAGTTTTGTTACGCGCCCGCGGCCGCTCGCCGAAATCCGCGGACTGGTCAACGGCACGCAGCTGGACGCGATGCGCGCGTTCAAGGGCGGCGAACCCAATCGGCAGATTAGCCGGCCGGCGACGGTGCCGATCGTCGCAGACGCCGCCGTGGCGCGGGAGACCGTGCGCATCGCGCCCGAGTTGTTCCCCGAGATTACCGCGGAGCCGGGTGACATCATCTACGTCTGCGATGCGCGCTGGTGGTACGGCGGCCTGCGCTCGCTGCATCTGCGCGCGACCATCGGTGAATCCGGCGAACCCGTCCGGCTCAATCTCGACGATGCGCGCGAGGCCCGGCTCGACCTCGATCGGCCGCATACGATCGAGAAGCTCATCTAGCGCGTCAGTCCTGCGCGCGACTTCAGCCGTCTGATGCCCAACGCGAGACCGGTGACGGCGAGCACGGACAACGAGAGGCTGGATACGAAAAAGATCGCCTTACCCAACGCGTTGAAATACTGCCCGCCGTGGAGTCTGCGGCCGAAATCGTAGAGGCGGTACGCGGGGGTGAACCGGTGCGGCGGATTCACGCGCAGTACCTCTCCTGAATACCGGTCGATATAGACGCTTGCCCGCTGATTGCGCGTGGACCAGCCGTTGGGACTTTTGTTCACGACGATGGGCGCTGTCGAAGAATCGGGCAACATGATCTGGTACACCTGCAACTCCGGCAACGGCCCCCGCGCCGCGGTCAGCGCGGCGTCGAGGGGCGCCGCGACCTGCCGATCGGCATCCGCGAGAGGAACCGAGCGCGGCGGCGGCTCCGCCGTGGCGACGGGCGCGGGGACGCGCGACTCGGGCAGGTGCAGGGCAATCAGCGAGCCCGTGAGCGCGAGAAACAGCACGGGCAAGGCCAGCGAGACGCCCAGCGTGTTGTGGAGGTCCCAGAGCCGCAGCCGCCACGACGCCTTGCGTCGAATGCCGAAGCGTTTCGCCGGCCACCAGAGGTAGATGCCCGTGGGGATCAGGAACAGCACTTCGATCGTGGCAACGTTGCGAATTACGCGGCCGACGTCGCCCGCGGCGAGCTTGGTGTGCACCTGCGTAGCGTTGATCACAAGTTTGCTGGTGAATGCCTGGCCCGCGCGCGGATCGAGAATGCGGCCGTCAACCGTGTTCGCGATCAGCGGGCCGCGGTCGTTCAGGAAGTAATAAACGTAGTCGCCTTTCCACAACAGGTTGATGCTTTCGACGCGCGACGGCGCGTATTCCTGTTCGATCTTCGCGACGACGGCGTCGAGGCCGATGGGCGTGCCGGAAGTCTTGACGCCGAAGTAACCGGGGTGCGTCCAGCGGACGTAATCGTTGTTGAAGGCAAGTATCGCGCCCGTCAGGCCGATGACGACAATGATCAAGCCGGACGTGAGCCCGAGAGCGAGATGAAACCAGAGTACCGCCCGCCGGATTCGGCCGCGCGTCATCGCAGGCCCCTGACTACCGGGGGCGCTGCGGCGCTTCGGTGACCGTGGCGAGCGTGGTCACGGTCCCGTCGGCAGCCAGTTTGCGCACGCGCGGAAGCCAGTCGGACGATTGCTCGACGTCGATGTAGTAGAACTCCTGAACGTACAGATCGCGGCCGACGATTTCGACATCCGTCGGCGCCCAGCCGTCACGCTCCTGCAACGCCACGGACACCTCGCCGGTTTGCGTGACCTTCAGCAGCGCGCTGCACGCGGCGGACGCAGCGTAGATTGTACCGTCGTCGGCGACATCGAGACCGCGCAGGACCACGCCGCCGCGGTCGTCGGTGATGGCCGGTGGATGGACACATTCGTCGAGCGTGATCTTCGCGACGACGGGCGTGACGTTTCCGGAGCGATCCACCTTCTGTATGCCTTCCTTCTCCGCGTAGTAGAGGTTGCCATCCGCGCCGGCGGCCAGGCCGTGGATCCACATCGCCGGTATCGGTTTTCCTTCGAACGAGTTTTCGATGGCATGCGGCAGCTTCGCGAAGTCGGAGGGTTTGCCGCCGGGTTCGAGCCGGAGGATGTGCACGAAACCGTCGGGCATGGCCTCGGGGTAGTAGAGAGCGCGGTCTGCGCCGGTCGCCACCGGAAAACTGCTCACGGCGAGCAACGTCGGCTTTGAACCGACGGCGCGGATTACGCCGTCCGGGAAACTCGGCCAGCGTTGGGACGCGAAGCGGCCGTCAGCGTCGAGTTCAATGTGATGGAAACCCGGGCCGGGGTGCGTGGAGAGTTCGCCGTCACGGTCAATCTTCCAGATCCCGATTCCGGCGTGCATGAAGTAGACGACGCCGTCACCGTCCACTGTAATGCCCGACGGCGGATGCGCAAGGGCGGCCGAACAGGTGAACATTGACGCCAGCACCAACGCCCGGCGCACGGATGAAGCGTTCATGGGGAATCCTCCTGCCGCAGTGACGACAGAGTAACGATGCCGCTATGGCACGCGTTGACGCTACGCGCGACAAAAGAGACACGAAGACCGCCGAAAAATGAAAACCGGGCCGGCCTGCGGGCCGGCCCGGATTGAAGCATCCTGAACTGCGCCGTCAGTCGCTCGCCGACGCGTCGTCCGCCCAGGTGTACGCCATCCAGCCGAGCGCCATCTCGTCCGTCGTCGATGCGCCGAAACGGACGGTCTTGTTCGGATCGGGATTGCTCGGGTTCCCGGTCGAATTGTCGAAGGTCATATCGACCTGGATGCGCGTGCCGGCCGGGAAGTCCCGCGGCTCGGGATACTCGTAATAGAGCTGCCAGTTGTAGTTGTACCGCGGAACGCTCAGCAGCGTCTCGGTCGAACCGTCGGGGAAGTGCGCGGTGTATTTCGCCGCCACTCCGCGCAGGTGCATGTGAGGAAGATAATTGAGAATCTTGAACGCACGATCGAAGGTGTAGTCCGCCGTGACCACGTAGTTCTCCGTGTTCGGCGGAATCTCAAAGCCCAGCTCGCCGATCGGCTCGATGTTGATCGGCTTGACCACCTCGTCCTCGTCATAGAAAAACAAACCGATGCGCGACTGGTCGTATTCGCCCGTGCCCGGCCCCGGTTCCTTGTGGTAGTGCATGCTAAAACGCAGCACGGCGTTTTTCTGGAGCAAAATCCCGTAACCGTCCTGCATCAGGCTCGGCACCGCACCGGGCGCGAGCCCGCCGATGTTGCCGTAGCCGAGTTGGCCGCCGGCCTCAGTGCGTGGCGCCTGGTGGGGGTTCGTGCTGTAGATCACAATGTGGTGAACGCAGTCCGCATCGGCCTGCGCTTCAAGGCTCTTGAGCCAGCGGTCCTTCGGCAACTGCTCCTCGGTCAATTTGACCGGGATCATCGGCTGCCAGTCGTCAACTTCGTCGCCGACCCAGATCTTCTCCGGCAGCGGCACGATAAGGTCGGGCTCGCCGAGCCACCACTCCTTGTCCGAAAATTCGATCGGATTCGGCGCATCGCTGGGATTGCCGCGCGGCGCACCCGACTCCACCCAGCGCACGATGGTGTCGATCTCGTCCTGGGTCAACGTGCGTTCGTTGCGGAACGTGCCGTGGAACTCGTCTGATGCGAACCACGGCGGCATGTTTCTGTTCGCCACGGCTTCCGCGATCGCCTTTGCCCAGGGACGCGCTTCTTCATACGACGTGAGCGCAAAGGGCGCCACGAGTCCGGAAATCGCGATCGGCTTGGGCCGGTGGCACTCCTGGCAGTTCTCCTGCACGATCGGCAGGACGTCCTTCGTAAACGTCGGGTGCTTCGGCGCCTCGGCCGTCGCCGCCGTCATGGCCGCAAACGCCAGGGAACCACCGAGTACTATCCGTCGCATCATCGCGCGTCTCCGTCTTGGGCGGGTGCTCTCCGGCCGCCCGTTGCTCGCCACGATGATGATGCAGAAATCCGCGGCCACGATGCCACTCGCGCTTGCGCCGCAGCGCTCCCGTTCGAATCCACGCGAAAATCCTTGAATTTCCCCTTGCCGCGGTGGATTGCGCCCCTCACCGTCATTGACGGGAGCCGGGTGTGGGACGAAGCGAACTTTTCGGCCTGCACTCGCCGCGGAAAGTGGGAGGTCCAATGCATCGGGCCATACACTGGAGCCGCTTCGTGCGGCTGGACTAACGAGGCGCCCGCGCGGGGACCGCAGTCCCCCAGTCCCCGCGCGGGCTGACTGGTTAGCGATTACTTCCTTGGGACAATGAACACGCGGTTCTGGAGTTCGTATCCGATACGCGTGTTGCGCCGGATGACGCTCGCCAGTGTCTCGCGTTCCACTTTGCGCTGCATGGCCGGCGGCAGATAGTTCTGGTACCAGAACCGGTCGCCGTCGCGGGCGGCGAGGAACTGTTCGGTCAGTATCGTCCAGAACGTCTCGCCGACGATCGCGCCCGGCACGTGATCTTCCGTGATTCCGGCCATCCACAGATCGACGTCGTCCACCGAACCGTAGGCGTCCGCAAGGAACTGCTGCACGCCCGGGTCGGACGCGATCTCCGCGAAGTTCGTCACCGCGGGCAGCCCGATCGCCACGCGCACGGAATTGAAGTCGGCGATGCCGTGGTCGCGGCCGCGCTGCATGTTCAGCGCCGGCAGGTCGAATCCGCCCGCTCCCGGGGGCCCGAACAGGAAGTTGCGCACGTCGTCGATCACGAAGCAATCGATCTCCTGAGCCACCTGCCGCGCCAGCCCCCGCAGGTACGGATCGATCCCCACGCTCGTGACGGCGTCCAGGTTGAAGAACGCGTCCCGAAGCGGGAGCGGGCCCGCACTGATGGGCCGCAGCCGCGCATTCAACCGCGCGAGTTGCGGGGACAGCATTGTGTGGCCCACGCGGTAGGCCGCCGTCGCGAATTCGTTGCTGACCGACGCGTTGATGTTCGGCTGGTACCCCGTGTACGGCCCCAGCGCGTTGCGCCCGAGTAAAACGGGCAGGAACTCGTTGTACGTGATGAATTGCACCTCGGCGGCGACCATGGCGCGCGCGCGCTGGTAGATCTCTTCGTCGCTGAGCTGCCGGTTGGACCGGCGGACGGCATCGGCCCAGTAGTTATGCTCGCGCACCCAGAGCGTGTGCATGACCGTGAGTCCGGCCTGCTCGTTCACGCGGACGTCGCCCGCGGCGAACGACGGCGGATTGGTATCGGGCACGTTCGGGTCGCCGGACAGGCTCCACGGCAGGAATCCGCCCTGGCTTTGGCGCAGGCGACCTGTGCCGTCGAGTGTGCGCAGCGCCTTGGCGCGCGCCTCGTCCGAACCGTAGATCATCGAGCCGTCGATGTAGGCGGTCAGCGAGTTCATCTGTTGGCGCGCACCGCCTTCGACGACGTAGAACGAGCGGTTGAGCGGTATCGTCTGCGTACCCGTCGATGACGGATCGAAGAATGGATCGCCCAGCGGCACCGCGATGTCGAACTGCTCCGCCGGCGACAGCGTCGGCACCAAGTCCAAATCGTGATCGATAAACTGGCCCCACTGCCAGATGTAGTCGGACGTTCGCCGCGCGCTCGGCCTCGTGTCCACCTGCGCCGCGACGAGATTGCTGACCAGCCGCGGGCTTGGGCGGTCGTAGCCCGAGGGCGCTCCTGCGCCGTCTTCATAGGCCGGGTCGCTCAACCGCACGAGCGGCGTGCCGGCCTTGCCCCAGTCCGGGTGATCCGCGTTGTTGCCGGATCCGTCAATGCTGCGGAATTCCTTTAACAGCCCGAACAGGCCGGGCCGGGTCTGGGACGGCTGGTCGGGTTTTTTCTTCTCGCCTTCGTCCATCGGGCGCTGGGAACGTTGCGCCTCTTGTCTGGTAATTGCGACATCGTTCGGGTTGATCGCGCGGCCGCTTTCGTCGCGGAATCCGGGAACCCCCAGCGGTTCCTGCGCCCCCGCGATGGGATAGGCGAGCGCTGCGGCAGCCACAGCCACCCCCAGGATCCATCCCTTCTTTTTTAGCCGATAGGAAGCTCCTTTCGTTCGATTTGCGCGGTTTACGACCTGTACGTGACGATCTCGTTTTTCGTCATTTCTGTAGACATACTGCATACGTCAGCCCCTTAAGAAACAGACCTACGTAGAAGTGTAGTCGATGGTTGACGGAATGTCAATCAAATTTTACATGGACTTTGCCCTAGGCGCGACCGCTTCGGTCGCCTGCAGGCCCCCGGCTTCGGTATGGTGAGGCGCCCCACGGGGTTAGCGTATCGTTCGCGGCATCTACACGGAGACCCACTCGTTATGACAAAAGCATCTTCCCTCTCGCGGCGCGCCTTCCTCGCCGCCACCACAACGACCATCGCCGGCGCCGTGTTCGCGCAAAACAAGCCCAACACGGCCAAGGTCGTCCCCGGCAAGATCTCGCCAAACGAGAAGGTAAACGTTGCGGGAATCGGCGCGGGCGGCAAAGGCTGGACCGACATCAACGAGTGCGCGCGCAACGGCGGAAACATCGTCGCGATGGCGGACGTGGACTGGGACCGCGCGGCGAAAACGTTCGCCGAGTTCCCCGACGCGCCCAAGTACAAGGACTTCCGAAACATGCTCGAGAAGCATCCGGAAATCGACGCGGTCACCGTGACGACGCCGGACCACATGCACGCGCCCGCAGCCTACATGGCGATGAAGATGGGCAAGCATGTCTACGTCCAGAAACCGATGACGCATACGGTCGCCGAGGCGCGGCTGCTGACGATTACGGCACGCGAGATGGGCGTCGCGTCGCAGCTGGGCAACCAGGGCCACTCGGGCGACGGCGCGCGCCAACTGTGCGAGATGATCGCGCGCGGCGACATCGGCCAGGTGCGCGAGGCACACATCTGGACGCACCGGCCCGTGTGGGCGAACCAGGGTGTGCCCAATCCGCTCCCCGCAACGACGCCGCCCGAGAACATGGACTGGGACCGCTGGATCGGTCCCGCGCCCATGCGGCCGTACAACCGGGGCTACGCGCCGCACGACTGGCGCGCGTGGCTCGATTTCGGCGGCGGCGCGCTCGGCGACATGGCCTGCCACATCATGGACCCCGTGTACTGGGCGTTGAAGCTGAACGAAGCGCCGGATTACACCGTCGAGGTCGTGATGCAGCGCGGGCGCAACGAGCAGACGTTCCCCATCACGACGACCATCAAGTATTCATTCGCGGCGCGAGAGGGCATGAACCCCGTTGACGTGTATTGGTACGACGGGCACTGGGAGGAGAACGGCCAGGAGATCTACAACCGCCCCAAACGGCCCGACGGCATCCCCGCGAACCAGGTGCTGGGCGATGACGACAAGAACGGCTCGTTCCTCGTCGGCGACAAGGGCATCATCACGACCGGCGAGTACGGCGGCAAGTCGCGCCTGATGCCCGACGAGAAGATGGACGGATACCAGTATCCCGAGCCGACCATTCCGCGCATCCCGAACGAGAACCCGTACTTCGACTGGCTGCAGGCGTGCAAAGGCGAACGCCCGGCCTGCTCGAACTTCGACTACAGCGGCCCGCTCACCGAGATGGTTAACTTCGGCAACCTCGCCGTGAAATCCGGCAAGAAGTTGCACTGGGACAACATCAAGGGCGTCGTCACCAACGTCAAAAACGCAAGCGCGATCGTCAGCAAGGAATACCGCAAGGGCTGGGAGCTGCCGTGCTGAAATAGTTTCAACGCATCTCATTACCACAGAGGCACAGAGTAGCTTCAGGCGATGTTCTCTGTGCTCTTTGTGTCTCTTGTGGTGGACAAGGATTGGCCGAATGAATACTCAAGACGAAATCGTGAACGGGCTTTCGGAGCGATTCGAGAAAGTCGCAACGTGGTATTCATCGCGGCCCGACGCAAAGTTCTCCAACGCACCGGGCGGCCGGTGGACCGAGGGCCAGGTGTTGGATCACCTGATCCTCAGCACGAAGCCGCTGAATCTCGCGCTGCGCCTGCCGAAGATCGCCCTACGCTGGAAATTCGGCACCGCAAAGAAGCCCAGCGAGCCGATGGACGCGATGATCGCGCGGTACGAGGCGGCGCTCGCCGGAGGCGGCAAGGCGTCACGGCCGTTTGTGCCGCCGGCGGTGAGTCTCGACGACAAGCCGCGGCTGCTGGAGAACCTGCGCAAGGAAGGCAAGAGGCTCGCCGAGGTCGCCGACAAGTGGAGCGAGCGCGACCTCGACAAGTACGTCCTCCCCCACCCGCTGCTCGGCAACCTCACCATCCGCAACATGCTCCAGTTCGCGTATTACCATCTCGAGCATCACTTGAACATTCTCAAGCGGGACTACTGATCGCCGGTATGTTTCCGTAAGTCATCCTGAGCGAAGCGAAGGCTCTTCTGAAGTATAAACACGAGCCGCGAAAAGATCCTTCGCTTCGCTCAGGATGACATGTGGGAGAGGGCGCCGCGAACGAAGCACACGCCACCGCCGCTCGTGTATACCATGTGTGCTGGTTCTGGGGAGTCTTCGTGTCGACGTCATCGCAAAACGCGCCATCGCAGGCCGCCCCCGGCGACCGCCGCGCCATCGAGGTGCGCGTCGAGGAACTGTGGGAGCTCTTCGACGAGATCGACCCGTCGCCGTTCGGCAAGCGCGACCTCGATCCGCGCGCGGACGAATTCATCGTGTCGTGGAGCCGCGAGTTGCCCAAGGACCAACCGCTCTCACTGTTGGTGTATCTCGGACGCGGACCCGACCGGCCCGACGAAGAGTCGAAGCTACAGGAGGCCATCAACGAATACTATCTGCAGCGCGTCGCGACCTCGCGCCGGCGTCTGCGGGAACTGTTCCGCCGCGGCCGAATCAGCCTAGCCATTGGCCTCACCTTCCTCGCCGGCGCGATACTGCTCGGCGACCTGATCGGCAGCTACTTCCCGGAAAGCGGTCTCGCCGAGCTGCTCCATACCGGCCTGATCATCGGCGGCTGGGTCGCGATGTGGCGTCCGCTCGAGATCTTTCTCTACGACTGGTGGCCGATCCGCGCGGATACGCGGCTGTATGCACGCCTCGGCGCCATGCCCGTGAACATCGTCTATCGGCCCGGCCACGAATCGCAACCGCACAAGCCCGACTGGCCAGCGGAGCCGCCACACGTCCCCGGTGCCCGGCGCCGCGAGGTTCGGGAGTGACGAGTTCCGTTCGTTCTTGCTATCGTGTGACCCGTCGCGGGAGGAGATTCCAATGCTGCGCTATCGCCTGATTTCGATGATTGCATTTGCACTGCTGGTCGCACTGCCGGCGTTCGCGGAAGACGCGCTCAGCTATGGGTTGCCGAAGGCGGACCCGGCTTCGCTCGGGTTGTCGGCCGAAAAGCTCGACGCGATGAAGTCCCGGCTGAACGACTTCGTGGTCCAGGGCAAACTGCCCGGCATCATCGTCGCCGTCGCGCGCGACGGAAAGGTCGGTTACTTCGAGGCGTTCGGCAAGCGCGACGTCGAACGCGACAAGCCGATGACGCCGGACACGCTCTTCCGCATGTACTCCATGAGCAAGCCCGTCACCGGCGCGGCGGTCATGACGCTGGTCGATGCCGGAAAACTCTCGCTCGACGACCCGCTCTCGAAATATATCCCCGCGTTCAAGGACATGAAAGTCCTCGTCGAGAAACCCGACGGAACTTCCGAACTCGTGCCGGCGGAACGCCCCATCACGATCAAGCACCTGATGTTGCATACCAGCGGCCTCGTTTATGGCCTCTTTGACTCGGGAAAACTCGGCGAGATTTACCGCGCGAAGGACATCAACAGCGACGGCTCCGCGGGGATCACGCTCGAGGAATTCGCCGACCGTGTCGCATCCGCACCGCTCAAGTGTCAGCCCGGCACCGCCTGGAACTACGGCGTCAACATGGACGTGCTCGGACGCGTCGTCGAGGTGGTCTCCGGCAAACGCTACGCGGACTATTTGCAAGACGTGATCTTCGGGCCGTTGGGCATGAAGGACGCGGCGTTCTACGCACCCGCGTCGAAGGCCGATCGGCTCGCGGCGAATTACGGCCCGAAATCCGGCGGCATGACGCTCATCGACGATCCCGCGACGAGTCCGTTCCTGAAGGTGCCGAGCCAGGACTCGGGCGGCGGCGGCATCGTCGCGACGGCCGCGGACTATCTCCGCTTCGGGCAGATGCTGCTCAATGGCGGCGAGCTCGACGGCGTGCGCGTGCTGAGCGAGAAGGCCGTCGAAGAGATGACGTCCAATCAGCTACCCGCTGAGATGGGCGATTCGCCGCTCAAGCTTTTCCCCGGCATCAGCTTCAAAGGCATTGGCTTCGGATATTGCGGCGCGGTGCCGATGGACGGGGCGCAAGGCACCATCTTCGGCGACGAAGGCGAATACACCTGGGGCGGCTATGCCACAACCGACTTCTGGATCGACAAGAAAACCAACGTGGTCGGCATCGTCCTGACGCAGCTCATCCCCACGAGCACGTATCCGACCCGGCAGATCGCGCACGACGGTATCGAGGCGGCGATTCTTGCGCCTGCGGGACAGGCGCACACGGGTGGGCACGACTGAACGGGAGTCCGCCCCGTGGGGGACTGCGGCGCATTCGGGATGACTACTTCAGCGGCCGCCGCGAAAGCTCCATTGCGATAACGATAACCACGACCGCTGGAACGCCAACCTGGAGGAAGAGCGGTAAACTCTGAACATAATTCACGAAATTCTCGATCATGCTGCGGCTCCTTTCGCGCCAAAAGCCGAGCAAATCAAGTGCCGCGCGACTCCTGCGCCCGATGCCGCGGAAAACCGAACAAACTCGGCCACGGCATGGGCATTTCTTGCCCGCGCGGCCGCCCCGGAGTGAGCAGAATCGAACATGAGTTAGCGCGAGGGTGTCACCGCCCGTGGCGAACTGTCCTGAGTCCGGACGGCGGGAAACGTGTGGCGGAGGGCGAGGGACTCGAACCCCCAAGCCCGAAGGCGCCGGTTTTCAAGACCGGTGCATTACCAATTATGCTAGCCCTCCGGGGCGTGGCGCGCAGATAGTGTACCGCGATTCGCGCGGCGTGCGCACGCAAGAGCTCAAATACGATGACCCGGCCACGGCTCATGCGGGCCGTGGCCGGATTAGCGCGTCTGACTTCGTCAGGTCGAATGACTACGGGCGGTTGCGACCGGGCTGATCCTTGTTTCCCCGGAGGAACCGTTGCAGGAACGTGGCTTCCGCCTCCCATTCGAGGCCGGCGGTATAGAATATGCCGGCTAGCGTGTCAGCGATCGCCGCCGACTTCTGCCAGAGGGCGGATTTTGCGCAGAGCCGCCGAAATAGGTAGGGCTTGTCCTTGTAGTCAAACGTGTTCGGTAGCCGCTCGAACCCTTCCGGATCTTTCCAGTCGAGCGTAAGGAAGCCGAATAGAAAGAAGTCCTCGCTGGTGTTCGGGTGGAAGTGGATTGGTACAACGACGGTACTGCGATATAGCTCAAGGTGATTGGGCCGAGAGCATACGAACTCGACCCGTTTCTGGAGATCAGCATCCGCAAAACAGCGGTGACGAAGCCAGTGCGTCTGACCATCGCTGATACCCATGAGCGCCGCGAAAGGTGTGGATTTGGTCGGACTATGCTGATCTCGATCTCCGAAAAGATGCGATCGTCCGTCTGTGGTGGAGCGGCCGGTAGTCAGAACCCACATGCCTTCTAACTCGGACGATCCGATCTTCAGCTTGATCGTGACATGCGGCACACTCTTGCAGTCAACAAGCAAGGACAGACGGGCGGCGATGGCCCTACAAACAGTCGAGGTCAGCTCGAACGTCAATTCCGCGGTGCGCTTGTGCTTCTTGATGGAGTACAACTCCTCCAAAGAATCCAGGGAGTTGATGTGCTCTTCTAACTTGCGAATGGATTCGGCCAATTGATGATCAATCTTGCATTCCTCCAATTGCATGCGTCGAAGTGCGATTCGCCACAGATTCCGGGGCCCAATTCGAATCCACGTCTTAGAAGCCGAGTTCCACATGCGGACGGTGTACCGGTATAGCAGGTAGTAGAACGCAATTCTGGGTGTGACCACTTCCGCGCTCATGATGGTGTCTCCTTCGATAAATGCTGATGGATGACCAACTAGCTATATATGAGGCCCTTCTCTCGCTATGAGATGAACTGGGGAGTGCGACACGGTTGTCCGTTGCCACTCAGCCCAGCCCGCTGATGCAACCCGCCGCTGGTCCCGCGGTGCCGTAGACTTCACTCATTCCAGAAGGATTGATTTCTAACAATAGAGGTTAGTGCGTGCTGATAAAGTAGTTATACGGGCTATCGCATCGTTCGACGTGCGCACTCGTCGATCAGCACAGAGTAATCACTTGGGTGAGGGAAGTTCCTAGATTTATCGGCTTTCGCAGATGCCGCACTGCGCGCAATCGATCCCCCGACCAACAACGCAGAAGAGAGACTGTCGTTACGCCCCGTGCACGGGAGGATTGGACGCGCCGAGCATCCGGTTGATTTGCACGACGAGTTCCTTGGTCGTGAACGGCTTGACCATCAGGCCCTGCGCGCCCGCGCGGCGCGCGTTCGCCGCGACTTCCGCGCTCTGGGCCGACGTCACGCACAGTATCGGGATGTGTTGCGTCTGCGGGTTCGACTTTACCTGTTGACACACTTCGTACCCGCTCATCATCGGCATCATGATATCGAGCAGGATGAGCGAGGGTTGCTCGGACTCGGCCAGGTCGAGCGCGCTGATGCCGTCGTACGCCGGCAACACGTCGAAGCCTTCCATCAGCAGCGCGCGCTGCCACAGGTTTACGACGTCTTCTTCGTCATCGACAATGAGAATGGTCGGTTTATCCACGCGCGTCCCCTCTCCCCCAAATGCTTACTGCAAACTACATTGACGCTATCGCCGCCACCCGGCCCCGCGCACCTCACCGAGTGTTAGATCCAGGGTCTGCATGCGCGACGGCGTCCGGGGCCGAGTCGCGGGCGGGTTCGGGCGCGCCGCGCGAACGGCGGGCTCCTTGCGCCCGGATAGCCGGCGCGTCGAGAATCGGAACGCCAAATCGTAGAACGTGCCATCGGCCGAGTCCAGCCGGATGACCTTGCCCAGGCGCGGCGGCGACATCGGTTTGGAAAACGAGTCGTCACGCATCATCTGCACGTTGGCTACGGCCCCCGCCGGCAACGATTCCATGACGCGCACGAGCATGCCGTGGGCGTTCAGATTCAGAATGACTCCCTGAAGCTCGCGGCCGTCCGAAAGTTGTAGCACGCACGGGCGGCAGGTCTCCGTCCGCGCGGCGGAACGACGGCCGCGAACAAGCGCGCGCTCGTCGGCGGAAAAGAACATTTCGTCGGGCATCGCCGGCCCCCATAGGACTCTGTCGCGAGCATACACCATCCCGCCGGGCCGCGGCTACTCCGCTCTGGGCTGCGGCGCGTTTGCTACACTCGGGATTGCCTTGCGCCGGTCCCGGCGCGCGCAATCGAGTGCGAGTGCCGAGTGATGACCCGTCGCAGTGAAGTGGCCGTAGTCCTGTTCGCCGTCGGCTTCGCATTCTCCTCGGCGGCCCAGGAAATTCGGCCGCACACTCCCCTGTGGACCGCTCCGCCGATTGCGTGGGCCTCGCCGCTCGCCGGCGGACCCATCCGCGTGCAGTTCGTCGCGCCGCTCGACGCCGGGCGCGAAGTCGCCGCGCTGGCGTCTCGCGTTGAACTGCGCGCGGCGACGGCGGCCTTCGATCCGTCGGACGAAGCCTCGGGCCGGGCCGCGCTTGCGAGCGCCCTGGGCGAAAAGTTCGACGTGCTTGTCGTCTGCGCGTTTCCGGCAAATTGGTGGCCGGATGCCGAAATTGAACGGCTCGGGACCGCGCTGAACGGCGGACTAGGCGCCGTCTTCATCGATTTCGAGGACTCCAGCGGCGCTTCGTCCATGCTGACGGAACGGCTCAAGCTCGGCGCCGGCGGCGCAGACCTGCTGGCGGGCGTCGGACCAGAGGCGATGGTGCTGTCGGGATCGTCGCCCGTCATTGCCTTCTCCGGGACGGCCGGCAGGGCCGTGAGCGTGTCGTACCCCGGCCACCGGCCCGATGGGCAATGCCTCGCCCCTGCGACAAATGGCCGGTTCGAGTTTCCCACGGTCTACGAGAACTATTTCTCCCTCGCAGCACGCGCCATACGCTGGTCCGCGCGTCGCGAGCCGCAGTCGGCCGTGGCGGGATTGAGTCACGTGAATGCGCCGGCGCCGGACGCGGTGGACACGCCGCCGCAGCTGCCTTCGCAATTCATCGATCAAATGAAGCAATCGCTCAATCCGACGCGTTTGCACAGCTTCGAGCTGTCGCTGAGCGCGCCCGCGCCGAAGAATTACCAGCTCCGGGTTCAACTGCGTTATCCCGGCCGCGGCGTGCAGTGGTTGTACGACGCGCAGGAGATCGTTCGCAAAGGAGCGACGACGGTCCCGCTCGCCATTCCGGCCGGGACGGGCGAATATTTCATCGACGTCTGGCTCATGGACCGGCTCGACGTAATCGACTGGTACACGCAAGCCATCACATTGGACGGCCGGCCACGCATCGCGGACGTGCGGTTTGCACCGTCGATTGCCGAGCCGAACGATCGAATGCGCGTCTCGCTGCGCATCGAGGGGGGATCGCGCAACCTCGTGTCAACGGTGACCGGCGCGACGGCCCAGGCTCCTGCCCATGCCACGGTGATCGCGCGCATTCTCGATCCGCTCGGCCGGGTGGGCGCGATGCGCAGCTTCCCGGTGCCACCCGGTGGGGAAACCGTGCAGTTCGACGTGCCCATTGCCGACTGGCAGGGACCATACGGCCGCGCTGAATTGTTCGCCACGGACGGATATGACGAAAACGCCTCGTGGTGGCTCCGCCAGACCGCGTCGTACGCCGCCGCGGACCTCTACTTCCGGCAACCGCCGGGACTGGGCCTCGTATGGATCGCCGACGCGCCGGGAGACGCCGGCCATACTGCGCGCGCGGCGCGCCAGCGTCTCGCGCTACTGGGCCTCGACCGCGTCCACACGAGCGCGCCCGCGTCCGATGCGCTGCTCGCTGCCGACGGCTTGCGCCCGATCGTCGAATTGCCGGCGCCCGGCGCTTTTCCCTGCAATGTGGACCTTTCCGAAGCCTCGCGCGAAGGCAGCCGGCTGCGCACGGTCGCGCTCGAACACGCCACCTTGAGGCCCGGCCTCTACACGATTTCAGTCAAGTCCGCGAATCTGTCGGACGATCCCGCGTGCGCGTCCGCGTTCGCGGAGTTTCTTGAGCGGCAATACGGGCGGATCGACCAGCTCAATGCGGGTTGGCACACCGCACACGCCGACTGGAACGCAGCCGCGGTTGAGACGGAAGCACGCCAAGCGCAAGTGGACCGCCTCGAGTTTCAGTCTCGAATGCTCGAGGCCTACCGCTCCGCGGTGCAGGCGGTTGTCCGCAAGACGGATCCCGAGGCGTTGGTCGGACTGCTCGGTGCGGGCCCGTCCACGGGGCTGCGCATCGTCGACGCCGGTCCCGGCGAGGCGGCTCCCGGCGCCGACGCGCGGACCGAATTCGCAGTCTTGCGCGCGGCCATGCCCGCGGGTGACAACGCGGAGAATCGCGCCCGCTGGTTACCGTGGCATGCCGCACTGAACGCCATGCATGCGGTGTGGACGACCGACTTGGACCTCGAATCGGCCGCGGAGCAGAAAAATCCGGACGTGTTGCAGGTCCTCGCCGACGCCATTGACGATGTGCGCGCCGGCTACGATGTTCTGCTCCGCGGCGCCGTTCGTCCGTCACCGCAGGCGCTCATCATCCTGCCGCTGCCGACCGAGCCATCCCAGTCGCTGGAGGCATGGATTCAGATACTGGAGTCGCATCAAGTGGCGTACGAAATCGCTGCCGAACACGCGCTCGCCTCGCTGGACCCGGCGCGATTCAGGCTGACCGTGCTGCCGGCACGCGGAGCGATCGGAAACGCCACGTCATTTTGGACCGCGCAGACGCTCGAGCGCGGAGGCGCCGTGGTCCTCGACGGGATGGACGGTGAGTTTCGAACAAGATTTCCGGCATATACGGCGGCGAACGCCGTGCGGGATGGCTGGGTGGAATTCCGATCCGCCGGCGCCGGGCCGGCGCTTTCAATCGCCGCGCCAGTCGATCTCGGCTCATGGAGGCGGGAGGACGACGACGCGTTCGCGGCGTGGCTCGCGGACGCGGGAATCGCCGCGCCCCCCGGACTGCGCCTGCCGCTCGACTTCCGCGGCCAGGTAGAGGACGTCCGCGCGGGTGCGGGCCGCGTCGTCGCCGTGCTGCGCTCGCCGGAAGGCAAGTCCACCGCGACGGTACGATTCGATGCGCAGAAGAACGAGCATCTCTATGCTCCGCTGGGTGACAACCCGGGCCCGCTGTCGCGCGCCTCGGCGTTTCTCGCGCCGGGAGATGCCGCGCTGTTCAGCGTGCTGCCCTACGAGGTGACGCGCGTGGTGGTGGACGTGCCCGAAAGCGTGGACCCGGGCCGCCGTCTCGAAATCGTCGCAAGCGTCAAGACGCGCGGCGCGCTCCCCGGACTACACGTCCTCCACGTGCATATTTTCGATCCTTCGGGAGCGCGGCTGCGCCTCTACGACCGCACCATCATCGCCCAGGGCGGCCATGGCGCGGCGCAAGTGCCGCTCGC
>CAYPNI010000015.1:34811-49382 GCA_964411925.1 uncultured Nitrospirales bacterium
CAGGCCGAGAGAGCTCCGGCTCGGAGAAATCCGCCCCAACGCCGAATTTCGGCACGACGGGTTCACTACCGTCGTTGGCCAGTTCGACGGCCACGTCGAGACCGTCGTTGGTCAGTGTCATCCTCCGCGTCACGCGCAAACCGTTGTCCAGCGTCGCCGCGACCGTGATCGAATTCGCCGAGCGGCCGGCCACGACGTACCTTCGCTCGACCGGCCGCGGTTTTGCCGTCGGGAATGGGCTGGTGTCGGCCCAGTCCTGAATCCGGCCGGTGTCGTCCTCGATCGCGTCGAATCCGCCCAGCCAGTCGCGGCCCGTCGAGCGGTCACGCCAGCGCACGACCGCGCCAGAACGCGCCGGCACGACCCAAATCTCGAATCGGTCGTTCACGAGCCGCTCGATCGGCGCGACTTCATGTCGCGGCGGCGTGCCTTCCGGCAGTTGCTCGCGCAACGCATCGAGCGGGTAGTCATTGAGAAACTCGACGCCGCGCGACCGCATCATCGCGAGGTACTCGTCGATGGTCTGGCTCGCGGGGCGCGTGAACACGTACGCATCCGGCGTTTGGTACACACGCGGCGGACAGACGAGCGCCGCAAACTGCACCGCCACATACGCCTCGCGAACACGCCCGGCGTACGGTTCCGCGATCGCGTCAGTGCGCACGCGTTCGAATATCGTCTCTGCGCGCTCGACCGTCGTCGCGTTCAACCAGCTGAGGTCATTGTAAAACCGAAGCGCGGCTCCGCTCGCGCGCAAGCGGTCATGCAACACGCGGCGATACTCGTCGATGTACGGCGCGGCCGGCCCGTAGTAATACGCCAGAAACTCGTCACACGCGCGTCGCGAATGGAACCCGCTATCGCGCAGTCCCCGGCCCACGAGATAGCTCTTGAGCGCCTCCAGGTCACTGTTCGACGCGAACGGGCTCGCCTGCTCGAACACGCCGTCCACGCCGATCCGCCGGTAGGTCGCGAGGTTGGGCTGGAGCACGTGCTCGTTCGGATGCGGCGCCGCGAACGCCCACCAGTTCTGCGTGTAGTCCCACACCCAGACCTGCCCGCCGATGCGCCGCCACCCGCGCAGATCCCGCAGAAATTCGCGGTTGCGCTCGCTGCGCCGGTCGCGCAACGGCCGGCCGTAGTCCGCCTCGATCGCGCACACGCGCACCAGCACGTTGCTCCGCGGGCGCGTCACCTTCGGCGGCCGCCGCGTGTGCATGTACGCGAACGTGTCAATCAGCGCGTCGGGGAACTCATCTTCCACGGCCTCCGCGACAGCGTTCACAAAGCGAATGACCGTGCCGCTATGGCTGCCTTCCTCGCGATCGACCGCGGCGCAATCCGCGCACGTACACCACGACGCAAACGCCGGATAGTCCTCTTGCGACACGCTGAGTATTCTCTCGTCCTCTGCCGCCCCGCGAAGGAATTCGCGCGCCCGTGCGATCGTGATCGCGAGCACGTCCGGATTCGTAAGGCACAATTGCGACCATTTCTCGCGCTCCCCGTCGATTTCTGCGAAATACTCCGGGTGCGCGTCGAAGTACTCCTCCGGACTGACGAAATCATGGAAGGTGTGCCCAAACCCTTCCAGTTCATGGACGAATCCGATGTGTCCGCCCAGGTCGCCGGGAAGCGCCGTCCACTGTCCGTTCAGCCGGTTCAAGTTCGCCAGCCAGGAGCGTTCCAGGTATGCGCTGAAATTCGTGTCGCGATACCTGAACGATGGCTCGTACCGAAAGTCGATCCGGGGCACGATAGCGGGCGGCGGTTCAGGCCAAACGAAACCCTCCGGTCCGAAGGACTTCGCGCCCAAGTAGCGTTCGAAAAATTCCCACTCGGCGTAGAGCGTGCCGCGCGGCCCGCCGCCCTCGAGAATCAGGTGCGCGCCCGTTTCGTCCCGAAACGCGCGAATACGAAAACCGTCGGACGACATCTGCGAGTCGTCGGCGTGTCCCGGATGCGCCCCGCTCCACGCGCTGCCGATCCAGACGTTCACGCCGTCCGGCGCGCCCTCACTCGAGATTCCCGGTTCGAATCCAGTCAATGTCTTCCATCGCGTGGCGAATCGCCGCGCCGTGACCCGTTCCGGCTCGCTTGCGTCATCCGCGATCACGACGCGCAGCGAGCCGTAGTCATCGCTCGTGATCCACGCCGTGTCGGCCGCGCCGTGCGCGCAGAGGGCCGCCAACAACAGCGCAAGTCCCGCGCGCGGCACGCCTCAGGCCCCCGGCGACCGCAGGCCCGGCCTCGCCGCGCGAGGCCGCTCGGCGCGCACGGTACCGTCCGCCTGAATGTGCACGACCACGTCGGCGAGGTCCCGCAAATCCTCGCGATGATGCGTCGCGATCACCAGCACGCTTCCGGCCCGTTGGCGTTCGCGCAGCGCCGCGATGCCGCGCTCGCGCCACGCGTCGTCCAGATGAGAGAACGGCTCATCCAGCAACAACAGCGGCGCGTCCGTCCCCAGCGCACGCGCCAGCGCCAGACGCTGTTGTTCGCCGCCGGAGAGGCGCGCCGGACGCACGTCGGCCAGCGCGGCCAGACCGAAACGCTCGACCAGATCGCCGATTCGGTTCTCGCGCTCGGCGCGTCCGCGCATTTTCTCCCGCAACACGAAATCGAGGTGCCCTTCGACCGTCATGTGCGGCCAGAGCGCGAGGTGTTGAAACACCATGGCCGCGCCGCGCTTCTCCGGCGGCACCGTTTCGCGCCCCGCGTTCAGCGTCTCGCCGTCGAACACGATCTCGCCGTGGTCCGCCGCGTCCAGCCCCGCGAGGATGCGCAGCAGCGTCGTCTTGCCGCAGCCCGACGGACCAAACAACACGACCGCCTCGCCGCTGCCCGCCTCGAAGTTCACATTGCGCAGCAGCCCGCGCGGGCCGAACCATTTGTCGAGATCACGAACGCTGAGTCGCGCCATAGACCCACCGTAGCGTTCCCCACCCGAGCGCCGCAAGCAGCGCCGCCGACACGATCGAGATTGCCACGAGCAGCAGCGAGAGCGCCGCGACCACCTCGCTCGGCCCGTAGTGCATCAGCGCGAGCAGCCGGACCGAGATCGTCGTGAAGCCCGGCGGCGCCACAAGCACGCCCGCGTCCGCCTCGCGCGACGACAATACGAATACGATCGCCCACGCCACGACCAGCGCGGGCGCCGCGGCCGGCAGCGCGATCCACGCTTGCCTGCGCCACGAGGAGACGCCGAACACGCGCGCGGCTTCGTCCCATTCGCGCGCGCGCGACACGCGCGACGCCGCGATCACGACCGCGCCAGCCGCGAGCAACCGCGCGGCGCACGCGAGCACGAGAATCTGCGGCCCGTCATACACGGCGGCGCGCCAGCCGGCGTGGTTCCAGGCGGCGATCAGCGCGATGGCGACTGCCGGGCCGGGCATCAGGAATGGAAGCGCGAAAATCGCGGTCGCGATCGCTCTCCCGCGCGCGCGGCTGAACGATTGCGTCAGGAGAAATGCAATGGCGACGACGAGCGTCGCGGTGACCGCGCCGACTCCCGCGCTCGCGCGAACTTCTGTGCCAGCCGTCGTCCAGGCATCGGAGAATGCAGTGAGGGAGCGCGCGCGCAGGACGAGCGCCACAAGTACGGGCAGCGTCGCTATCCCCAGCGCGGCGTACGCCGACACGAACGCGGCCCGCCGCAGCGGCACGGGCAACGCCACTGGCGAATTCGCGCTTTCGCCGAGCGGCCTCGCCGCCCGGCGCAAATGGGCCGCCATCGCAACCAGTACAATAATGCCGGTCACCATGACGGGCAGCGACAACGCCAACGCGCGGCCGGCGTCGTAATTCACGGCGAACTCGGTGTGGATCGCGACGGGATACACCGCGACCTGCAACAACGACGGAACGGAAAACTCCGGTAACGCGATGAGGAATACAAGCCCGGCCGCTGTGACGAGGTAGGGCCTCGCAGCCGGCAGGACAATGCGCCGGATCAACGCGAAGCCGCCGCGCACCTGCCGCGCCGGAGCAACGCCCGCAAACGCGCCCGCTCGCGCGGCGAGCGCGACCGCCGCGGCCGGAATCGTCAGATATCCCGCGCCCAATACCCATGACGCGCCGAGCGGCGAGTACAGCCAGCCGAGCGGCCGGCCGGCCGCTTGCGCCGCGAGACCGCGCGCGCCGAGCATGTCGATCCACGCGATCGCGGAGACGTATGGGGGCAGCAAGAACGGCACCGCGGCCGCGCACGCCAGCGCCCGCTCTCCCCGCGTGCGCAAACGCCCGAGTGCAATGCCGATCGGCGTACCCAGTATGCACGCGACCGCGGCGGCCCCCGCGGCCACGCCAAGGCTGTTCAGCATCAGCCGGCCCGATCGCGCATCGAGCGCGAGCCACGCATCCGCGTGCAACCCGATCGCCACTGCGTACCCGATCGGCGGGCCGCAGATGACCGCCAGGCCCAGCCACGCGAACGCGGGGAGAACGAATCGCTGCAAGCGTCTCATGGAACGAATTCGCGCTGGGCGAAGTCCATCATCGCGGGGATCCTGGCGGCGATCGCGCCGAATTCGACGTTCATTGTCGCGATCTCCTCGACGCGCGGCACGGTTTCCGGCGTGGACACGCCCGCGCGCAACGGGATCTGGATCGATCGCGACCGCGCGAGCGCCGCCTCGGTTTCCGCGCGCAACAGGAAATCGATGAGCCGTTTGCCCGCGTCTGCGTTTGGCCCGCCCCGAATGAGTGCAACGGTGTTTGGGATTAGTAGCGTCCCCAGCCCAGCGCCGTCCGGGTCCTGGTCGGGCAGGAGCCATTTCACGGGGAATCCATCCTCGATCCCGCCGCGCGCGTCGTCCGTATCGGTCAGTCCCCACGCGTACTCCCCGCGCGCCACGAGGTCGCGCACTGCGGCGTTCCCAGGCAGGATCGCGACGCCGTTCGCCTTGATCGCCGCGAGGAATTCCTGCGCGCGCTCGTCGCCCCACCACGCGAACCACGCCGCGGCGTGCGTCGCTGTCGTCCCGAACAACGGATTCGCGATCGCCGCCTGGCCTTTCCACTCGGGATTGGCAAGCTCCTGGATCGATCGCGGCGGATCGCTCACGCGATTCGTGTTGTAGATGATCACGCGCGCACGCGCCGCGAATCCCGTCCAGTAGCCTTCTGCATCCTTGAATTTCCCAGGGATGCCCTCCGCGAACGGCGACGGATAGGCCTCCAGCACCCCCTCGTCTTTAAGCCGGATCGTCTGCGCCACTTCGTTGTTCCAGAACACGTCGGCGCGGGGCCGCGTGCGCTCGGCGATCAGCCGGTTCACCAGGCCTGTCGTCTTCGACGCTTCCGTATCGTACTGCGCGAGCACGCGCAGACCCGTTTCGCGTTCGAACTCGTCCAGAACCGGCCGCGCGAACATTTCGTCGAGCGCGACGTAGACGACGACCGCCTCGCGCGTGTCGCGCGTGCAACCTTGCCGGCCCGCGACCAGCGCCAGCACGACGGCCGCGACCCCCATCGCTCCTGCGATGCGCCGGATGCGCCGTGCGCGGACCAGGCTCGGACGTACGCCCATGACTCATTTCCCCCGCGCGTGGTATCGGGCGTACGAGGCGCTGGCAAACAGATAAATCAGGCAGGTCACCACGAGAAACTCGAGGCAATTGACCGCCCACAGCGTCAGGAAGTCGGCCGCGCCGGCCGGGCCTCCGTACGGACTCGGATCGTACTGGTCCGCCGCGTAGAAGAAACCGATGATGGGCGAGGAAAACGCGTACAGAATCTGAGCGGTGGAATTCGTCGTGTCGATGGCGTCGGTGATTCCCAACAACAGCGGCAATCCGAAGAAGAACGCGCCGCAGGCCACAAACGCGCCGACCACGGCCACGCTCGTCCTCCGCGCATATACCGAGACGGCCATGGCCGCGCTCACTGCGATCAACGCGCACACGAGTATCGTGCCCTGCGCCGCCAGTGTGACGAGTACGACCCGCTGCTCTCCCCAGGCGGCGGCGTAAAGCGCGCCGTTGCTGAGCACGCTGAACAACGAAAAATACGACGCCATCCTCAGGCCCGCGATGAATTTTCCGCGGACGATGTCGCGCGGCGTCATCAACGTGATGCGGAGCATATCGATGCCGCGCAGTTCGTCCTCCTTCGTGAAGATGCCCGCGCCGAGACCCGCGCTCAGCACGATCACGATGATCCCGTGGACCACCACCGCGATCGTCAAAAACGCTTCGATCTCGCGCCATTGGTCCAACGAGGCCAACAGCGCGATCACGCCGGAGATCGAAACCAGCAATAGCGCGACCCCTCGCAGGCTGCGCGACGAACCCACCGTTCCCCACCAGATTTCGCGCACGGCGATCGGATTGCGGCCGTCGGGGATGGGAGGCCGGCGTTTGCGGCGGCGAATCCGCCGTTCGCGCAGGCGCCGGCGCAGCGAAACGCGCTCGCGGGGAAGTCTCGGCGGCGCGAGGGTCGATCCGCCCGCCTCCGCGTGGACCTTGCGCCGCCTCACGCCCGCGAGCGCAATGAAAAACAACACGGCGATCAACAGCACCTGGTAAATGATGTTGCCCGCGAACATCAGCCAGACGCCGGTGAACGAGGCCCAGGTGCCGAAGGACGACGCCATCAACACCGGAAACGGCGAAACGATCGAAAGGATCGCCTCGACGTACGGCAGCGTCGCGTCGAACACCATGTTCACGACAACACTCGCCACGGCCAGCAGGATCGCCGCCGGAAGGCCCATGACGAACAACATCATCATGTACGACCAGGCGACCGCCGGCCCCGATCGGCGCGTCCACGCCGAACTCGCGACGCCCGCGAAACTGCACGTCACGGCGGTGAGCAGCACCAGTCCCAGCGACACGACCGACTGCGCCCAGTCGATCCCGACCAGGAAATACAGCGCACCGACCACCGGGAACAGCGCGACGATGATCAGCAGATAGATGCAGACCGCGCCGAGCGCCTTGCCCGCGACGATGGACGACGGCCTCAGTTGCGTCAACCGGAGTAGATCCCACGACTGCTGTTCGCGTTCCACCACGATTGTCGTCGCCGCGATGCCCGGCACGAACAGTCCCGCGCCGATGAGCAGGTAATACACGATGCCCGTCAGCAGTTGCGTCGAGAGCATCGGCATGCGCGCCCACACGAGCGAACTGCCCGACGGCCATGCCGCCGCCACAACCCAGACCAGGATGAGCAGTACGATGACGACGAGCACGAACGACCGCACGCGCCTCAGTTGCGCGACCACTTCGCGGCGCAGCAGCGCGCCCAGGGGCAACGCGGCGTTCACGGGTCGCGCATCCGTCGCCGCGCGAATATCCACACGGACGCGGCGAGCAGCAATGCGGCGACGGTCGCCCAGAACCCCGTGCCGATGAGCCAGAACTGAATTGACGGTCCGGGCGACTGCGCGTTGAAGTGCCGGAGAGAGTCGTTCAGCGTGCGCAGCGGTGAGAGAAACGAGAACTCGTCGTCGGCGTCCCAGGGCCTGTACAGCGCCGGGATGAAATTCATGTCCAGTCCCTGCGCGCGCAGGAACCGGCCCAGCGCCCATTGCACACCGTACGCAAGCCCGGCGTATGCGAAGACCGACGCCACGTAGCTCGACACAATCGCCGGCAGCGTCCGCCGCAGCGTGGTCGAGAAGAAGATCGCAATGCTGAGCGAGAGCAAGGTACACACGCCCAGCGTGCCGAAACCCAATGCGACGATCCGCCAGTCCGGCCGCACGAGAATCGCCACGGGAATCAGCGATACCAGCGCCGCAACCAGCAACGGCATCAGGGAGAACACCGCCGCGGCGAACTTGCCCGCCACGATGTCGCGCGGCCGCAACAGCGTGATCCGCAGCATGTCGAGGTTGCCCAGCTCGACCTCCTTCGTAATCGCGTTCGCCGTCAGCGCGGGGGCCACGATGATCGTAAGCACGCACTGCGTCGAAAACCACGCCCACAGGGTTTGGTAGTCCCGCGCGTCCGCGGTCGAGGCGAGCACGCCGACGAAGAAATAAATCGTCGCGGCGACGTAAAACAGCCGGATCAGGATCGACCCGCGATTGAGCAAGCCCCAGCGCACCTCGCGTACGAGCATCGCGTTGCGCCCATCTTCGATGGGCTTCTTCCGCCGCAACGGGTCCACGAGGTAATACGGCCACGTCGTACGCCGCTCCCGCAGCACCTTAACGTCGTCCAGCGGCTTGCGCAGCTCGATCTTCGGCGGGTTCATCGGCCGCAACAGCCGGCGATGCGCCACATACGCGCACGCGAACGCCGCGACAAGCTGATACGCGACGGCGGGGACAAATGTATCCCCCACGCCCACTTGCAGGACCATCGCAAGCTGCGCCACCGGCATCACGATTTGGAAAATGCTCTCGATCTCGCCGCCAACCGACCGCACATCGAATAGCAGCGCGTACGCCGCGACCAGAATGAACAGCAGGATCATCGGCAGAATCCAGATCGCCGCGACGCCGGCGTAACTCAGCGCGATCGCCACGAGCGACCGGCGGAAAATCGCCGAGCACATGATCCCGACCGCCGCGCAGGACACCGCGCTGGACGCGATGATCAAAAACGCCGCCAGGAACTGCGTCCGGTCGAAGCCCGGCAGGAAAAACGCCGTCGCGACGACCGGCGCGAGACCGATCGTCAGCAGGAAAAAGAACCCGACCGCGTTCATGAGCTTGCTCGCGACGACGCCCGCGGGCCGCGCCAGCGTCATGCGCAGCAGGTCGAACGTGCCGCGTTCGCGTTCGAGCACGATTGCGCCCGCCGCGAACGCCGGCACGCACACAATCGTCCCCGCCGCGGCGAGATACACGAACGTCTGCACGAGGCTCGCCACTTCCCACTGCAGGCTCCATCGATTCGCCAGGTCGCGGGGCCACATCATCATCGTCTGCGCCGTCGCGCCGCTCGCGAACAGGAACAGCAGCGCGAACGCGCGCGATCCGCGCAGCATCGAGAGCAGCTCGCGCCGCACGAGCGCGAGCGATGGAAACGCGGCCGTCACGCGCTAGATGCCCCCCTTGGTCACGCTCAGGAATACGTCCTCGAGCGAGCCGCGGTCCTGCTCGAACGCCAGCACGCGCACCCCCTCGCGCACGAGCCGCGCGTGCAGGTCCGCCATGTCGTCCTGCCCGAGCCGCGCCTGCATCTGGAACTCATTGCCTGCGCGCTCGACGGCCGTCACGTTCGCGGTGGACTCGAATATCTGTTGCGCGCGGTCCGCGCCGTCGAGCACCTCGATGCGCAATTCCTGCACCTCGCGCACGCGCCGCAGGATGTCCTTCACGCCGCCCGAGGCGAGCAGCCCGCCGTGTTCGATGATGCCGATCTTGTTGCACATGTCGCCGAGTTCGGAGAGGATATGCGACGAAATCAGGATCGTCTTGCCCATCGTGCACAGCGTCTTGAGCAGTTCTTTGAGCTCGATGCGCGCGCGCGGGTCGAGCCCGCTCGCGGGCTCGTCCAGCAGCAGCACCTTCGGGTCGTGAATGAGCGTCTTCGCCAGGCAGCACCGCTGCTTCATGCCCCGCGAAAACGCGCTCACGAAGTCGTCCGCCTTCGACGTCAGGTCCGTCAGCGAGAGCACGTCGTCGATGATCCCCGCCCGCTTCGCCTTCGGAATTTTGTACGCCGCGCCGAAAAAGTCCAGGTACTCGCGCAGCCGCATCCCGTCGTACACGCCGAATTCGTCCGGCATGTACCCCAACACCTTTTTCACTTCGTACGGCTTCTTGTCCACGTCGATCCCGTCCACCAGCGCCTGCCCGGACGTCGGCTTGAGCAGCGTCGCGAGAATCCGGATCGTCGTCGTCTTGCCCGCGCCGTTCGGCCCGATGAACCCGAAGATGTCGCCCTGCTCGATCTGCAGGTCGAGGTCCTTCAGCGCAACGAACGCGCCGTAATGTTTCGTCAGCTTGTGCGTCTCGATCATCGCCATTGCGGCCATTCTCCTGTCGATGCCGTCACAGTCGCCCGCGGAACCCATCGCGCCGTCGCCGAATATTCACCCCACGTCTGGATCCCCGCCTCGCGGAATTTGCGCTCCTCGGACGTTTCCTCGCCCACGCGCGCAAACGTCACGCCGAATTCCACCACGCGCCCCTCCGGAGCCAGGTGGTCCGCCCAATCCTCGATGCGATACGTCGATCGCGTCTGCACGTTCCCGTGATCGACGCGCTCGTCCCCCTCGAATCGCGCCTCGTGCCACGCGACGTCCTCCGGCGTGGCGGACGACGCACCCGAATTCGGCACCAGCACCGCGCGCCGTTCACCGCGCTCGATGCCCCAGTACAACTCGACGATCACGTCGCCCTCCCCCTCTCTCGCGTCCTGCGGCAGTCGCACGCGAATCGATCCGGACAGGCTCGCTGTCGCCACCTGCCCAAACCGCACGGGCGGCGCGTTGCGCGATCGAAACCATTCCCCGCCGAAGCTCACCAGCAGCGGCACATCGGAACCCTTGTTCCGCCGATCATTCACCGGCACCGGCGAAACGACGAGCGTCCGCGTAGACGTCTCCGTCATGGCGGCATCGGGAACGAATCCGATTCCGGGCGGTTCGTCGCTCCACGCAACCACGTACGGCGGCAGATCGAAATTGAACTGGAACGAATCGTCCGCGAAGAGCGCCGCTTTCACCGCGCCCCACACCAGCTCGGGCGCCTGACCCCACGAATACTGGACGTATTGGAGCTGCGCCGCGGTGTTGGAATCCTCCGACCGGCGTTGGTGCAGTTCGGCCGTGCCGATGGAAACGAGGAGCCGGTCCTCGCGAATCGTCATGGGGATGAACACGCCGTCGAAGACGAGCGACGCGTCCCGTAGCGGAAACCCCGTCGCGTTTTCCAGTTCGCCGCGAATGCCGCTCTCGTCGATCTGCAGCTCGCCTGCGAATCCGCCGTCCACCGGCCGCTCGTTCTCGAGCACCACCATCCGCAGCTCGCTCGCGCCGACTCGAAACGACTGGATGCGCGCCGGATCGCTCTGCACCCATCCGAACGGCCGCGAATCCAGGCTGCCCCCGCCGGGCATGCCGGTGAAGACGTTGATCGCCGTCGATCGGCCCGCCGCGTCGCGCACGATCGGCCGCGCGCCTTCGATCGTGCCCGAGTACGTGCGCGTGCGCGCCGTGAGTATGCCCGTCAGTGCGTGTACCTTGGCGCGCGCACCGTCCGGGCCCATCTCCACCACGCCGACGGTATGCTGCTGCGCCTCGCGCAGGTTGCCGCTGCGGCCGAACAACATCGCGTACGCCGTAAACGCCAGCGAAAAACCAACGAGGCACAACCACGCCATCTCGCGGCGTTTGAGCGCGTTCCAGAACAGCCAGTTCGCGACGACGCCCACGGCGAGATAGAGCAGCAGATACGTCATCACCCAGCCCAGTGGCCGGATCGTGACACCCGAAAGGTTCGGCAGCGCCTGCACGATCGCGTTGCTGAACCCTTCGTAATTCAGCGTCGCCGTCGCGTCCGGACGGCGCGTGAGCATGTCGCGCCACAACGCCTGGTATCCCGCGGTGTCCTGCAGCGCGTGGCTGGTCGCGTCGAGGGCGACGGTGTACACGCGCCCGGTTCCCAGCGGCCGCTGCACGGCCAGCGAAACCCCGTCCCCCGCGGCCGTCGCGCCGTCTCCGGGCGACAGCGACGCCAGCATCGCCTGCCGTTCCGGCCGCAGCCCCGCGCGCGCCGCGTCCGGCAGGGCCCGGGCGAGGTCGCCTTCGGTCGTCAGCGTCGCTTCGCCGATCTGCGCGCCCATCAACGGCGCGACCCACGAGCCGCGGTAATCGGCCGCGTTCGCGCCGGTGCTCACTACGAGCGTGCCGCCCTGCGCCACGTAGTTCTCGATCAGCGCGCGGTGGCGCTGCGCGATGCGATCCGGGTCGATGTCGCCGAGCACGATCGCGTCGAACGCCTCGTACGCCTGCGGGATATCCGGCATGCGTTCGAGATCGGACGTGGGCAGCCCGTGCCGGGAAACGCGCACGACCTTGCCCTCGCGCTGCACGGCCGCGTACAGAAATCCGTAGTTGAACGGGTCGTCGTCGAGCACCAGCAACAACAGATCGTCCTTGCCGATCGGCTGGACCTGCATGTACGCAGGCACGTCCAGCGCTCGCCGCCCGCGTTCGTACAGCCACGCCTCGACTCGCTCCACGCCGCTCAGATACGCATACAGGGTGAACCGTTTGCGCGAATCTTTCGGGCATTGCGCCGGAAGAATGTAGGACGGGCTCTGTTGCTGGTTGGAAAAGTCGAAGGTCCGCACTTCGATGTATCCATCGAAGTCGCGCTGTTCGTTGACGATCTCCACCGTGACCGGCGCCCACGACCGATCGCGAAATGCCGTGTTGTAGCCCACGTCGAGCCCGACGAAGAGGTCGCGGTCGCGCGCGGACTTGGCGTCCTGTCCGCGCGCCGCGCCTGCACAGAGCAGTGCGGCTGCCGCCAGCAGAGTCGCAGCGATTCGATTCACGCGCATCCCCTCAGGCCCACGCCCGGCGGCTGTAAATCCACCACTCGATCAGCAACAGCGCCAGCGCGGCGTACATCAGCCAGGGCCAGAATTCCCGCGTCTGCACGCGCGGGCCCGCGCTCGCCAGCACCGTGCCCCGGCCGAATTCGAGGCTCTCCTGCGGCGCGATGTCGGTCTCGCGCGCGTCCAACAGGTTCACCGCCACGCGTTCCTCGTCCGCGCCGCGCGACACGGTGTACACGCCGGTCTGCGACGTGTCCGCGAAGTATACCGGCCGCACGGGATCCAACGGCACGTCCACGGATCGCCCGTCCGGCGTCCGCACGATCGCCGTCTGCGCCTCTTGCAGCGGAAAAATGGTCAGCGGTTCGCCGGCTGGGGTGGTCGATGCGGCGGACGCCGCGCCGCGCGGGGTCCACGACACGATGTTCTGCAGAAACAACGGGAACGAGAGGCGCAGCGGCCAGTCGGAATCGGCGAGGTCGAACGCAACGACCAGCACCTGCCGGCCTTCGCGCGACACGTCCGCGATCAGCGGACCGCCGCGGGTCGATAGCAAGGTGCGGCTGCCGCCCGCCAGGGTCAGTTGCGCCGCCTTCGCGACGCGCACGTTCGACGGGTTCAGGAACCGCATCGCGGGATGGTCGCGCTCGATGTCGAGCACGGGCGGGTTCTCGATTTCGCCCGTCGCGACGAGGTCGTCCCACGGTGGCAAACCGTTGAACAGTACGACGGTGCCGCGCGGCAGCGCATCGGGCGAGACGTTGTCGAATATCACGAGGTCGTAGTCGGAAACGGGCGAGTACGCGGCCGGTTCGATGGCGCTGAGCTCGACGCGTGGTTCGAGCGCCAGCGCGCGCCGGATGTAGTAGCCGCTGGTGGACGTGCCGTCTGTCACCAGCAGCGTGCGCACCTGCGCCGGCGGGCGCACGGTCAGCCACGCACGGTTGTCGATGCCGAGGTCGTCGTCGTGGTCGAGTTCCGCGCGCAGCACACCCGCGCCGAAGTTCTCGTGCGCGAACACGGCCTCGCGGGTCTCGCGCGCCGGCACCTCGACCTCTTCGACCGCGACCAGCGCGTCGTTGAAATACAACGAAAGCGTCGTTGCAATCGGCGCCGAGTCCGCGTTGCGCACGAGCACGAGCGTCTGGTCCTGGCCGCGGCCGTCGTCGGGCCGGCGTTGGCTGAATCCGACGATGCCGGCGTTCCGCGTGCTCGATCCGATCCGGCGATACGTGATGTGCACCGCCCGCGCACCGACTTCGTCGCGATCGGTCAGGTTGCCGTCGCTGAACAGCACGACGTCGAGTTGCGGCACCACGGACACCGCCTCGCGGCTCTCGGGCGCGATCGATCGGGCCAGCGAGAGCACGTCGCCAAGGTTCGTGCGCATCTCGCTTGGCGTGATCGAGTGCAGCGCACGGCGCAGGCGGTACTTGTCGTCCGTGAGTTCGCACAACACTTCCGCGCTTTCCGCGAAACTCACGACCATCATGCGGTCCCCGCCCGCCATGCCGTCCACCATCGCCAGCGCCTCGTCCACGGCGATCTGCTGCCGCGTCTGCTCGCCCTCGCGCGCCTGCATGCTCGCGGACCGATCGATGACGAGCGCGATGTTCGACCCGGATACGTTGCGCGATTCCAGGAACGGCCGCGCGAGCGCGAACGCGGCCAGCGCGAGGATGAGCAGTTGCAGGAACAACAGGATGTTGCTGCGTAGTTTTTGAAACGGCGCGTTCGCCGTCAGATCGTGAAGACTCTTCAGCCACAGCAGCGTACTCGGAATCACGATCTCCGTGCGCCGCAGCTTGAGAATGTAGAGCAGTACGACCGGGACCAGCAGCGCCAGAAACCACAGCCCCGCCGGCGCCAGAAACGCGTTCGACAGCCACCCACTCATGCGCGGTTCCTTAGGAGTGCGGCAGGCCTAAGCGCAGTCCAGCTTAGGCCTGTGCCGCGACCAACGACATCGCCCCCTCCTGTCATTCTGACCCTGCGGCACGAAGGGGAAAATCTCCCCCACGTGCGGGTGGCGGGCCTGAGCGAAGTCCAGCTTAGGCCTGTGCCGCGACCAACGACATCGCCCCCTCCTGTCATTCTG
>CAYPNI010000015.1:49482-51259 GCA_964411925.1 uncultured Nitrospirales bacterium
AGCGAAGCGAAGAATCTCCCCGTCCGCACGCACGAAAACGCCAACATCGTCATCGCACCACCCCGATCCGGCGGAACATCTGCAACGTCAGATGCTCGATCGGCGCGTCGCTCGACGCGAACACGTACCCAATCCCGCGCGCGGTGCAATACCTCCGCACGGACTCCACGAACCCTTCGCGGTTCTTCTTGTACCGCCGGAACAACACGCGCGTCGCCGAAATCTCCGCGAAGTTCCCCGTCTCGCTGTCCACCAGCTTCAAGTCGCCGGTCAGCTTCGGGTCGATCTCCTCCGGCGCGAGGATCTGCACGGCGTACACGTCCGATCGCGACTGCTGCAACCTGCGCAACACGCCCTCGAACCCGGCCTCGTCAAAAAAGTCGGAGAAAATCACCGCAACGCCCTTCGACTTGTTCCGGCCGAGGTACGCCCGGCCCGATCCCTCCAGGTCCGTGCGCCCGTCCGCCTCGATCGACGCCAGAAACTCGAACAGGCGCGGCACGCTGTTCTTCCCGCGCACGGGCGGAATCCTGCGGGACTCCTCGCCCGCAAACGCCTCGACCGACACGCGCTCGCTGCCGGACAACGCGATGTAGCCCAGCGCCGCCGCGAGCCGCTGCGCGAACGCGAGCTTGTGCGGCGTGCCGAACCCCATCGACTTGCTCGCGTCGATCATCAGATGCAGCGTTAGGTCCTCGCGTTCCTCGAACAGCTTCAGGTACAGCTCGTCCAGCCGCCCGTACAGGTTCCAATCGACATGCCGCAGGTCGTCCCCCTGCACATAGTCGCGGTAATCGGCAAAATCGATGCTCGTCCCCCGTCGCGAACTCCTCCGCTCGCCCTTGAGCACCCCGGGCCGCACCCGCTTCACGGCAATCGACAACCGATCCAGTTTCCGCAGGAAACCCGGATCCAGCAATCCTGTTTTCTGATCCGACTCAACACTCATTACTAAATCGTGCCCGTGCCCGTCGTCGTCATCTTCATCATCACCATCATCGTCATCGTCATCTTCATCATCATCGTCGTCGTCGTCATCTTCATCGTCATCGTCATCGTCATCGATACCGTCATTGCGATCGCAACCGTAACCGCAAGCGCCAACAACCAGGCCCGCCCCACCTTGTCATTCCCGCGAAGGCGGGAATCTCTTCGCGAGACGCACCCGACCGGTCCGCGAGATCCCCGCCTTCGCGGGGATGACAATTGAGACCGTGTCGGGCGGGAACGCCGCAGCTTCACGCCCTCCGCGTTTCCAACGTCCCTCACGCAACCTTCGCCGCCTCCTCCACCTTGCTCAACAAATCCTCCACCACGGCATCCGCCGTCACGCCGTCCGCGTCCGCCTCGAAATTCAGCAGCACGCGATGTCGCAGCGCCGACAGCGCCGCGCCGCGGATGTCCGCGAAACTCACGTTGTACCGGCCGTCCCGCAGCGCGGCGACTTTCCCCGCGAGCAACAGCGCCTGTGCGCCGCGCGGGCTCGACCCGAACCGCACGTACTTGCGCACGAGTTCAGTCGCGTCGCCGCCGCCCGGTTGCGTCGCGAGCACCAGCCGCACGGCATACTCCGTCACGCGCGGCGCCGCGACCACCTCGCGCACGAACGCGCGCCACTCGCTCACTTCCTCGCCCTTCATCACCGGCTGCACCGACGGCGTCTCGCGCCGCGTCGTGCGGTCGAGGATCTCCATCAGGTCGCTGCGTGTCGGGTAATCCACGATGAGCTTGAACAGGAACCGGTCCACCTGCGCCTCGGGCAATGGATACGTCCCCT
>CAYPNI010000016.1:0-17835 GCA_964411925.1 uncultured Nitrospirales bacterium
CCCGCGCCGTGCACGGTCCGGATGATCGCCGGACGCTTCGGGTCGCGCTCGATGCGTTTGCGCAGTTGCGAGATGTGCTGGTCGAGCGTGCGGCTGTTGGGCATATCGTCGAGGCCGCAGCACACGTCGAGAAACCGGTCACGCAGGGTGAATTCAACGGGCGACCTCATCCGATTGCCGAGACGTAGATTGTCAGGCCCATGACGCCGACGCGAGAGTCCGGGAACGCAACTGAAAACAGAATCTCTTGACGCTTTCGCCCCAAACTCCTCGGCACGATCCACCGTTCCAAAATCGTCCAGTTACGATAGTTTGCTACGATGCGTCCCCAGTTTATACTGGCGTGTCGCCACTGATCTTTCATGCATGTCATCAGCGCGGCAGGCGCAGCGGCGAGCGCGGGGACGAGAATGCGGGAGACGAGCGGGGGGAAGAACTCGGACGACTCCACGCCCTTGGACCCCAGCGACGTCGCGCGTAGCTCTGAGATTCTCTTCCGCATTTTCGAGTTCGCGCCTGATGCCGTAGTCTTGGTCGACCGCGCGGGGATCATCGTCAAGGCGAATGCCCAGGCACACCAGATGTTTGGATTCGCACGCAATGAACTCGTGGGTAGCCTTGTCGAAGTACTGGTGCCGGAGCGATTCGCGCCGAAACACGTCGCACACCGGATGGCTTACGTGGGCGCTCCCCGCATTCGGACGATGGGCGCGGGCCGCGATCTCTTCGGCCGACGCAAAGACGGTTCAGAGTTCCCCGTGGACATCATGTTGAGTCCGCTGGGAGACTCCGCCGGATCCCTCGTGATGGGTGTCGTACGCGATGCGACGGAGCGCAAGGCACTCGAAGACGAGACCCGTGCCGCCCGCGAAACTTACCTTCGCGAGATCCATCATCGGATCAAGAACAATCTGCAGGTCATTTCGTCGCTGTTGTATCTGCAATCGACGCACGCCGACGATGCCCAGCTCGCCGCGATACTGTTAGAGAGCCAAACCCGCGTGAAATCCATTGCGCTAGTGCACGAAAAGCTGTATCGATCCCCGGGATTGGTCCGGCTCGACGTGGGTGACTACGTGCTCGATCTTGTGACGGACGTCTTCGCAACGTTCGGTATTAATCGCGAGGTCGTGTCGCTGCAAATGCAAATCGACGAAATTTCACTGGACATCGATACCGCGATTCCGTGCGGCCTCATCGTAAACGAACTCGTCTCAAACGCGCTCAAGCACGCGTTCGCCGGCCGGGAATCGGGGACGATCACCGTTCACATGCGGGCCGTAGGCGACAGAATCGAGCTTGGCGTACGCGACGACGGCCGGGGTATGCCTTCCGGATTGGATTGGCGAAACAGCAAGTCACTGGGATTGAAACTTGTGAACGACCTCGCACGCCAACTTGAGGGACAAGTGCACATGACGAGCGAAAACGGGACGGAATTTCGAGTCGTGTTCTCGGAAATTCGATACAAGGATCGGAGCTGAGCATGACGCCTTCACGGATTCTGATCGTCGATGATGAGGTCATCATTGCGCGGGAACTCGAATCGAGACTTCTCAAGCTCGGCTACAACGTAGTTGCGATCGCCTCGTCCGGGCTGGAAGCGATCGAACTCGCCGAATCCACCGCCCCCGAGCTTATCCTGATGGATATCGTACTCAAGGGGGAATTGGACGGCATCGAGGCGGCCACCGAAATCAAAAGGCGGATGGAAGTACCCGTGATCTACGTGACCGCGTATACCGACAATCGTACGCTCGAGCGCGCGGCGATTACCGACCCCTTCGCCTACATCGTCAAACCCTTCAACGAGCGGGAACTGGGAGCCAACATCGAGATGGCGTTGTTCAAGCATCGTGCGGAGCAGCGCGCGCGAGGGGTGGAACGCTGGTTCACGCGGGCGATCCAGGATACGAACGACGCCGTCGTCGCCGCGGACGAGAAGGGACTCATCACACTGTTCAACGAGGGCGCCGAAGCAATAACGTCGTGGAAGCGGGAATGCGCTATGGGCCGGTGCATCGACGACGTGGTACGCTTCGTTTCGCGCACGACCGGTGAACGTTTGCCCATCCAGGCGTCTGTCGAAGGCCCCACGGTTCGCCTCGCTGACGATACGTGGCTCTTGGATCGTCTCGAAAAGCAACTGCCCGTCGACGCGACACTGATCCGCCTCGCGACTTCCCGCGAACGATTCGAATCGGGCGTTGTCACCATCTTCCGCGACGTGACAGGCGAGAGACACGGCGCGTTGGCATCGTTGAGCGCGGACGTAGCACTCGCAGTCGCGCAATCCTTGACCGTCGAAGGCATGCTGAACATTTGCGCCGCATCCCTGGTGCGCCATCTAAAGGCGGCGTTCGCGCGGATCTGGACGTTGGGGCCCGGCGGAGACCAGCTGTTGCTGCGTGCGAGCGCGGGACAATACACACACCTCGACGGTCGCCACGCAAAGATCCCGGTCGGAGAGTTGAAGATCGGGCGTATTGCGCGTGACCGCACACCTCATCTTACGAACAACGTACTGATGGACCCAAACATCTCGGATCCGGAGTGGGCGCGGCGCGAACACATGGTCGCGTTTGCGGGTTATCCGCTGATGGTGTCCGAGCGTGTCGTTGGCGTCATGGGGATGTTTTCGCGACGCGAGTTCTCGCCCGCGGTTCTCGGCGCGTTAGGAGCAATTTCGAACACGATCGCAGTAGGGATCGAACGCTCGCTGTTGGCAGGACAAGCAACGCAGAATCAAAAACTCGAGGCGTTGGGCCAGTTGGCAGCGGGCGTAGCCCACGACTTCAACAATCTGCTTACAGTGATTACCGGGTACGGCGACTTGTTAATGCGATCTGCCGACCTCGATCCGCACGCCAGGGAACTCATCAGTGAGATGACGAGCGCGGGCGACCGCGCCACATCGCTCACTCGCCAGCTCCTGGCTTTTAGCCGGCGCCGTGTGCTGGCGCCTACCGTAGTTGACTTGAACCAGCTCATCAACGACGCGCGATCGATGCTCAAACGTCTCGTTGGGGAAAACATCGAAATCAATACCGAATTGTCGGACTCGATCAAGATGATTCATGCCGACGCCGGCCAGTTGGAACAGGTGCTGATAAACCTCGTGGTGAACAGTCGCGACGCGATCGGGAAACAAGGCCGTATCACGATCGAGACAAGAAACGTTCATGTAGATGATTCGATTGCCAGCGTTTATCCCAGAATGCGATCGGGCGAATACGTCATGTTTTCCGTGTCAGACACGGGAGCGGGAATGCCCGCCGAGGTCGTCGAGCGCATCTTCGAGCCGTTCTACACGACAAAAGCCGAAGGGAAAGGCACTGGTCTCGGGCTCGCCACGGCGCACGGCATTGTCACCCAGGCCGGCGGACACATCCTCGTCGAGAGCCAAGTGGGCAACGGCACCACGTTCCAGGTATACCTCCCCGCAACCAACGATCAACGGCCCGCCGCGCGAGGCTCGACCGCGATGGCCTCGCTCACGGTAGGCAGCGAGACTCTTTTGCTTGTTGAAGATGACCACAGTGTTCGCGCGTTGGCTGCGCGCGTGATGCGATCGTGCGGATATACGGTGATCGAAGCAGAAAACGGCGAACAGGCGCTACTGATCGCGATTGGATTCAGCGGAACGATCGACCTGCTTGTGACAGATGTTGTGATGCCAAAAGTCTCGGGTGTCGCCCTGTACGCTCGCCTCTCCAGGTTGCGGCCTGGACTGAAAGTGATCTACATGTCCGGCTATGCGGAAGATGATGTGATACGACAGGGCCTAAAGGATGGCAATTGCGCACTGTTGCAAAAGCCTTTTGCCATATCGGATCTCGCGCTGCTTGTCAGACAGGTCCTGTCGAAGCCGGCCACGAGCCCAGGACGGACCGGCGATCGACCATGAGCAGGCAATAGGCCATCGGTAAGTGAACTACTGGTCGTACCGATAACCCGCGCCGTGCACGGTCCGGATGATCGCCGGACGCTTCGGGTCGCGCTCGATGCGTTTGCGCAGTTGCGAGATGTGCTGGTCGAGCGTGCGGCTGTTGGGCATGTGGTCGAGCCCCCAACACTCGTTGAAGAACGCGTCGCGCGTGACGACCTCGCCCCGATGCTGATGCAGCAGCGTGAGGATCGACACGTCGCGCAGACTCAGTTCGATGGTGGCGCCGCCGCGCCGCGCGCGCAGTTCCGCCGGTACCACCTCCAGGTCGGCCATGCGGAACGGCGGGCCCAGGCGCGATTCGCCGCGCGCGTTCAGGCATCGCCGAGTGACCGCGCGAATCCGCGCGACGACCTCGCGCACGCCGAACGGCTTCGTGATGAAGTCGTCCGCGCCGAGTTCCAGCCCGACCACGCGGTCTATCTCTTCCGACTTCGCGCTGATGAAAATAATCGGCACGCCCGCGTTGTGCCGCCGGATGCGCCGGCACACGTCATAGCCGTCCACGTCCGGCATCATGATGTCCAGGCAGACGAAGTCGGGCATCTCGCGCGCGAACGCGTCCATCGCTTCGGCGCCCGTCGCGGCGGCCACGGTGCGATAACCCTCGCGTTCCAGCAAGTCGACCAGCCCCGCGCGGATGTGCGCGTCGTCCTCGGCGACAAGGACCTTCACGGCCGCGGCTCCGCGCGCCGTAGCGCGATGACGACTTTGAAGCGCGCGCCGCGATCGGACGGCTCGAGCGTCACGTCGCCGCCGTGCAGCCGCGCCAGCTCGCGCGCGATCGTCAGGCCGATGCCCGCGCCCGCCACGCCATCGGTCAGTTTGTCGGTCGCGCGGTGAAACGGCTCGAAGATCCGGTCGCGCTCGCGCGGCGATACGCCCGGGCCGTCGTCGGCGACCGTAATGACCGCGATTTCGTTCTCGCGGCGGCTGTCGATGCGTACTTCAGTCGCACCGCGCGCGTATTTTTCGACGTTGCTCAGCAGATTTCCGAGGATCTGTTCGAGCGCGTCGCGATCGAACCACGCTTCCTCTCGTGCGTTGCCGTCGAACCGCGTTTCGATGCCGCACCGCGCGAGCGCCGGCCCGAAATGTTCGCAAACGGCGCGAATCGCGTCGTCGATCACGCCCTGCGTGGGATGAACCGACAGGGCGTTGCGGCTGCTCCGGCCAAACGTCAACACGTTGCCGATGAGCCGGCTCAGCCGCTGGCTCTCCGACAGGATCACGTCGAGATACTTCCGCGCCTGTTCGTTGGAGTCTTCCGTCTGCTCTTCCAGCAATTCCGCATACATCCGTATGTTGGTGAGCGGCGTCTTGAGTTCGTGCGACACCTGGTTCGTAAACGTCACGCGTTGCCGCGCCTCGCGCGCCTCGCGTGATTGCTCGCGGTAGAAGTAGAGCGCGAGCACGACCGTCATCGCCACGAACAACAGCAGCCCCGCGGCGATGTTGAACATCAGCCCGCGCCCCGGTACTCCGGAGAAATACGCCGCATCCGGGTAGTATTCGAGATGCCACGACGTCAGCGGCGCGCTGAGCGCCAGCGTCGCCAGCGGACGCGCGTCTGGCGACGGCGCTCCCGCCGAGCCCCAAGCGTAGATCGGCCGCCCGCCGGAATCGACGAGCACATACCGGGCGCCCGCGGTGCCATCCGCGGTATCCGGCAGCGCATCGATCAGGTCCGCGGTCAGCCGGGGCCGGTTCAATTCAGCGCCGGCGACGATTCCCGAAGCGTCGCGCCGCCACAGGGCCACATGCAGCCCATCGCTCCAATGCCACGCGAACCAGCCCTGCGCAGCGCCGCCCTTGCCGGGCGATTCGCTGCCTGCCGCAGCGGCGATGTCCCCGCGCAGCCACAAGTCGGCCGTGCGCAACAGAAACTGGTCCTCGCTCCGCGACAGCTCCGAGAAGGGGCTCGGGTAAGCCAATTGACCGTCTCCGTCCAACAGGAAAAACTGCGTCGCGATGGGCGACTCGTTCGAACGCACGCGCAATGCCCCGGGATCGTTGCCCGCGTCTTGAATCGCCGACGCCAGCGCGCGTCCGCGCTCGGCGAGCACGCGCGCGATGTCCCCGTCGATTTCGCGCAACCGGTCCGCCGCAATCTGCTCGAACCGGTGCGCGATCATTTCCTGTTCCGAACGCGCGAATCGCGCCCCCAGCCATCCGACAAGGGCCAGGGGCGCGAGCACGATGATCAAGAACACAATGGCGAGCCGCGGTTTCACTTCACCTCAGGGCCGGCTGGACGTGTTGTCCACCTGGTTGGTCTTCTGGAACTGTTCCTCGCGCATCACTTTGCGCTGCACCTTCCATTCCTCTTCCTTGTCGACGCTCTGCGCCTGCGCCTCGTTCGATTCGGCGTAGTCTTTCAGCCGATCGCTGCGGTATTTCGCCGCGTTGTCCATCAGGAATAGGGTATTCGAAGTGAGCACTTGCCGGGCCTCGTCCAGTTTGCCCTCGTCGCGCAATTGCAGCGCGCGCACGTTCTCGCTCACGGCAATTTGTTCCACCACCGACGCCATCACCGGCGCGTTCGTGCTCCGCTCGACCGTTTCAGGTGAGCTGGTGAACTGCACGACCGCCCGGGCGTCGCCGGACGCAGCTTGGCGCGTCACGGTATCGTTGTAATTCACCCGCGCCGTCGCGACCGCGAAGTCCGTCTGTTTCACTTCGTCGGTCTTGGGCAATTCGACCTCAACGAAGACGTATTTCTCCTGGTCGCCGTATAGCTGGTTCATCGACGTGACCACCCGCTGGCCGACAATGTTCGCGTCCCGGCCGAGCACACGCACCGGGCGCACGCCGTCCGCGCACTCGATGACCACGTCCACGTCCTGCGCGACGACCGACAGCACGTCGCCGAATTCGCGCGCGAACGCGCGCTCCAGATCGCCCGGCGCCTCGGCAAACGTGTGGTTGCCGTCGCTCGCCTGCGCGAGCTTGGTCATCAGGTCCTCGTTGTAGTCCAGGCCCAGACCGATCGTCGTGACGGCGATGCCCTCGCGCCCGAGCGACGTGCCCAGTTCCGCGAGGTCGCCCGGCGAACTCGGCCCGACGTTCGCCAGGCCGTCGGACAACAGGATCACGCGGTTCACGTGGTTCGCATCGAGAAATTTGCGGACCTCCGCGGCGCCTTTGCTCACTCCGGCAAACAGCGCCGTGCTTCCGCCCGCCTGGATCTGACTGATCTGGGTGTAGATGTACTCGCGATCGTCCAGTTTCGTTGCCGGCACCAGCACGTGCACGGTGTCGTCATACGTCACCACCGAGACCACGTCGTTCGGGCCCAGCATACTCAGCGCGCGAATCGCCGCTTGCCTTGCGTGATCGATTTTCTCGCCCGTCATGCTGCCGGATTTGTCCAGCACAATCGCGAGATTGACCGGCGGCCGCGCCGTCGTCTCCGCGGGCCGCAGCCCGCGCAGCGTTACGCGCAGATAGCCCTTCTGCGGCGCCCCGGCCAGCACGTAGGGCTGCGCCATGTCCGCCTCGATGCGCACGGGCTCGGCCTGCGCGCCCAGCGACAATAGCGGAGCCGCCGCCGCGGCGACCGCGCAACCCATTCTCGAAAACCATCGCGTATTCATCACAACCTCCGATCTCGGTCAGGCGACCTGTAGGGTCAACAGACCACCGTGGTCCATTGCTGAATCCACGGTACCGGCGATCCCGATTATACGGGTCAGATCGGCGCAAAAAGATGTAAAACCTTTGTAAAAGAAATTCGGCGGCATGACGAACGTGCCCACATCCGGCGTTGGGAGGGCGAGCGTACTCGCGAGCCGGCCCGCCAAACCCCGTCATTGCGAGGAGCGGGGTTTGCGACGAAGCAATCTCCTCACTGGAGAACCCTGGCATCCTCGCGTTCGGCTGAACCCCCGCAGGCTGGAAGCCTGCGCCACCAAACGTGAGGGCCAACCCGGCCCAACGGGTCATCCTTCGCTCCGCTCAGATAAACGATGGAACAGCCTGTCAGCTCGTCGCCATTGTCACGACGATGCAATGAAAAAAAACGGGCAGCCCCGCGAACGAGGCTGCCCGTGATAATTTCGACCGATCGAGACGTTACTTCGCCTTGCTGAAGATCTGGCCGACCGCGGTCCAGTTCACGACGTTCCAGATCGCCTTCATGTAATCCGGCCGGCGGTTCTGGTAGTTCAGGTAGTACGCGTGTTCCCACACGTCGATGCCGAACACCGGCGTCTGTCCGTTCATCAATGGCGAATCCTGGTTTCCCGTGCTGATGACCGCGAGCTTGCCCTTGTCCAGCACCAGCCACGACCAACCGCTGCCGAACCGGTTCGCGCCGGCCGTTTCCATGTCCGTCTTGAGCTTGTCGAAGCCGCCATACGCCTTGATCGCGTCCGCGAGCGGCCCCTCGGGCGCCTTCGCGCCGCCCGGCGCCAGCGTCTTCCAAAACAGCGAATGGTTCGCGTGCCCGCCGCCGTTGTTAATCACGGCCTGCTTCTTGTCCGCCGGGACCACGCTCAGGTCCTTGAGAATGTCCTCCACCGACTTGTTGCCGATGTTGACGCCCTCGAGCGCCGCGTTGAGTTTGTCCACGTAGGCCTGGTGGTGCTTGCCGTGGTGGATTTCCATCGTTTTCGCGTCGATGTGCGGCTCGAGCGCGTTCGTGGGGAATCCGAGTGCGGGAAGTGTAAACGCCATAGGTGCTGCTCCTTGGTTGATGGACGGTTGCTACCGTTTGACCCGAACGTATCGCGAGAGTTACGGCTTCGCGACGCCGATGACGCCCTGCGCCGCGCGCGCGCCGGCATCGCCCGTCGGCTGCGTCTTCAGGTCGTCCGTGCCCGCGTGGACGATGAGGCCGCGGCCCAGGATACAGCTCGCGCCGTTCAGTTCGATCGTTTTATCGACCCGCTTGTACATCGCATGGCCGCTCGCGTCGGCTTCGAGATTCCCGAGGTCACCCGCGTGGCGCTTCTCCGCGTCGGGCGCGCCATGTTCGTGGCCGGCGGGATTGAAGTGGCCGCCCGCGCCTGTGCCGTCGGGTTTCGAGACGTCGCCAAACTCGTGAATGTGGAACCCGTGCTTGGCGTTGGGCTTGAGGCCCATGATGTGCGCTTCGATGAGCACGCCGTCGGCTTGTTTCGTAAACGTGACCGTACCGTTCACCGTGCTGCCTTCGGTCGGCGCGAGCACGCAGACCGCTTTCGTGATCGCGCCCGCGTCTTCCGCCTGCACTGCGCGGCCGCCCGCGAGACCCACGGCGACGAGCGCCGCGAGCGCGAATGTGGCACCAGCCGTAAGCCCCTTGGAAATGGATGTCATGACGATCCTCCTTCGGCGTCGGGGTGGAACGGGCCCCGATAGGTTGTTTTTGGGAACAACAACCATACCGCTTGAACTATGCCGAAGCAAAGCGCGCGGGGACTTCCGTTCCGCGCAACGTCATGCCCGATTCGGCCCCGTCGAGAGGCTAGGGGACGGGAAAGCCCGCCAGCAGCGTGATCGGGTAGTTTGGCGGCAGGTCGAGCGCACTGAACACCTGGTCGCGTTGGGGTGAGACGCCGCGCTCGAGGAAATAGTCGCGGACGAGCTGGACCGACGGACTCGGCGCGCTCGACGCATATCCCATAAAGCGCTCGATGACGAGCGGATGGTCCGTTCGGTGCGCGTACTGTTCGCGGATGATCGCGAGGACGAGTTCGCGGCGCCGTCCCCAGAAATGCGGCACGTTATACGATTCGTCGAAGTAGGGATTTACATAGTCGCGAATGTCGATCGTGCGCGCGAGAAACCAGCGGCCGTCGTCACCCCGTCCGATGTACGGCGAATCGCCGTGGCACATGTGGCGCGCGAGCAACATCCCCTGGTAGTTCGCCTCGAGATCGGCGTGAGAAAAAATCCCGTCGATCCCCGCCCCGACCACCGTGTTCTCGGACATGACGCCCCACCGGATGACTCGAACGATCGCCTCGTCCTCGCTCAGCCCTTCGTCCAGGTACCGCAGATACTTGCGGTAGTACCGCTTGCCGAATCCCAGCAGATGCCCGAACTTGTCGTCCCCGAGATACACCTCGCCCACGCGCAGCGTCGGCGCCATCGGCAGGATAAAAGGAAACGACAGCCCTTCGTAAATACTCATCCGGTTGTATTCGACGTTCGACACCGTCCGCGCCGGATACACTTCGACGGCCTCGCTCGTGCGGATGAACTCCTTGAACCGCGCCGTCATCCGCCCCTTGAAGATGTAATCGAAAAAACCGAGGCCGAGCGAGTCGCAATCGCACGGCGGCTCGATTGCGTTGTCGCGATACGCGATGAAACCGCGCAGTTCTCCGTTCAGGTATTCGTTGATCGCGTCCGCGGAGTCCGCGAGTTCGACGTCCCACGTAAGAAACTGGTCCGTCTCATCCGCAAACGCGGAGTAACTCGCGGCGGCCGACACGACGGCCGCTATGCCGATCCAACGCCAATTCACACCAAATTCCGCCTCTTACCACCCGGTATTGTGCCTCATTTCGAGACATTTAGCTAGGAGGCGGCCTTTTTCGGCCGATAGAGGTGAGTCGAAGGCCCGTGGACCAGCTCACCCGATTCCATCAACGTCTCGCTGAGCGTTGGGTGAGGATGAATCGTCAGCGCAAGATCGGACGCGACACAGCCCATTTCGATGGCGAGCGCGCCCTCCGCGATCAGTTCTCCCGCGCCGACGCCGGCGATACCCATACCGAGAATTCGGTGTGAGTCCGGCTCGACCAGCAATTTGGTGACGCCGTCGCCCCGGTTGAACGTCGTCGCCCGGCCCGACGCGGCCCACGGGTATCGCGCGACCTCGACCTCGATGCCGCGATCCTTCGCCTCCGTCTCCGTCAGGCCGACCCAGGCAATCTCCGGATCGGTGTAGACCACTGCCGGAATGCATTGCACGTCAAACGCGGAGCGCTGACCCGCGACGACCTCCGCCGCGACGATGCCCTCGCGCGTACCCTTGTGCGCGAGCATCGGCTGGCCGACAAGATCGCCGATCGCCAGGATCGCCGCGTCCGCCGTGCGCATCGACGAGTCCACCTCGACGAATCCCTGCGCATTTACGACGGCCTCGGTCTTGTCCAGCCCGATCCCGGAGGAGTTCGGGCGGCGGCCCACGGCGACCAGCATGCGGTCGAAGGTCGCTTTGCTCTGGTCGCGGTTCGCGTTCTCGATGACGACCCGGATTTCCTTCTCTTCGGCGCGCGCGTCGACCACTTTGGTCTCCAGCAGGATCGACTCGCAGATCGACTCCATCCGCGCCGCCAGCGGCTTGACCAGGTCGCGGTCCGCGCCGGGCAGCAGCGTCTTGGTCATCTCGACCACCGTCACGCGCGAACCGAGCGCGGCATACACCGTGGCGAGTTCCAGGCCGATGTAGCCGCCGCCGATCACGAGCAACCGCGGCGGCACGTCCGGCAATTCGAGCGCGTCCGTGGACGTCATGATGCGGTCGGATTCGGGCATGAGATTTGGGATGACCGTCGGGCGCGATCCCGTCGCCAGAATGCACTTCTCATACTCGACGACCACGGTGCGGCCGTCCGCCGCAATCACCTGCAGCGAGTTCGAGTCCAGAAAGCTGCCGCGGCCCTGGATGAAGTCAATCTTCCGTGCCTTGACCAGCATCCCCGTGCCGCCGGTCATCTTGCCGACGACTTCGCTCGTCGCCGCGCGCACGCGATCGACGTCGATCTTCGGCGCGCCGAAATGCACGCCGAAATGCCCGGCTTCCCGCGCCTCAAAAATCATCCGCGCGACGTGCAACAACGCTTTCGACGGGATGCAGCCGCGGTAGAGACATGTACCGCCGGGGTTCTTGTCCGTGTCCACGAGCGTCGTCTGGACGCCCAGATCCGCCGCGCGAAACGCCGCCGCATACCCCGCCGGCCCGCCGCCAAGCACGCAAAGCTTCGTCGAGACCTTCGTGTCGGCCATCGATCAGTCCAGGAGAATCGTCAGCGGTTGCTCGAGCACGCTGCAGATCCACCGCGCGAACCGCGCCGCGTCCGCACCGTCGATGACGCGATGGTCGTAACTCAGCGAGACCGGCATCATCGTGCGAGCGACGAACTCGCCGTCGATGTATACCGGCTCGACCTGCGCACGCGACACGCCGAGGATGGCGACCTCCGGCAGGTTGACGATCGGGCTGAACGATGTCCCGCCGATGCCGCCGAGGTTCGTAATCGTAAAACAACTGCCCTGCAACTCGTCCAGCGTCGTCTTGCGCTGGCGCGCGCGCGCCGAGAGGTCCGCCAGTTCCGAGGCGATCTCGTACAGCCCCTTGCGGTCCGCGTTCTTGATCGACGGCACCAGCAGGCCCCAGTCCGTGTCCACCGCCACGCCGACGTTGTAGTACTGCTTGTAGATGATCTCCGAGTGCGCCGCGTCCACGCTCGTGTTGAACTGCGGGAATTTTTTCAGCCCTTCGGCGACCACGCGCACCAGGATCGCCGTCACGGTCAGTTTGCCGCCTTCGCGTTCCGCCGCCTTGGAATGCTCCTTGCGAAACTTTTCCAATTCTGTGATGTCCGCCTTGTCGTTCTGCGTCACATGCGGCACCGCACCCCATGACCGTGTCATGCTCTCGGCCGTCAGGCGCCGCACCGTGCTCATTTTCTCGCGCGTCACCGCGCCCCACCGCTCGAAGTTCGGCAGTCCGCCCGCGTCCGTCGCGCGCCGCGGGACAATCGCCTCGCCCGCCGCGCCGCTGCCGCCACTGCCGCGCAGCGTGCGCGCATAGGCCTTCACGTCGTCCGCCGAGATCGCCGCGCCCGCGCTCGACGCGGGCACGGCGCCAATGTCGATGCCGATTTCCCGCGCGAGTTTGCGCACCGACGGCGCCGCCCGCACGCTCCCCGACGGGCGTGGTTCCCGCGCTTCTTCCGCGGGCGGTTGCTTGGGCTCCGCCTGGACAGGCGCTTCCGCGCGCGCCGGTTCCGGTTCCTTTTCCGGCGGCTCGGACTCGGGCGCGACCTGCTTCGGCGCCGGGGACTCGGTGGGCTTCTGCTCGACGCGCTTGGGCGGTTCCGGCGCCTTGGCCTCCTTCTCGACGGCCTTGGGTTTCTCGTCAGCCTTCTTCTCGCCGCCTGACGTGCCCTTGTCGAGCACGATGATCACGTCGCCGACCTTCAGTGTATCGCCGACCTTCGCGCGGACCTCGCTCACTACGCCCTCTTGCGGGCTGGGGATGTCCACCACGGCCTTGTCCGTTTCGAGTTGCACGACGGTCTGGTCTTTCCGGATCGCGTCGCCCTTCGAGACGAGTACGGCAGTCACCGTGCCGGAATCGACATTCTCTCCGAGTTCAGGCAGCGTGAAGTTCATATCGGCTATTTGCTCCCGCCGGCCGAGACCGGTTTGCCGTGGTGGGTATACGGGTCCGACTTGGCCGGATCGATGTCGAAATCCTTGATGGCCTGTTTCACGGCCTTCTCGTCGATGAGTTTTTCCCGCGCAAGCGCGGACAATGCCCCCAGCGCGATGAACCGCGCATCCACTTCGAAATGGTCGCGCAGGCTCGCCCGGTCTTCGCTCAGCCCGAATCCGTCCGTACCGAGGCACAACATCGGCAACGGCGCCCATTTTGCGATCGCGTTCGGCAACGCCTTGACGTAGTCCGACGCCGCGACGATCACGCCCTCCTCGCCATCGAAGCATTCGGTGACGTACGGCCGCCTGGGTTTGCCGGGCTGCAACAGATTGTGCCGGTCGCACGCCAGCCCATCCACGTAAAGCTCCTTGTAACTCGTGACGCTCCAGACATCCGCCGCGACTCCGTACTCCGCGAGCATCGACTGCGCTTTCAGCGCTTCGTTCACGATCGCGCCGCTGCCCCACAAATGCGCGCGCGGGCCGTCAGTCTTTTCGGAGGCCTTGAACTTGTACAGCCCCTTCAAAATCGATTCGGTCGTGACGTGTTTGGGCCGGGCAGGCATCAGGTATTTATCGTTCTCGACCGTGAGGTAATAGAACCCGTCCAGATTCTCGACGTACATCCGCCGGAGCCCGTCGTGGACGATGGCGGCCAGCTCATACGCGAACGCGGGGTCATACGCGTGAACGTTGGGCACCGTCCACGCGATCAGGTGGCTGTGACCGTCCTGGTGCTGAAGACCCTCGCCCGCCAGCGTCGTTCGTCCCGCCGTCGCTCCCACGAGGAAGCCCTTGCACATCATGTCCCCCGCGGCCCAGACGAGGTCGCCGATCCGTTGGAACCCGAACATCGAGTAATACGCGAAGAACGGGATCGTGTTGACGCCGTGCGTGCTGTAGGCCGTGCCCGCGGCGACAAACGACGACATCGCGCCCGCCTCCGTGATGCCCTCCTCGAGAATTTGCCCGTCCTCGGCTTCCTTGTAATACAGCAAGTTATCCCGATCGACCGGATCGTATAGCTGGCCGACATGCGAATAAATGCCGACCTTGCGGAACAATCCCTCCATGCCGAACGTCCGCCCTTCGTCCGGAATAATCGGCACGACAAGCTTGCCGACGTTTTTGTCTGAGAGCAGGTCCGTCAGAATCTGGACGTAGACCATCGTCGTCGCGACCGCGCGGTCCTTGCTGCCGGCGTCAAACTGCTCGAAGATCTTCGCGTTCGGCATTTCGATCGGTTTGAAGCCCGTCCGCCGCGACGGCACCGAGCCGCCGAGTTTTTTGCGCCGCTCGAGCAGGTACTCGCGCTCCACGCTGTCCTCGGGCAGGGAGTAGAACGGCGCATACGCCACATCCTCGTCGCCGATCGGGATGCCAAAGCGCGTGCGGAATTCCCGCAACTCGTCCTCGTTCAACTTCTTCTGCTGGTGAGTGATGTTCTTGCCCTCGCCGGATTCGCCCAGGCCCCAGCCCTTGATCGTCTTGGCGAGGATCACCGTCGGCGAGCCGCGGTGGTTGACGGCCTGGTGAAATGCGGCATAAACCTTCACCGTGTCGTGTCCGCCGCGGCGAAGGCGTTGCATCTGCTCGTCCGTGAGGTGCTTGAGCAATTGCTCGACGCGCGGATCGCCGTTGGCGAACTGCTCGCGGATGTAAGCGCCCGAAGAGACGGAAAACTTCTGGTACTGTCCGTCCACCACTTCGCCCATGCGGTGAACGAGCGCGCCGTCCTTGTCCCGCGAGAGCAACGGGTCCCAGTCGCTGCCCCAAATCACCTTGATGACGTTCCATCCCGCGCCGCGAAACGCCGATTCGAGTTCCTGGATGATCTTGCCGTTGCCGCGCACCGGTCCGTCCAGCCGCTGCAGGTTGCAGTTGACGACGAAGATGAGGTTATCGAGCTTCTCGCGCGCCGCCAGCGAGATCGAGCCGAGGCATTCGGGCTCGTCGATCTCACCGTCGCCCAAAAACGCCCAGACCTTCTGGTCCGACGTGTCCATCAGCCCGCGATCTTCGAGGTACCGGTTGAACCGCGCGTTATATATAGCCATGATCGGCCCGAGGCCCATCGACACCGTCGGGAATTGCCAGTAATCCGGCATCAGCCGCGGGTGCGGGTAGGACGAGAGCCCGCCGCCGTCCGCGAGTTCACGCCGGAAATTCTCCAGTTGCGCCTCGGTGAGCCGGCCTTCGAGAAACGACCGCGCATAGATGCCGGGCGAAGCGTGACCCTGGAAATAAATCAGGTCGCCCCCGCATTCGTGCTCCGGCCCGCGGAAGAAATGGTTGAACCCCACCTCGTAGAGCGTCGCGGCGGACGCGTATGTCGAGATGTGCCCGCCGATGCCGTCCGAGTGTTTGTTCGCGCGCACGACCATCGCCATCGCGTTCCACCGGATGATCGCGCGGATCCGCCGTTCGAGCTCGTAGTTGCCGGGATACTGCGGCTGGTCCTCCACCGGGATGGTGTTGATGTAGGGCGTGTTCGCGGAAAAGGGCAGGCGGATGCCGCTCGTGTGCGCGCGCGTCTGCAACATCCGCAACAAGTAGCGCACGCGCTCGGGCGTCTCGCGGCGAATGAAGTCGTCCAGCGAGTCCTGCCAGTCGCGGGCCTCGGCTTCCTGTTCTTCCGTCGCCCGGAAATCGTCCTTCAATGCGGACACTCCTGTCGAATCACGCGGAGATAGTCTTGCGGGCCGCCCCCTGGGGCCCGGCGCTGGAGGCCACGTGCGTAAATTGTATGCGAATCCGGCCGGACGGGCAAACCCAGGTGACCTTCTCCAAACGAAACGACCCGGATCGGAGATGAATTTCAGGGGCTGCCGTCGCCGTTTATCGAACGACCGTTCGCGCTGCTCGGTGCCAGGGAGGACCGGCCCCGCACGCACTTCCTCCCATTGCGTGATGCGCGCCCCCTGTGTTTGAATTCGCGGGCAACGCGCAATTGACATCAATCGCGATGAAAAATCGATTCCAATCGTTTCTGAAAAACCTCGCTCTCGTCCTCGTATCCTGCGTCGCCGGCCTTGCCCTGATCGAAGGCGGACTGCGCCTCTATTACGCAAACAGCTACTTGCCGCTCTCCATCGGCCCGGTGACGCTGGACGTCTGCAGGCCCCATCCCACGCGAGGATGGGAACTCCGGCCCAACGTTCGCACGCTATCGCCGCAGTACGGGCCTGACATCACCTATGAGACGAACTCACGCGGTCTGCGCGACCGCGAGCACGCGTATCGGAAGCGCTCGAAGTTTCGGGTGGTGATTCTTGGCGATTCGTTCATGGAGGCGCAGCAGGTCCGGCTCGAGGACTGCCTTGCTCAACAGCTCGAACGAACATGGAAGGACCGCGATGTGGAGGTATTGAACCTGGGCGTCTCCGGGTACGGCACGATTCAGGAATACCTGTACCTGATCGAGGAGGGGCTGCGATACGAGCCCGACCTGGTGCTCTTGGGCTTCTACGCCGTCAACGACGTGGACAACAATTCCGCGGAACTCTCCAGGCTGATCTTCGGACCGGACTCGGTTCAGGCCTTCGGCCGGCCTTACGCATTGAACGCCGGCACCGCAGATCCCGACAACATCAACCTCCCGGACATGGAACGTGTCGCCGCGGCGCTCGCGAACCAGGCGAGACGGGTGAGCGAGTCCGCGCCGTCGAATTGGTTGGACGCGAGCGTCGCCTACCGGACCGTGCGTCGAATAATCGCGCAGCGTCGTCCCCCCGGCGCCGCGCAAGGCTATCTGCTCATGCCGCGCATGGATCCGAATCTCGTCGTCGGATCGATGCTCCTCGAATACATCGACAGCGAACAGGCGGACGGGCCGCGCGCGGCCGATTATGCGCGGATGTGGAACGAGGCGTGGGAGACCACCCAGGCGCATCTCGCGGCGATCGATCGCGCAGCGCGGGACGCCGGCGCCCGGTTCGCCGTCTTTTCCGTCCCCGGGATCATGCAGGTCGAGCGCGAGTTTCAGCGGCAGGCGTTCCGGCAGTGGCCCGGCGCGAAGATTGACGTGAACAAGCCGCAGCGCATCCTCGAATCGTTCTGCACGGCGCAGGGCATTCCCTATTTCGATCTCGTGCCGGAATTCGCCGGGCACGCATCCGACGCCGAAGGCCCGCTCTTCGTCATCGACTGGCACTGGAGCGCCCGCGGCCACGCGCTCGCCGCGGACGTTCTCGCGGAGCGCCTGGAATCCGGCGGCCTGGTTCCCGCGAGATCGCACTAAACCGCGCGCTGCGGTCGTCCAGGAAACCAAGCGTCAATTCGAAGAGCCATTCCCAATGCGCCAGTACGCCCCCGGCCATTGGGACACCGTCGCGGCCTGGCTTCAGGAATACGTCCTGTCCCGGCATGGGAGGGCGAGCGGACTCGCGAGCCGCGGCACGGGCACTCCGCTCGTGGTGACCGGATCGTGGTGGCGCAGGCATCCTGTCTGCGGGGATTCAGCCGCTCGCGGGGTAAGATCCCCCAATGCTCGACCTGATCTTCGTCTACGG
>CAYPNI010000016.1:17935-39730 GCA_964411925.1 uncultured Nitrospirales bacterium
TTCAGCCGCTCGCGGGGTAAGATCCCCCAATGCTCGACCTGATCTTCGTCTACGGCACACTGCGCAGCACAAGCCCCGCGCCGATGGCGCGCGAGTTCGCGCGCAACGCGACATTGCTCGGCCCCGCAAGGACGCCCGGACGGCTCATCGACCTTGGGCGCTATCCCGGTCTGCTCGAACCGGCGGGTAATGACGACATGGTCGACGGAGAGATCTGGCGCCTGGACGATCCCGAATCGTTCCTGCCCGCTCTCGACGCACACGAAGGCTGCGGCCCGGACGACCCCGAGCCGCATGAATACAAGCGGATCGTCCGCGCGGCGATTCTCGCGGGCTCTTCACAGGCGAAAGATGTATGGGTCTACCTGTATACCTGGCTGAACGTGCGCATCGATTCGGATTAATTGCAGCGATTCAATCGCCGACCCCTCCAACGAGAAATCGCCACCACCTTGGTTGACTATTGCCATATATGGCAAAATTGTTGACGACTGTCTGAACAGGTATCCCACATGCGTCTGGTCAAAATCGGTGTAGCCGGGGTCTCCGTGAATATCGGGGACTTCGCCGGGAATGCCGCGCGGCTGCGGGAGGCGATCGCCGCCGCGCAGTCCGAGGGCGTGCACTTGCTCGTCACACCCGAGCTGGCCATCTCGGGCTACAGCCTCAAAGACCGCGTCTGGTGGCCGGACATCCGCCGGCGCAGTTGGGACACGCTCCTGCGCATCGCCGAGCACACCGCGGGCCTCAGCGTCTGGCTCGGCCTGCCGGTGGACATGAACTCGCGCATCTACAACGCCGCCGCGTTCGTCCACGACGGCGAAGTCCACGGCCTCATCCTCAAGAAGTACCTGCCGACGTACAACGTATTTTACGAGAGCCGCAATTGGTCGTCGTGGGCCGGCGGCGTCTCGGAGTGCCACGGCGTACCCGCGGGCGACCTCGTGTTCGAGGTGCCGTATGGCAAGGTCAGCGCGGAGATCTGCGAAGACCTCTGGTCGCCCTATTCGCCCGCATACGCGCGCGTCCAGGCCGGCGCGGAAATCATCTGCAACGCGAGCGGGTCACCGTTCACGCCGCTCAAGAACGACCTGCGCAAGCGACTCGTGCTGAATTCCGCCGCCGGCATGGCCTGCGTCTACGCCTACAGCAACCTGCTCGGCCTCGACAATTCCCGGCTCGTGTTCGACGGCGGCGGCGTCATCGCCACACCCGACCGGATCATCGCCGAGGGCCCGATCCTCGATTCGCTACCGTGGACGCTGACGACCGGCGTCGTTGATCTCGACGACATCGCGCGCGTCCGCGCGGAGAACTCCACCTGGCGGCGCGACGCCCCGCCCGAGGAACACCGCCGCGATGATCCGTGGACGGTCGTCGTCGAGGGCGAGTTCGAGCCTGCCGGGGCCGACGAGTTCGCCGCGACGTTCCCGCGGGACTTCTGGGTGCCCGATGTCGCGCCCGCGCAGGACGACGTGCCCGCGCGGAACGACGCCGCGCGCTACCTCGACGAACTGTTCGATGCGCTCGTGCTCGGCCTGCGCGACTACTTCGAGAAGGCCGGCGCGTTCGAGCGGTATCTCGTCGCACTCTCCGGCGGCCGCGACAGCGCGCTGTGCCTGCTGCTCGCCGTGTACGCCGCACGCCGCATGAATTGGGGAGAGGGCGCGCCGGTGGACCAGCGCGTCAGCGCCGTCTACCTGCCCAACGAGGCCTACAGCACCAGCGCGACGCAGGGCGCCGCGCGCGCGCTCGCCGGCGAACTCGGCGTGCCGTTCAGCGTCGTCGCGATCTCCGAGGAGGCCAAGCTCGCCGAGAAAAAAGCGGCCGAGATAGCCGGCGGCGCGGACAAACTCACGCCGCTCGTAAAACAAAACCTGCAAGCGCGCATCCGCGGCGCGATGATGCTCAACTGGGCAAACAACGTCGGCGGGCTGCTGCTCGTCACGTCAAACCTGTCCGAGGCGGCCGTCGGGTATACCACCACCGGCGGCGACAACGAAGGCGGCTACTCGCCCGTCGCCAACCTGCCCAAGACGCTCATCTCGCGCCTGCTCGCGCACGTCGCCCAGCGCGACGGCATCAAGGCGCTCGCGCGCGTGCTCGAGATCCCGCCCACGGCCGAGCTCGCGCCCAACCAGACCGACGAAGGCGACCTCATGCCCTACGCCGTGCTCGACGACCTGCTGTATCTGTTCGCGCAGCGGCGCATGGCGCTCGCTGACTGCTGGCGCGTCGTCTGCCGCCGCCACACCGATCACGACGCGGAAAAACTCCGCGAATGGACCGCGAAATTCGGCCGCCTGTTCGTCGCCAGCCAGTGGAAACGCGAACAACTCCCCGTCGCGCTCCGCGTCCTCGACCTCGACCTCGACCCCAAGACCGGGTTCCGCTTCCCCGTCCTGCAAAGCATCCAGGACGAACTCGACGAACTCGCCAACGCCGAGCGCTAAGACCGCGTCCGCAGATCCACACTTCGCCTAACCGCAGGAGTTCCGAAACCGCTTCGTTCGGAGTTCCGCGTTTACGCGGCCGCCTCCACCAACAGTCACCGTCTGACCGCGGCAGTCCCGAAACCGCTCCGTTCGGAGTTCCGCGTTCACGCGGCCGCCTCCACCAACAGCCACCGCCTGAAGGCGGAACTCCGAACAGCGAATACCCGGACGTTCTCGCCGCGGCTGCGTCTCGTTCCCAAGTTGCACTTGGGAACGGGAACGAACGGGAAGTTTCATTGCTCAGAGCGGAGTGAAACGTCGCGCATAAGTGCGTCCCCAAGCGGAGCTTGGGGACGAGATCGACCCGGCTACGGATCGCATCGGATCACTCCGATGTTGTCCTCGCATTGTTCACGGCTTCACCGGCTGCACCCAGGCCGTAATCGTGTCGCCTTCCGAGACCGGATTGTCCTGCAGCGTGCCGGTGTAGATGCGGGCGCGGACGTAGAGTTCGTCACCTTTGAAGGGGTAGACCGCGGGGTTGTCGTTCGTCTCTAGCAGGACCTGTCCGACTTCGTCGCTGTAATCGCGCGAGGCGCGCGGCAGCGGCTGGCCCGTCTCGTCGAGGCGCGGCTTGGAGGTCTCGTCAAAGCCCCGGCGCGTGCCGAAGAACACCGTGCGGTACATGACGCCCTGCTGCGCGTCGATCGTCACGCGCAGTTCCTTGTCCGTCTTCTCGATCTTGTCCAGCAGCACGCCCGTCGTGCTGTAGAAAGCGCCCGCCTGCATCGACCGCATCAGCGCGTCCGCGTCGAGCGAGTCCGCCTGCACCATGACCCAGCCGCGCCCGGGGTTCACGCGCCCGAGGCCCCACTTGTGGTACTCGTGGCTGTCGTCCGTCGCGACGCCGTAGAGCAGCGGGAACTCCGGGTCGCCGTTCAGCCGCATCGACTGCATCACGTCCCACGCTTCGTCCGACGGCGGCATGCCGTCCTTCGCGCGGCCCCACGGGTGCGTGCCGGGGTGGCCGTTGTAAATCTCGAAGAAGCGCAGCGCCGGCGCGCCCAGCACTTCCTCGACCGTCACCCCGTTGCTCCAGTTCATGTGGTTGAGGTGCGCCACCATCGGCACGTTGTATTTCGCGCTCTGCCGTTCGACGGCGTCGAGCAGTTGTTGCAGGACATCCGACTTCTCGCCTTCGATCCCGCTGATCACGTCGCGCACGTTGATCGCGTTCATGTGAACGCCGGTCACAATCGCCGTCACTTCCTCCGCGGGCACGAGCAGGAACTTCCCGTCTTCGTTGAAAAACTTCGAGAGTTCCTCGAACGTCAGCAGCCGCATCGCGGTCTGCCGGCCCGCCTGTTCGCGGAACTGCGGCGCGTACCCTTCGAGTTTCTTCTCCAGCGGTCCGAACAGCGCCAGGTGCTCCGGCTGCAATTCCGACCGCCCGCCAATCGGGTACCACTTCTCGTCACGGGCCAGCACGTTATGGTCCGACAACGCGACGAAGTCGTATCCCCGTGTCTTGTACCAGTCCAGGATGAGCTCCGGCGCCATGTCGCCGTCGCTCCACAGGCTGTGCACGTGCGTGACGCCCTTGTACCAGTCCGCGGCCGCGAGCGGCGCAGCGACGATGACAGCGATCAGTGCAGTACCGGCGATTCGAGAGCGCATCACGGGTTCTCCAGGTAAACGACGAAGGCGAAGTTTACGCTGTGAATGTTGGCGGGACAATGGCTTAATCGTCCGCGCCCACGAAGTCTTGTGACCCGGGCGGAGCCCGATCGCGGATGACCCAAGCGTTGGGAGCCTCCCCAGCGTCGCGATGACGGAAAAGCTTCAGCGTGGCGGCGGAGACTCGCGCCTCGGCGGGAATGACAACGGCCGGAATCCGAATTCACTTTACACTCTGGATGGGTTTTATCACTTTCAAATGCACCACCGGCCATCGTTCTACAGGAGCCGTCGCGCGAAAAATTTCGTGCCGTAGCGAGATCGCTTGACAGTGCTATCACTATGCACTAAAGTAACTTACCGCTGCTGGAGGCGGCGCGGATTCGTTGTCTCCGCCTGACTTCCACCACGGGGGGCCGCCGCACGCCGGCGAGGTCGTGTGCGCGGGGTTTTGCTAGCGCTCCTCGTGTCGGCGGCGCGCGGAAGATATAGGGGGCAGTGCACTTACGCACGTCCCGGGCCGGGGAAACGCCGCACACGATGAACCGCAGGAGCGCGCATCTCGAGTTTTTCGCGTTGCGTGAACAACCGTTCGCGCCCACGGCCGATCCGTCGTATTTTTACGCGACGCGCGATCACAAGGCGTGTCTGTTTCGACTTTGGAACAACATCGACGAGCGTCACGGGATCGCCGTGGTACTCGGGAGTTACGGCACGGGCAAGACAACGCTGTTGCGCAAGCTCATGACCGGCATGGCGGCCGATCCCGAGCGTTACAACACCGTCGTGCTCGGATCGCCGATTCCGTCATGGACGAGTTTCTCGCTACTCGAGGCGATCGTCAGCCAGTTCCAGTTGCACCCCGCCGACCGCACCTTCGCGGCATACATGAACGCGCTCAACGAATACCTGCTCGCGAACCGCAACCGGATCAGCACGCTGATCATCGACGACGCGCAAAATCTGAACAAGCGCGGCCAGCTCGAGCTGTTGCGGCTCGCGCAAAACTTGGAGACGCCGCAGCACAAGCTGCTGAACCTGGTGTGCTTTGCGCAGGTCGAGTGGTCGCGGGTGCTTGAGGCCGCACCAAACTTTCTGCAGCGCGTGAACGTGGTCTACACGCTCTCGCCACTGAACGTGCAGGACTTGCGCGAGATGATTCAGTTCCGCATCCGCCAGGCCGGCGCCGAGGGCCCGCTGGCGCCCGTTTTCGAGGACGAGGCCATCGCCACGATCCACGCGTATTCCGAGGGAAATCCGCGGGTTATCGTGAGCCTGTGCCGCAATTCGCTCCTGCTCGCGGCGCAACTCGAACAGCGCCGCATCACAGAGGAAATCGTCCAACACACCATCGACAAAACGACCGCGCCCGATGCGGGGAAGCTGGCTCGACTCCGCGCCGGTAAGCCGCAATTCGAGCTTCCCGAACCTCAAGGCGCGCCGCCGCCCGTTGTCGCCGCGGTGGGCGCGGAGGCATTGTTCGCGGCACGAACCAACACGCGCAGTTTCGATCGGCGCGCGAACCAGTTGTTGTTGCAGGCGGCGCGCGCGCGCAAACGGTAGCACCGGAGAACCAGGGGGGAGAAGACAATCGTGGGTATGCCGATCGGGCCGCGGCGGAGGGGCGTCGCGGCGCACTCCGAAGCGGACGATATGGAAGACTCGCTGCTGCGCGCGATGGACGAAGATCCGCGCCTGGCCAGCGGCGCCGGCGTGCCGCGCGCGGACAACGTCCTCGACTTTATCCAGATGACCGGCCTGACGACCGGTCGCGTGCCGGCCGCTCCGCCGGCCGAGTACCCCGACGACCCGATCAGCTTTTTCGAATACGGCGTGCGCGACGTCGACGGAAGCGGCGATCCCGCCGAGACCGCGTATCCCGAACTCGACTCCGCGGCATTTCACATCGACGCCTCCGAACGCATCCCCGAAGTGAGCCAGTCCGTCGCGGAACTTCGGCAAATCATTGCCGACCTCGCCGCGATGGAATCCGATTTGGAAATGCAGCCGCCTGCGCCCGAACCGGAATCGTCTCCCGCGCCGAGCCCGCGCGCCGCGGCACTGGTTGAACGCGCGCCCGCGCCGGCGTCTGCGCCCGCACTTGAACCCATCGCTGCCGTCGAGGCGGATTCCGAGCCTGAAGTAGAAATTGATGTCGATGTTGACGAAATCACCGATGAACTGTCTGACCCGAGCCCCGCAGCCGTTCCAGACGTGGACGTAGACCTCGCGGACTACGAATCGCCCATGAAATCGCCCGCGGGCCTCGCGGCCGCGCGCGAATTGCTGATGGAACTTGCCAAGGCGAACGACGCCGCCGAGCGCGCGGAACTGAAGTTCGCCCGCCCGGCGCCTCCAGCACGCGAGGCCGGCCTCGCCAACGGATTGCCTCCCTTGAGCCCGGCGTACGAGGACGACGCCGAAGAACCGACGACGCACCTCGGGCTCGTGCGGCGGCGACGCGACCCGAGTTCCCATCGCTGGTTCGCCCGCGCGCTGGTCGTCGCGCTGGCCGTCGGCACGGGCATCGGCGCGTTCATGATGTACGAGCGCGCTGTGCAGCCGCCCCGCGCCGCGTTCGACGCCGCGCAGTCGCTCATCGATAAGGCGCGTTTCGAAGACGCGTCCAGCGCGTTCCTCGATTTCACCAAGCGCTACCCCGGCAATCCACGCCGCGCCGAAGCGCTCTACATGGCCGGGTTCGCGCTGCAGCTCGTGCCGGAGGATCCCGCGCCGCGCGCGAAAGAGGCGTACACCGAATCGATCGAACTGCTGCGCGGGTTCATCGAGGAGTATCCGGCGCACGAGAAGTCCCCGCGCGCCGAGACGCTGATGGGCGTGCTCTTTTACAAGACCGGCCGCTATCTCGAGGCGATCAACATCCTCGGCGATCCGGAGCGCCGCCTGCGCGATCCCGGCGGATATCTGACCGCGCTGCGCACGCTTGGCCGGTCGTACGCCGCCCTCAACCAGATGGACAACGCGCGCTCATCGTTCATGCGCGCGGGCGCACTCGAAAGCAACATGGCACCGGATCTCGACTACGCGGAACTCGCGGGGATGTACACGCAACTCGCCGAGCGCAGTGGCGAACCCGCACAGCGGCGCCACCTGTTCCAGCAGGCCGTCGAACAGTGGGACTTCGCGCTACAGGTCCCCGGCCTGCTCAAGACGCGCAAGGACGACATGAAGTTGCTCCGGGACGTCGCCGCCAGCAAAGTGGAAAACGAATTCGGAGCCGGAACACCCGGCCAGACGCCCACATCGCGCGTCCGAGGATTGACCAGGGGAACACAAGAGGGGGGATCGGCCTCGCCGGTCCTGTAGTGGCACAGCAAGGCTTCGCGATGCGGATTCGCCGCGGAGGGGGGTTCGGGGGAGGCGTTTGCGGCGGTTCGCCGCTGGCGTCAAGCGAGGGCGGAAGCCTTCGCAATGCAGGGGGATTTATGGTTTTTCGCGCACGCCGATCAACGGCCACGCTCGCGTTGGCCGCCTGTCTCATCAGCGCGGGTGCCTTCGGCGCGGGATCAATCCGCCCCGGCGACGTCCTCTACGTTGAAGTGTTTCGCGTGCCGGAAATGAGCCGCACGTACCTCGTCGGCGAGGATGGCGCCATCCGCCTGCCGTACATTTCGCCCGTGTCCGTCGGCGGGATGGACGAGGTCACGGCGGCCGACGCCGTCAAACGCGGGCTCACCCCCGTTCTGCGCAACCCGCGCGTCACCGTGTCTCGATCGGACGTCGGCCTCTTTTCCGATGCAACCGGCCGTACGGCCGACATGCGCCTCGAGGTGATCCCGCTGCGCAATTCCAATGCGGACACGATGTCCACGGTACTCGAAGGCATGACGAGCCCCGGCGGCCACGTCAGCCATGACCCCGATACGAACTCCCTGTTGGTCACCGATACGCCCGACACGATCAAGAACATGATGAACGTCATCGCGCGGCTCGATCAGATGCAGTCTCAGATGACCCAGGTCCGCATCGAGACGCGCATCGCCGAAGTGCGCGCAGGCGCGCTCAAGGAACTCGGCGTGCGCTGGTTCGTGCAGGGCGAAAACCTCAGCGGCGGCTACTATCCGCCCGGCGGGCGCCTCAACTCGACCAACCAGTTGGGCGGCGGTTTCGGCCCGCAGGCGAACGAGTTCATCGCCAACGACAATAACGCCAATAACAACGTCGGGTTCCAGCGCGAATTCGTCGGGGACTCTTTCGATCAGCGGCTGAATATCCCCGTGCAGGTGCCACTGCCGGGCCAGGCCTTCCTCGGCTATGCCTCCGGCGGTATCGACATCGGCGCAATGCTCGACGCACTTGTTTCCGACGAGAAGGCGCAGTTGCTCGCCAACCCGACGATCCTGACGGTCAATCACAAGCCCGCCGTGATCCGCATGGTGGATGAATTTCCGTACACCGAATTCGGCACGGAAATCACCGGCCAATCCAACTTCTCGGTGAAATTCCTCGACCTCGGCATCATTCTTCAGGTCACGCCGCATGTCTACCAGGACACCATCGGCACGTACGTCAAGCTCGATCTCAATCCCGAAGTTTCATTCCCAAGCGGCATCATCAACGGCGTGCCGATCCGTTCCGTCCGCTCGTCGAACACCGTGGCCAACGTCCGCGACGGCCAGACGCTGATCGTCGGCGGAATCCTCACTGAAGATGAACAAAGTGTCGAGACGAAGGTCGCCGGACTCGGGAGCATCCCCATCCTCGGAAACCTGTTCAAGACCAAAGAGAAGGCCAAGTTCCGCAAGGAACTGATGATCTTCGTGACGCCGACCGTACACCGCCGGCCCGAAGAGGTGACCTGGGACAAATTCGTCGATGTCGCCCAGGGGATCAACGAGGCCGAACTGGCGCCAGCCGGGATCACGCGCCGAGAGGCGCGCAAGGACTGAGCACGGATGCCGACTGACCTCCCCAAACTCGACCAGACGCAGCACCAGCACGAGGCGGACCGCGGCCGGTTCGTCATCGACCTGCTGCTGCGCCACTGGAAGATCGTGCTCGCGCTCGTCGCGGCGGGGTCGATCGCGGGCGCGGGTGTCGGCATGATCATGCACGAAGTGCGCAACGAGTACGCCGCGCAGACCGACCTCGTCGTCAAGCAGTCCTATTGGCAGAGCCCGGCGCTCTCCACGCTCGACAGCAACGTCTTCGGAGATACGACGCCCAAGACGCTCGTAAACCGGCTGGACACGGCCGCGCTCGCGCGCGACGTGGCCAAGAGCCTCGTCGAGGACGACCTCGCCAACGGCCGCGCCGGCGGCGAACTTACGTCCGACCACGAGATCGACGGCCGCGCGGCGGCGATCGAGCGGTCCATCGCCATCGAACCCTTCGACGAAAAGGGCGTGTTGCGCGTCGTCACCTACAGCACCACCGGCCCCGACGAGGCGTTGCGCCTCGCCGAGTTCACCGCGCGCGGGCTCATCGACCACACGCAGCTTCAGCGGCTCGACGAACAAAAACAGGCCTACAGCGCGGTGTTGCAGCAGATTGACGAGTCGCGCGCGCAGCTCGACGATGCGGAAAGCCGCCAGTGGAACTACCGCGAAGAGATGGGATTCCGCACGCACGAGCAGGTGTGGGCCGATATCGAATTGAAGAATGCGGAACTCCAGGACGCGCTCGGCATGGTGGGCGAACTCGAAGGCCGCATCGCCGAGATCGATTCGCAACTCGAAGCCAACAGCGCGCGGATTCCCGAAGTGCTCGGCAACGTGACCGAGGCGGTCGTGCAGGATCTGCTCGAACAGCTCGACGCGCTGCGCTCGCAGGAACTCGAACTCAGCGTCGTCTGGAAGCCCGGATACCCCGAGCTCGACGAACTGCAGGCGGAAATCGACGAGAAAAAAGAAGCCGTCCTGATGGCCATCGGCGAGTTGCGCGGCGGCACGGGCGGCAGCGGCCTCTGGGACGAGCGCCAGGGCCTCTACAAGCAAAAACTCGATCTCAAGACGCAGCTCATGTCGTACTCCGTGCGCGCGGCGTCGCTCGAGAAGACGGTCGAGCAATACTCGAAATCGCTGCCGCAACTCGCTGACCAGAGTTTCGAATACACGCAACTCGCGCACGAGTCGGCGCAACTCCGCACGCAATTCGACAAGCTGCTCGAAAAAGAGTTCGAACTGCGCACCGCCATGCGCCGTGGCACGGCCACGGTCGAACGCCGAAACGCGCCTGTCCTGCTGCCCGCGTCTCAGGGCCGCAGCGCGCCCGTCACCGCCTGGGCCACGATCGGCGGCATCATCGGCCTCGTCGTCGCTCTCGGGTTCTCGATGCTGCGGGAGATGAACAACACTTCGATCCGCAGCGTGTCGGACGTCAACCACTACATCAAGCTCGAAGTCATCGGGACGATCCCGGAGATGCGGTTCAGCAATGCCCGCAAGAAGAACCGGCGCAAGGGCGCCTACGTCGTCAGCACTGAAGAAGCTGAGGTTGAGCCCTCCGTCGTCACCCAGCACGACCCGAAATCGCCCGTGTCCGAGGCGTACCGCTCGTTGCGCACGAACTTCCAGTTTGCGACACTGCAACACGAGCCGCGCACCATCATGGTCACGAGTTCGGTCCCGGCCGAGGGCAAGACGACCACGGCCGTCAATTTCGCCGTCACCCTGGCCGACCTCGGCAAGCGCGTCGTGCTCGTCGATACCGATCTGCGCCGGCCGAACGTCCACCACGTCCTGCGCATGCAGCGCGAGAAAGGCCTGGCGGACGTCCTGCGCGGCCAGGCCAGCCTGGCGGACGTCATCCGCCCGACCTCGACCAGCAACCTCTGGATGATCTCCAGCGGCCGCGTGCCGCCAAACCCCTCCGAACTCGTCGGTGGCGAAGGCATGGCCAAAGTGATGGAGGCGCTCCGCGGACAGTTCGACGTGGTCGTGTGCGACGCGCCGTCCACGCTCGTGGTTACGGACCCGGTCGTGCTGGCCACGCGCGTCGAGTCCGTCTTGCTCGTGATCGCCGTCAACCGCGCCGGCCGTGAGACGATCCAGCGCGCGGTCAAGGTGCTCGAGACGGCGAACACGCCGATCGCCGGTGTGGTCCTGAACGGCATCAAGGCCACGGCGCGTCATTATTACTATTACTACTACTATTACGACGATCGCTCCCGCGAGCGCCAGCGCCGCTCCCGTCCCGTCATTGCCGCCGGCGCCGGCGGCGAACGCCTCTAGCCCCGCCCGGCTGAGCCGCGATGGCCCGGACCGAGAATTCCCAGCGCGGCATCGGCCGCGGCGAACTCGCCGAGGGCCAGGCCGAAGTCCCGCTGTTCATGCTGCTGATGCTCGGCGCGGCCGTCGGGCTGCTGCTGCTGCACGTGTTCCTGCAAAACAACGCCGTCACAATCGCGGCGGCTGTCAGCATGCTCGTCTTCGGAGCAACCGTCGTCCGCGTCGAGTACGGCCTCTACATCCTGCTCGTGGCCATGTTGCTCTCGCCCGAGATCGAGGCCGGGTCCGTCGGCACGCACGACGAACTCGGTGTCAACCTGCGCTACGACGACGTGCTCATCATCGTCATCTTCCTCGGCGTCATGCTCAAGCACGTCTTCGAGGGCCTGCCGCTGCTGTGGCGCCCCTCGCCCATCAACGGCGGCATCGTCGCGTATTACGGCGTCTGCCTCGTGTCGAGCCTGCTCGCGTTGCGCCTGTCCGTCCCTGCGTGGGACAAGGACGTCGCCTTTTTCACCCTGCTCAAGATGCTCGAGTTCTATCTCATCTTTTTCATGGTCGGCATGTCCGTCACCAGCATGGATGAGGTGCGCCGGCAACTGAAAGTGTTCTTCGCCGTATCGCTCGTCGTCTGCGCCTATGGCATCGTCAGTATCGGCACGCAGCCGCGTGTGAGCGCTCCGTTCGAGGCCGGCGGCACCGAGCCCAACACCTTCGGCGGCTACTTGATGCTGGTGATTTGCCTCGCGCTGAGCCTCGCGCTGTATGCGCCCAGGCGCGATGTCCGCTCGCTGCTGTACGCCATCGCGGCCGCCGGTTCAGTCCCCTTCGTAATGACGCTGTCCCGCGCCTCCTACGCCTCGATGCTCGTCGCGCTCGTCCTGCTCGGCGTGTTCTCGCGCCGGTACTGGCTGGTCGGCGTCGTCGCCCTGGTGCTCGTCGCCGCGCCAATCCTGTTCCCCGAGTCCGTCATCCAGCGCGTGCAATCGACCTTCGAGCCGTCGGGCGTCGCGGTAGACGTGCCCGTCGTCGGCTCCGAAGTGCTCATCGACAAGTCCGCCTATGAACGCGTCTACGTCTGGCAGAAAGTCCGGCACAATCTGACCGTGTGGCCCGTCTTCGGCGGCGGCGTCTCGTGGGACACCGTCCTCGACAGCCAGTTCGCACGCGTCATCATCGAGACGGGGATGGTCGGCCTCGCCGCGTTCCTGTTTTTGCTGTGGCGCATCATGCGGACCTCGCGCCAGACGTTTCGCTGGTCGCGCGACTGGGTCGCGCGGGGCCTCGGCCTCGCCATGCTCGTGAACACCCTCGCGCTCATGGTCCACAGTTTCGGCACCATTTCGTTTCTCATCGTCCGCATCATGGAGCCCTTCTGGTTCATGATGGCGCTCGTCGTGGTCTCGCGCCAGATTGCGCTGCTGGACCATGCACAGCGCACCCGCGAAGCCCTCGCGCTTCGCACAGAGGCTACGCTCCAGCCCGCGGCGTGACTCATCCTGCGTCCGCCCGCGAATGTAACTGTCATGCGGCAAACATCACCCGAGGGCCCGCCGTCTGTTAGAGTGGGACGGATGCGCGTCCACGCGGCCCACCTCACACTGATCGCGGGCGCCGTCTGCGCAGCCGCCGCATTTGCGCAGCACCCCAAACCCGAGGAGACGCAACCCGTGGCCCGGTCCACCGATTCGCCGAAACACACGAACCGGCTCGCCGGCGAGACGAGTCCCTACCTCCTGCAACACGCGCACAACCCCGTTGACTGGTATCCCTGGGGGCCCGAAGCCATCGAGAAAGCCAAGGCGGAGGACAAGCCGATTTTTCTCTCTATCGGTTACGCCGCGTGTCACTGGTGCCACGTGATGGAGCGCGAGTCGTTCGAGAACGAAGACATCGCCGCCGTGCTGAACGAGCATTTCGTGAGCATCAAGGTCGATCGCGAGGAGCGCCCCGACGTTGACGAGATTTACATGACCGCCGTGCAGGCGATGACCGGCAGCGGCGGCTGGCCGATGTCGATGTTCCTCACGACGGACCTGAAACCCTTCTACGGCGGCACGTACTACCCGCCGGACGACCGCTACGGCCGGCCGGGATTCAAGACCGTGCTCGAACGCCTCGCGGAAGCGTGGCGCACGCGCCGGGACGAAGTGATCGATGGCGCGGATAAACTCACCGGCCACATCGAGGGACTGCTGACCGGTTCGGTCGGTGGTGCGAGTGCGATCACGCCCGATATCGTTTCGAACGCCGCCACGGCCCTGGTCACGTCGTTTGACGCGGTGGACGGCGGGTTCGGCGGCGCGCCAAAGTTCCCGTCCGCGCCGAGCATTCAGTTGCTGCTGCGTGAATATGCGCGCACGCGCAACCCGGACCTGCTCGAAGCCGCAACCGTCACGCTGGACAAGATGGCGCAGGGGGGCATGTACGACCATCTCGGCGGGGGGTTCGCCCGGTATTCGGTGGACGCGCAGTGGCTCGTGCCGCATTTCGAAAAAATGCTCTACGACAACGCGCAGCTCGCTGTCGCGTACACCGAGGCGTACCAGGTCACGGGCGACGCGTTCTACGTCGAGGTCGTCCGCGAAACGCTCGACTATCTCCTGCGCGACCTGCGCGACGCGGGCGGCGGGTTTCACAGCAGCGAAGACGCCGACAGCGAAGGCCAGGAAGGCAAGTTCTATATCTGGAGCCTCGACGAAATCGAGGACGTGCTGGGCGACGCCGACGCGAAAATCGCCGCGGCGTATTACAACCTGCAGGCCCACGGAAACTTTCAGTCGCACGAGACCTACCACGCGGGCCTCAACGTGCTGCACACGCCCGAATCCGACGACGCGGTGGCCCGCCAGCTCGGAATGACGGCCGAGGAACTTCGCGCGAAAATTCGCCATATCGACGGCAAACTGCTCGAGATTCGCAGCAAACGCGTCCGTCCGCCGCTGGACGACAAAGTGCTCACGTCCTGGAACGCACTCACGATCACGGCGCTCGCCAAGGCGCACCAGGTCTTCGGCGACGAGCGCTACCGCGACGCGGCCATCGAGGCGGCCGGGTTCATCCTGCGCGACATGTCGGCAGACGGCGGGCTGCTGCACACGCACCGCGCCGGGCAGAGCCGCGTCGCCGGTTTCCTTGATGACTACTCGTTCTTCATCGACGCGCTCATCGACCTCTACGAATCGACGTTCGACCGCCGCTGGCTCGACGAGGCGAACCGCCTCGCCGACGTGATGATCGCGACGTTCTGGGACAACGAGTCGCCCGGGTTCTACGTCTCCGAGGAAGATCACGACGGCCTCATCCTGCGCGTGCGCGCCTCGCAGGATTCCGCGGTGCCCTCCGGCGCATCCGTCGCCGCGCAGGCGATGCTGCGCCTCGCGAAGTTCTTGGATCGTGCGGAGTATTACGATAAAGCGCGCCTGCTGCTCGAGAGCAACTACCGCTACCTGGCCGAGGCCCCGCGCGCATTTCTGAAGATGATCGTCGCCTCGGATTTCATGGTGAATCCGCCGCGCGAAATCGCCATTGCCGGGCCCATGAACGACGCGGGGACCCTCGCGCTCCTCGCGACCGTCCGCCGGAAATTCGTCCCCAATAGAATCGTCGCGTGGACGGATCCGGCCGGAACCGCCGCGAAACCGGACACCCTGCCGCTGCTTGAAGGCAAGACCCCGGTGAACGGCAAACCCGCGGCCTACGTGTGCAAGGATTACGCCTGCCAGCGGCCCGTCACGTCGCCGGAGGAACTGGCTGCCCAACTCGGGGTATAACCTTCGCGAGGTGACAATCGTTATGGTGCGGCAGTGGACCCTGATCGGCGTGGCGCTCGCGGCGGCCGCCGCTGCCCTCCCGGCGCACGCGCAGCTCGGCATTCGCGTCGATACCAAGTGGACGCTTGAGTCCGACGCGGTCCACGCCGGCGGCGAACTGAAGATCGCGTTGGAAGTGGAGCTCCAGGAACACTTTCACGTCCACTCGGACAAACCGCTCGACGAATTCCTGATCCCGACCCGGCTCCAAATCGAACCCACCGCAGGGTTCAGCGTCGGCGAAATCGTCTATCCCAAACCCATCCTGATCGACGCCGGATTCTCGGACGAAAAACTCGCCGTGTTCGAGGAGAAGTTCGCGCTCGGCGCGCGCATCGTTGTCGACGCGTCCGTCGCGCCCGGCGAGTACACCGTCCCCGCGAGCCTGCGCTACCAGGCCTGCGACGACGAGAAGTGTCTCCCGCCCAAGACCATCCAGGTCCCGCTCACGTTAAAGGTCGTTGCGGCCGGCGCGAGCGTGACCCCGACGAATTCACCGGCGATCGCGGCACTCGCGTTCACCGGCGCCGCGGCCCCCCAGCCCGAACCCGCTCCGGCGCCTCCGCCGCCCGCGCCCGAGGCCGTCGCGCCGGTCGTGTCCGGCGACGTCCTCGCCATGCTGGACGACTTCGAAATTCTCGGCACGGCCGAAGGTTTCATGGAGCCGGACGCATTCATCGCGTTCATCGACCGCGCCGAACGCGGCGAGGCGCGCAAGGGCGCGTTTGAAGGGCTGGGTCCGATCGCCATTGTCGCGCTCGTGCTCGTCGGCGGCCTCGCGCTGAATCTGACGCCCTGCGTGTTGCCGATCATCCCGATCAATCTCGCGATCATCGGCGCGGGCGCGCAGGCGGGCTCGCGCGCCCGCGGGTTCGCCTTGGGCGGCACCTACGGCCTCGCGATGGCCGCCGTCTACGGCCTGCTTGGCCTCATCGTCATCCTCACCGCCGGCACCTTTGGCACGATTAATAGCACCATATGGTTCAACGCCGGAATCGCGATTCTCTTCGTCGTGCTCGGCCTCGCCATGTTCGACGTCATCCAGATCGACTTCTCGCGGTTCCAGACCGCGTTCAATCTCGGCGGCGCCAAACAGGGGACCTTCGTGCTCGCGTTCGGCATGGGTGCGATCTCCGCGCTGCTCGCCGGCGCATGCGTCGCGCCCGTCGTCATCCAGGTCATCGTCTATTCCGGCGACCAGTACGCCAAGGGCGTTGCGCTCGCGCTCGCGCTGCCGTTCTTCCTCGGCATCGGAATGGCGCTGCCGTGGCCGTTCGCCGGCGCCGGGCTCTCGTTCCTGCCCAAACCCGGCAAGTGGATGGTCCGCGTCAAACAGGCCATGGGGGTATTCATCCTCGCGTTCGCCGCGTACTACGCGTATCTCGCGTGGGAAATCTTCGACGCCCGCCGGGTCGATCCCGCGGCCGTCGCCAGCGCCATGGACGCGCAGATCTCGGAGGGCGGATGGACGCCGTCGCTCGCGGCCGGCCTCGCGCAGGCGAGACAGGACGACAAACTCGTCATCGTGGACATGTGGGCGACCTGGTGCAAGAACTGCCTCGTCATGGACAAGACCACGTTCAAGGACGAAGCCGTCATCGCCCGGCTCGAAGGCTACGTCAAGGTGAAGCATCAGGCCGAAGACCTCGAATCGTCCCCCCATCGCGAGATCCTCAAGCGATTCGACGGATTCGGCCTGCCCACCTACGCCATCCTCCGCGCGAAGAACTAACCCCCCGAGGGTGGCAGGCTTAAGCGGGGTGTGCTTAAGCCTGTTCCCGACCTACGCGATCCTGCGAGAAATGGACAAACCCTCCCAGGGTGGCAGGCCTAAGCGGGCTTTGCTTAAGCCTGTTCCCGACCTCGCGAGACAACAGGTCTAAGCTGAACCCCACCTGAACCTGCCACGCACCCGAGCGTGCGGACCGAAAGATTCCTCAGAGTGCTCAGAGTGACCCGCACAAGACGCGCTCTCCGCTGTCTCCGCGGCTCCGCGTGAGACATGGGGTTGTGCCGGCTCCGAGCGATCTCCGCGTGTTACACTGACCCCGCTGCTTCCGGCCCGAGGACCGCATCATGACCAACTGGCGCGACGTTTTGGACTCCCGCGTGCGCGCGGTGCACGACGACCGCACAGACAAACTCATGCCCATGGCCGACGCCGTGCGCAGCCACGTCCGCCCCGGCATGAAGCTCGATTTCGTCGCGCTCCAGTCACGCCCCAGCGCGCTGACTTTTGAACTTTGCCGCGCGTTCGCCGGCAAAGACCCGCAATTCGAGTACATTTCGAGCTCCATCGGCGCGACGGCGCTCGCCACGCTCCACCTCGGCCTGTTCAAGAAAATCATCGTGTCCTACGCCGGCGAGTCCTACCCCACACCCGGCCCGAGCCGCGTCGTCAGCCGCGCGATCGAGCGCGGCCTCGACATCGAAAACTGGACGATGCTGACCATCTCGCAGCGGCTGCTCGGCGGCGCGATGGGCGTGCCGTGGTTCCCGACGCGTTCGCTCGCGGCCAGCAACATCGGCGACGAACAGCGCGCGCGCGGCAATTACATCGAGGTGGACGACCCCGCGCGGCCGGGAGAAACGTTCGGCCTGCTCAAGTCCTACCGGCCGGATATCTGCCTCGTGCACGCCTGGGCCGCCGACCGCGCTGGCAACGCAATCGTCTATCCGCCCTACGGCGAAAACGTCTACGGCCCGCTGGCCGCGCGCGAGGGCGTCATTCTCACCGCGGACAACATCGTCGATACCGAGTTCATCCGCCAGCACGCCCCGCTCGTGCGGATTCCCGGCGCCATTGTGCGTTCCGTCAGCCACGCGCCCTATGGCTGCCACCCCTCCGGCAACTTCGCACAGAGCATCGGCGAATTCCGGCCCTACGGCAACGACTACCAGTTCATGCGGCTCGGCCGCGACGCGCAGAAGACGCGCGAGTCCTATGACGTCTGGGTCCAGGAATGGATCCTCGGGGTGAAGAACCACGACGAATACCTGCGCAAACTCGGCCGCGATCGCATCGAGTACCTGCATCACATCGGCACGCCCGAAGGGTGGGAGAGCGAGCTCGAGAAATCGGCCGCCGAGCTGAATCTGAATCGTCCCGCGAGCCCGATCGAAAACATGATCGTCCAGGGCGCGCGGCTCGTCGCGGCGCGCATGAAGGCGGGCGAACTCAAAACCGTGCTGTCCGGCGTCGGCCAGGCGACGCTGATGGCCTGGCTCGCCGCGCACGACCTGCGCCGCCAGGGCCGCGAAATCACCATGATGGCCGAGACCGGAATCTACGGCCACGACCCGCGCCCGGCGGACCCCTTCGTGTTCAACTTCTTCAATCTGCATACCACCACCGTCCTCACGGACATCTTCGAGACGCTCGGCCTGCACACGGGCGGCGCCGCGAACAAATGCATGGGCACCTTCGGCGCCGGCGAAATCGACCGGTTCGGCAACGTCAACTCGACCAAGAGCGCCGACGGCAGTTTCATCGTCGGCTCCGGCGGCGCGAACGACATCGCAACCGCCGCGCAGGAGTCCATCGTCGTCGCGCAACAGCGCCTGCAGACCTTCGTGGACCAGGTCGGCTATATCACCAGCCCCGGCAAACGAATCTCGGCTGTCGTCTCGACCCTGGGACGGTTCGAAAAGCGCGGCGGGGACGAGTTCGTGCTGACGGGGTACTTCGGCCTCGACGGAATGTCCCGCGAGGACGCCGTCCGCGAGATCAAGGACCGCTGCGGGTGGGACCTCGAGGTCGCCGATGACGTGACGGCGCTGCCCCCGGCGACCGGGGAGGAGCTGGCGCTGTTGCGGCTGTTTGACCCGGAGCGGTTCTTCCTGGGTAAGCCTTCGGAGTCGATCCAGTCGGCAATGCCTGCAAAATAGCGAAAAGAAACAGGCGAATTTAAGTAGTAACGTTCGTTTTAAAATAATAATGGACATTTTAATCAACGGATATCCGCGTCGAATAGCGACTTCCAGCTCGCAGGCTGGTCGCAACGCTGGGGATGAAAGGGCGGTCGGTTCCCCCCGGCCGTCCGGATAAATGCCTGAGATCCTGCATCAGTTGGTCATCGAGAAACCCGACGCGAAGGTCTATTCGGCCCTGACCGAACAGGCCGGGATTCGCAAGTGGTTTACCCGCTTCGCCGAGGCACGTCCGGAGGTGGGCAGTGTCAACCGGCTGACCTTCGCCGGCCAGGTGACGTTCGAGATGCGGGTTGACGCCATACAACCGACCGAACGCGTCGCGTGGACCTGTCTGGGCGGCCACCCGGAGTGGGAGGGGACCACGATCGAGTTTCGACTCTCCGAGTTCCCGTCCAAGCGCGGCTGGACACTGGTGCACTTCGCACACCGCGGGTGGAAGAAACCTGACGGCGTCCTCGCCCAATGCAGTTACGACTGGGCGCAGTACCTTCGCTCGTTGAAGCTCTACGTCGAGAAAGGCAAGGGGACGCCGTCGTGAATCGTAAAGTTCAAGGGCCTACCACGAAAAGAGCCGAAAGACGCCACGAAACTGCACGAATGAAATTCAATAGGTTTTAGAGTGCCTTAAGAAATTGCAGCACAATCAAGTCTTGCTTCCGCAATGACTTCTGGGGTATCTGTATTCATCACTATCCATCTGTGGTTAAAATAATTCTGGCTACTCCTCCTTATCATCGAATTCATTTTCCGGAGTTGTTCGTGCGATTTCGTGGCTTCTTTCGGCTCTTTTCGTGGTGAATCCTTAGTCTTCACTCGACGATTGCCACGACGCGCGCCGGTGCGGCGCTCGCGCCTTTGATCTTCAGCGGAAAGCAGGCGACCTTGAAGCCCTTCGCGGGCAGCGCGTCGAGGTTCACGAGCCGCTCGATCTGCGAGTACGCGAGGTCGCACTGGTGCGCCTCCCAGAAGATACCGGGCTTCTGTCGTGCAATCGCGTCCGCGGCTTGCAGGTGCAGCGGCCGGTCCCAGCCCCACGCGTCGATGCCCATCACGCGCACCCCCTGGTCATACATCCAGTGCGTAGCCTCCGCCGTCACGCCGCATCCGTGCGCCATGTAGTCCGGCTGCCCGTAATACCTGTCGCACCCCGTCTGCACCAGCACGATGTCCCCGGGCTGGAGCGTGTGACCCATCCTCACGAGCGCCATCTTCGCGTCGTTCGACGTCATCGCGTCGCCGTCCGTCTTCGAGCGCATGTCGAGCTTGACCCCGTTGCCAAAGAACCACTCCAGCGGCAACTGGTCAATCGTCTGCGCGGGTTTCCCCTGGATGCGGCTGTTGTAGTGCCACGGCGCGTCGACATGCGTGCAGCCGTGCGTGCTCAGTTGCCGGATCGTTTCGACCGCCCAGCCTTCGCCGTCTCGCAACAACGCCCGCGGCACGCCCATCATGCCCTCGATGGCCGCCGCGCCCGCCCCGTGGTCCTGATACTCGACCGCGACCTGATCCACGGGCGACACGTTGACGTTTTCGATCGTGCTGGAGAGATCGACGAGACGCATGGGTCCGCTCCGGGTTGATCCGACGGCAAAACGATAACAGAATGCGGCGCGGGAGCCGGCCCATGGCGCCAAAACGAATACAGCTTGCGAAAGCGGTGCGCACTGGGATGGGTGGGGCCGCGATCGCGGGATACGCGTCCCACGCGACGTATCATTTTCTTCAGGGTACGCCGCAGGACGCGCTCTGGAGTTGCCATCTCGCCGCGGTGCTCGTGGGCGTGGGATTGATCGGGGGCTCCGCGACACTGAATGCGGCCGGGCTACTTTGCCAACTCATCGGACTCCCGATGTGGCTGCTCTACCTGTTCAGCGGTGAGCCGTTCATTCCAACCTCAGTACTGACACACGTTCTCGGCCCAATCCTGGGAATTATCGGGGCGCGCGCCCTGGGATTCCCGCGAAGTGCCTGGCTCGTCGCGCTGGGCTTCGTTGCTGCGCTAATGATAGTGACGCGGCTGGTCACGCCGGCCGAGGCGAACGTCAACCTCGCGTTCGGCCCGATGGCTGGCCTGAGCCTTTGGAGTGTGGGCGGCGCGGCGCACTGGGCGTTGCTACTCATCCAATGGTCAGCAGGCCTGATCGTGCTGCAACTCATCCTGCGCCGGATTTTTCCCGAGGTGGACTGAAGGCTACCGCGACCCGGGCGAGTCTTCTGCGAAGCTCTTGTCGGCCCATCGAATGATGTAGACGATCACGAGACCCACGAACGCGCCGTTCACGAGCCCCATTAGCCCGCCCACCGTGACCGCGCGCTCAATCATCTTTGTCGCCCATTCGACGTCGGTCGAGTTGATGAACAGCATGAGCGGCGTCGAACCGGCGGTAATCGCCCCGACCGGCGCGCCGAGCAGCGCGCCGCCAACGATCCCGCGGGTGTAGGTCGCCTTGCCGGCGATCTTCAATCCGAAGTGAACGGCGTACGCCGCGGTCAGCGCGCCGACCGTCAACCCGACGACGTTGCCCAATACCAGTCGCAACAAGTACACCGCGCGAAACGTCTGTTCGTCGGGCGGTTCCAGCGGGGGCATGCCCCACGTTGACACGACAACGATCATCATCACATACGGCGGCATGAGTCCGAAAAAGATGCCGTAGATCGCGGCGCCGATCAGTATGCGTTTGCGCAGTTCCCCGCTCGCGATTGGATGCGACAAGGCCTGTCTCCTCTGGTCGGTCGAATTCTCAT
>CAYPNI010000016.1:39740-50897 GCA_964411925.1 uncultured Nitrospirales bacterium
ACCACCAGCACCTGCCCGGTCACCTGGCGCGATCCAGTGATGAACGAGAGGATCGCATCCGCGATGTCGTCCGGCTGGCTGACGCGGCCGAGCACGGCGCGCGCCTCGTTCGCGTTCTTGACGTCGTCGTAGCGTTTGCCGAAGCCCTGCTTGAGCCATTCGCCCTCGATGAACCCGGGTGCGACCGCGTTCACGCGGATCGCCGGCCCCAGCGCGCGCGCCAGCGTCACCGTGAGATTGTTCAGCGCCGCCTTCGATGCGCAATACGGGATCGAACTGCCAACACCCGCCACGCCCGCCACGCTGGTGACGTTCACCACCGCGCCCTCGCCCGCGCGCTCCATGTGCGGCCGCGCCGCACGCGTGCAGTAAAACGTCCCGCGCAGGTTGACGCCGAGGATGCGGTCCCAGACCTCGTCCGTCACGCCCTCGAGATTGCTGTGCGCGATAAACTGTGTCGTGCCAGCGTTGTTCACCAGGATGTCCAGCCGGCCGAGGTCCTTCGCGGCGGCGTCCATCATCGCGCGGCACCGCGCATCGTCAAACACGTCACACTGAACGACCATCGCGCGTGCGCCCAGCGCTTCGACCTCGTGCGCGACTGCCTCGGTCTGCTCCTTCGAAACGCTGTAGTTCAACACGACCGAACAGCCGCCGCGCGCGAGCTGCAGCGCTGTCGCGCGGCCCACCCCGCGGCTCGCGCCGGTGACCACCGCGACCTTGCCTGATAGTTCCATTGATGGTTCCTCCCATAAGCGGAGAATACCGAACCTCGCGCTCGTCATCGTACTCGTCATCGATGCCGTAATCAGGAGTCCGTGGAGTAACGTCGAATACGTCGACGAACACGGGTACGAAAGCACGACGCCCGCGCGGTTGCCGGAAACCGGCGCGGGCGATATAGTGTCCGGATCCGGAGGGATTCTGTCATGTTTCGCGCGCGTCAGTGCTGTTCGACCCTGTTCGTCATGCTGTTCTGCGGAGTTGCCTTCGCCGCCGACGAACCCATCGTCGAAGAAGGCGAGATCGCCGGCGCGCCGTTTCGCATAGACATCCCGGCCGGCTGGAACGGCGGCCTCGTGATGTACGCCCACGGCTATGCCATGGTCACGCAGACACCGCGATACAACCTGCAAATGGCCGAAGCCGCCCGGCCGCTGGGCTTCGCCGTCGCGCAGTCCCTCTATTCGCACCAGGGCTGGGCCGCCCGCGAGGGCATCCTCGAAACCGAGGCGCTGCGCCACTACTTCGTCGACAAATACGGCCCCGCCTCGCCCACGATCATCGCAGGCCACAGCCAGGGAGGCGCCATCACCTACGCCACAATCGAGATGTATCCCGAGGTGTACGACGGTGCGCTGCCCATGTGCAGCGCGGGTCCGTCCGCGCTCGAGTTTTTCAAGGAGCGCGCGTTCGACATGCGGCTCCTGTTCGACTACTACTTCCCCGGAATCCCCGGCAGTGTCGTCGAATTCCCCGACGGGGAAGCGACCTTTGCGAACGCGTCAGCAAAAGCCAAGGAACTCATCGACCGGGACCCGAAGAAGGCGAAAATGTTCGCCGAGCTTGTGGACCTGTCGTCATCCAAAGCGATCCCCGGCGTCATCGCGTTCTGGACCGAAATCCTGCGCGAAATGACGGAGCGCACCGGCGGCAACGCCTTCGACAACATGGACACGATCTACTCGGGCACCGAGGACGACGGCAAGCTCAACAAGGAGATCGCGCGTTTCGCCGCCGACCCCAAAGCCGCCGAGTATCTGCGCCAATGGGTCACCATGACCGGCGAAATCAGCGACCCCGTCCTCGCCATTCACACGCTGGTGGACGACCTCATCCCGCCGAACTTCGCCAACCGTTACAGCCAACTGACCATACGCGCGGGCACGTCCGACCTCTACGTTCAAAGCTGGGTCGATCGCACGGGCCACTGCGCGTTCAACGTCGAAGAAACCACCGAAGCCCTGCGCCAACTCGTCGACTGGATCAAAACCGGCCAGCGCCCCGAGCCCGCGGATTTGACGCGCTCGAAGTGACACGAACAACGATACTTGTACGCAGGCTGACCAACGCCGAGGCCGGGGAAATCATAAGTTGGAGTATCAGATCGAGCCGACCTCCTCGACTCGTCGGAGCCGCGGCTGACAAAGCCCTCGAAGTCGTGCGCGTCGAACCCGAAGGGTTCACAGAAATTAGCCGGGGGTCGCAGCGAAGCGGAGACCCCCGGATCAGGTCGCCCCATCTGGGCACCCCGGAGGGGTGCCAGAGCCTCCGCTTCACAACAGATACTTCGGATCGTATTCGACACCGTTGCGCGCGAACAGGTGTTTTAGTTCCGTGACGAAATCGCGCTCGCGATGGTGTTCCTCCTGCGTCGCGATGTACGTCTTCAGTTTTTCGAGGTGTGTCCAGCTCACCGTGAACGCAGCGTAGCCCTCCTGCCACGCGAAACGTTGGCCGGATTTTTCGCTGGCCCAGACGGACGACGCCTTTTTGAGTTCACGAACGAAGTCCGCGAGCGTGTGCATTGAGTTCAATCCGACGAGCAAATGCACGTGATCGTCCGTGCCGCCCGCAGACTCGGCCACGCCGTTCAAGCCGCGCACTGTTCCGCCGAGATACGCCTGTAGGTCGTCGCGCCAATTTGCGTCGATCAGCGGACGTCTATCCTTCGTGCTGAACACGAGGTGATAGTGCAAGCTGAGATAGGTCGAACTCATTCCAATCTCCTCCGCCTCTGCCACCCCTCCGGGGTGGACGGCTAGAGGCCGCTCTGTCCGGGGGTCTGCGCTGCGCTCCGACCCCCGGCTAATGTATGGGACCCCTCCGGGGTCCGCTTACGCTGCCGAGTTCTCAGGCACTTCCAATGTATCGCAATCGACGGTATCGAGATTCAAGCACGCGCGCTGCCGAAACGCCGCTATCGGTTTTTAGTACACTGCCGCCTCGACCTTGGCGACTTCCCACGAATGTCTGAACAAAAAAAACTCGTCGAGCCGCGGACGCTTAAAGGGTTTGCGGACTATCTGCCCGAGGACGCGATCGTCCGCAAGGACGTCGTCCGGCGGATCGAAGCCGTGTTCGAGCGGTACGGCTTTGCGCCGCTCGAGACGCCCGCGCTCGAACATCTCGACGTACTGCTCGGCACGGGCGGCGACGAGGTCAACAAGGAGTTGTTCCGCCTGGACAGCCCCGAAGGCGAGCCGGTCGCGTTGCGGTTCGACTTGACCGTGCCCTTTGCGCGCCTGCTCGCGCAGTATCCCGACAGGCTCAAGGCGCCCGTCCGGCGCTACGCGATCGGCCCGGTCTGGCGCGCGGACAAGCCCGGCCCCGGACGGTTCCGCCAATTCACGCAATTCGACGTGGACGCCGCCGGATCGGACTCGGTCGCGGTGGACGGCGAGATCATCTCGATCATGTGCGAGGTGATGAAGGAGCTCAAGGCGCCGAGTTTTTGCGTGTTGGTGAACAACCGCAAGCTGATTGACGCGCTGTTGACCGGCAGCGGCATCCACGACGAGCCCCGGCAAAAGCACGTACTCCGCGTGATCGACAAACTCGCCAAGGTCGGCGTGGACAATGTTCGCCGCGAACTCGGTCCCGGCCGCGTGGACGATTCCGGCGACCCGATCCCCGGCGTGAAACTTGACGAGAAAACGATCGACCAGATTCTCGCGATCGTCGGGTTGAAACACGAGAACCGCGCCCGCGTGGTCGATGCGCTCGCGACGCGATTGCCGGATTCGGAAGTGACACGCGCCGCGCTCTCGGAGATGCGTGAGCTTGCCGAGGTCTTGAGCGCGCTCGGGGTGGACGAAGACCACGCGTGGTTCGATCCCAGCCTCGCGCGCGGGCTCGATTACTACACCGGCCCCGTGTTCGAGTGCGTGATTCCCTCCGCGCCCGAATTTGGTTCGGTGATGGGCGGCGGACGGTACAACGGCCTCGTGGGCCGCTTCCTCGATCGCGAGATCCCCGCGACCGGCATGTCCGTCGGGCTCGACCGGCTCATGGCCGCGCTCACGCATCTGGGCGCGGTGTCGCCCATTAAATCGACCGTGCACGCGCTCGTCGTGAGCCTTGGCAAGGTCCCCGCGCACGAAGTGCTGCGCATCGCAAACGAGCTCCGCGCCGCCGGCATCCACACCGAGGCGTACTTCGGCAAGAAGAACCGCATGAAGGACCAGCTGTCCCACGCCGATCATTACGAGATTCCCGTGGCCGTCATCATCGGCGAAGACGAGCTCGCGCGCGGCGAGGTTTCGGTCAAGGACCTCCGCGCGGGCAAATCGCAGCGCGAAGACATCGGCGATCGCGACGCGTACCGTCAGGCGGGGACCGCCGCCCAGGTTACGGTCGCCCGCGGCGAACTGATCGCCACCGTGCGACGCATGCTCGGGGGCGTCTCCCCGTGAACGGCGACCGTGACGCGGAGCCGCGCGGGCTGCGGCGCATGGTGCGCGCCGCGCTGCGCGAGGACGTCGGCAGCGAGGACATTACGACGCGTCTCACGGTCGATCCGGACCGGCGCTGCCGGGCCATCCTGCTCGCGAAGAGCGACGGCGTGCTCAGCGGCGTAATGCCGTTCTGGATGGTGTTCGACGAGCTCGGCGCGGATGTAGACATTACGAAAGCGATGGCCGACGGTGCGTCCTATGCCGCGGGCGACACCATCACGGAATTCACCGGAATCGCGCAGCCCGTGTTGACCGGCGAGCGCACAGCGCTAAATTTCCTGCAGCATCTCTCCGGCATCGCGACCTTGACCAGCCGCTTCGTGAAGGCCGTCGACGGGTTGCCCGTGCGGATCACCGATACGCGCAAGACCACGCCGCTGTTCCGCCGCCTCGAAAAAGAAGCCGTCGCCCACGGCGGCGGGCACAACCACCGCCACGCGCTCTACGACGGCATCCTCATCAAGGACAACCACATCCGGGCCGCGGGTGGCGTGGGGGAGGCGGTCCGCCGCGCAAAGTCCGGCGCGCACCACTTGATGAAGGTCGAAGTCGAAGTCACTACGCTTGCGGAATGCGACGAGGCGCTCGCCGCCGGCGCGGACGCGATCCTGCTCGACAACATGGATCTCGCGACGATGCGCAAGGCCGTCGCAAAGGGCGCGAAAGGCAGCATGACGTTCGAAGCCAGCGGCGGCGTGAACCTCGGTACCGTACGCGAGATCGCGCAGACCGGCGTCAACGTGATCTCCGTCGGCGCGCTCACGCATTCGGCGCCCGCCGCCGACGTATCGCTTGAGATCGAAATCGTTGATTAGTTGCAAATCCGAGGACAGGGTTTTGGGCGGCGAAACCGATCCCGCGTTGCAGCATCCGCGGTCGCGCAGGAGCGCGACCCTCCCAGGCCCGTCATTGCGAGGAGCGGGGTGTGCGACGAAGCAATCTCCTCAACCATTGGCCGCCTGATCGCCCGGCAACCTCATGACCACCTCGACGCCTTACGCCGCGCTCGTGAGTTCGCCGCCGGCCTCGCGCCTCGTCGGCCGACGCGTCGTCGAGTTCGATGTCATCGATTCGACCAATACCCACGCGTTGGAGCACGGCGGCGACGGCGTCGTATACGTCGCCGACCGCCAGACCGCGGGTCGCGGCCGGCTCGGCCGCACGTGGCACAGCGCGCCCGGGTTGGGACTGTGGTTCACCGTCGCGCTGGACGGCATGATCGACGGCCTCTCGTTCGCCGCGGCGCTTGCCGTCCGCGACGCCATCGCGCCGCGCGCGGCACTCACCGTCAAATGGCCGAACGATCTGCTGTGTAACGGCAAGAAGGTGTGCGGGATACTCGTCGAGCATCGCGCCGGACGCACCGCGCTCGGCATCGGAATTAACGTGCACCACCGGGCCGACGACTTTCCGGACGAGTTACGCGCCAAGGCGGGATCGCTCGTCTCCGAGATCGGGGGCGAGTGGGATCGCGCTGCCGTGTTGCGCGCCGTTTTGACCGAACTGGACCGAACCATTATTCTGATCCGCGAGGGTGGCCTGGCCCAGGTTCACCGCGACTGGGCCGAGTCATGCCGGCTCGAGGGCCGGCACATCCGCATCGGCGGAATCGAGGGGCGTGTCCGGCGAATCGACGAGCGAGGCGCATTAATCGTCGAACACTCGGACAGTCGCCACGTGATCCACAGCGGCGACATCGAATACCTGGACGAAAACTAACCATGCTGCTGGTCGTGGACGCGGGCAACTCGAACCTGGTCGTCGGCCTGTACGACGGCGAGACCCTGGCCGCGCACTGGCGCCTCACCACCGATCACTACCGCACCACGGACGAACTTCGCATCCTGTTCACGATGCTGATGCAGGAGGACGGCTACAACCCCAAACGGGTGGACGGCTGCTGCATCAGCAGCGTCGTGCCGCAGCTCAACCACGCGCTCACCCAGGTCGCGCGCGAGGGGTTCAAGGTCGAACCCATCATGGTCGAGCCGGGCATCCGCACCGGCATCAAGCTTCACAACGAGAATCCGAAGGAACTGGGCGCGGACCGCCTCGTAAACGCCGTCGGGGCACTCGAGGAGTATCCCGGCGACAAAATCATCATTGATTTCGGCACCGCAACGACGCTCGACTTCATCACCGCCGAGGCCGAGTATAAAGGTGGTATTATCCTGCCGGGGATCCAGTTGTCCGCCAACGCGCTCTTTGAGCATTGCGCGAAACTGCCGCGGGTGGACGTTTCCGCGCCCGAGCGCGTCGTCGGGCGCAACACGGTAGCCGCGATCAATTCCGGGCTCACCTATGGATATGCCGACATGGTGGACGGCTTGGTAAGACGCATCAGCGCGGAGACCCAGAGCGAGCCGCACGTCATCGCGACCGGCGGCCTCGCGACCGCGATCGCATCCATATCGAGCACGATCGAAACGGTGGATCGGTTGCTCACGCTCAAGGGACTTCGCGCGATCTACCAGAAAAACGCCGTGGGGGCCGTATGAAACGTTGGATCGTTGCCGCCGTCTGCCTCGTCGCCGCGCGAGTACCGGCCGAGGCCGTGCAGACCGCCGCCGCCGAACCAGTCGACACCGTCGTCATGGAAGGGATCCAGCTCCAGTTCCACCGGGACGGGCCCACGTTCGGCGAGTCCCGCCCGCCCACGTTCCGCATGGACGCCGCGCGCGGCGAGTGGGCCGAGTCCTCGCAGCAGTGGAACCTGCAAGGCGCAACGGCCGTCATCTATCGCGAGGGCGAACAGGACCTGTTGCTCAGTGCCGCGCGCGCCTTCTGCGATCTCGACGGGCAGGTCGCCGAGCTGAGCGAGGGCGTGCGGCTGACCGCCGGCGCAGTCGTGGTCGACGTGATGGATCTCCACTACGACAATGAATCCGGCATAGCTCAATCCGCGGCACAAGCGACGATGACCGACGGCGAGAACCGGATGAACGGCAAGAATCTGCTGATGGATACGCGAAACGATTACGTCGAACTCGCCGACGGCCAGGGCACCATTCGCATGGCCGCGGCGCAGGATCCGCCGAAGGACGGCGGCAGCAGCGAGGAATCCGCCAGCCGCTACGAATCGCTCGATCTGGACTTCGACGGCGTCATGCGGTTCAATCTCGATGGACAGCTCGATGAGGTGAACGACAACGTCGTCCTCGTCATGACAGGCGTCGATGCCGCGGACAATCTCAAGGTCACCGCGAAGAAAATCACGTTCGAATACGAGACCGAGTCCGACAAGCGCCCCGCGATCATCCACCTCACCGGGGGCGTTCACCTCCAACACGCGTCGGGCGTGGGCCGCGCCGAAACCGTGACCGTGAACTTTTCAACCGGCGACGTCGAGTTCCGCGGGAACGCCGAACTCTCCGGCGAGGCATTCGAGGGCGCCCGTGCAAGCGTCATTACGATCAATCTCTATACGAAGGACGCGACCCTCGGCCCCGGCGGGCGCATCGAACGCGTCAAACTCAACGACCCCGACGCCGATAAAGACCCATCGTCGGCACAGCCGCGCTCCTGAGGTTGCCGGAGCGACGCATTGAGTGAAACAGCCCGCTCCAAACGCGCCGGGAAACGCAAGAAACAAAAAAAGGTTTCTGCGCTCCCGCCACCGCGCCGCGAAAGCATCTTTCGTGCGGCCGATCTCGTCAAGCGATACGGCCGGCGCAACGTCGTAGACCACGTATCGCTCGATTTCGGCGCGGGAGAAATTGTCGGGTTGCTGGGAGCGAACGGCGCCGGCAAGACGACCACGTTCGGGATGCTGGTCGGACTCATCCGGCCGACCGCGGGAAGGATCCAGTTTCTCGATCGCGACGTGTCGCGCTGGCCGATGTACAAGCGCGCCCGTGCCGGCATCGCCTATCTCGCCCAGGAACCGTCCATCTTCCGCGACCTGACCGCGCGCGAAAACCTGCTCGCGGTGCTCGAATTCCGGCCGCTCACACGCGCACAACGAATCGAGCACGCCGATCGGCTGCTGGACGAATTCGACATTGTGCGGATCGCCGACCTGCAAGCCGGCGCGCTCTCGGGCGGCGAACGCCGGCGCGTGGAGATCGCGCGGTCGCTGGCGATGGAACCGCGCGTCATCATGCTCGACGAGCCATTCGCGGGGATTGACCCCATCGCGCTGGCCGATCTGCAGCGGCTGATCGTCGGGCTCCGGCGCCGGGGAATCGGCGTGCTCGTCACCGACCACAACGTGCGCGAGACGCTCAGCATCACCGATCGCGCCTACATCCTCAGCGAGGGCAAGGTCCTTACCCACGGCACTCCATCCGAAATCGTGTCAAACGCCGCCGCCCGCGAAGCCTATCTCGGCGAACACTTCAACATGGAATTCAACGATTCGAGTATTTGAGCGTGAAGCGCGATGCGAAACGCGCGCGCGACTATTTCGTTGCCGCGCCGAATTATGCTGGGCGGTTCTCCACGCCGCGATACACGAACCTCGCGGAACCGTTGACCGAACTCGGAATTCCGCTGGAACAATGCGTCGAGCGTTCGGCGGTCTTCCGGCGGGTCATCTCCACGCCCGGCCAGACCGATCTCGACGTGTTCGTGAAAATCTATTCGTACGCGGAAAATCCCTGGCGCCGGTTCCTTCGAACGCCCAAGGTCGATATCGAGCGGCAAAATCTCCAGGAGTTCGCCGCCGCTGGCATTCGCGTTCCCAATGTCGTCGCCTGGGGATGCAAGCGCGGATGGCTCGGCCGGCCTGAGCACGAATGCCTCGTGACCGAGGCGGAGAGAGACGTCGTGAACGGTGAGGACTTCTTCCCCCCCGGAGGTCCTATCGGCACGCTTCAAATTGCGTGTCTGCGGCAACTCGCCCAGGATCTCCGGCGTTTGCACTCGCGCGGACGATTTCACCGGGATTTCTGGCTTCGGAACATCCTCATCCGCACACTCGATGGATCTCGCGTCCAGACGATTTGGATCGATTCGCCGCGCGGAACGACCACTCATCTGCCATATCGCAGGCACCGATTCCGCCTGCGCGATCTCGGGCTGATCGGACCGCTCAGCGAACCGGGCAAGGACGAGTTCCTCAGCGCCTACTTTGGCGTGCCGCCGGGTGATCCCTCGATCGCGTTATGGAAACAGCGTATTGCGGCTTACCTCGACCGGCCCGGAAGATAGACCCCGCGATGTTATTGACGGCGATGGCCAATTCTACTGAATCTGTGTCACTCGCACGTCGAGGCCGTCCAACCTCCGGTACACCAGCCAACCCCGGATGACGCTTCAAGCCCCATGCCTTGATACGGCAGGACGCGAACCTCAATATCTTGTTGCGCCCAAGCCTCGCTTCTGATAAAGTAACCCCGGCTTGAGCGGGGTGTCTCAGGCAAGCGATTACCTCGAAATTCGTGGTCCGGCGCGCGCTCCAACCCGCGCTCCGGGCGGGGAACACGATCGCCGCAATGGGGGCTTTTTCTCGAATCTCGTCTGAGCGCCGCTGCGAAATCGGCGGCGTGTTCACGCTTGCCGTCACGGCCCTGCTCTTCCTCGCGCTCGCCACCGATCGCTATCAGGGCGAGACGGCGCGATCGCTGACCGATCTGGGAGACGGCGGAAGCTGGGCGGCGGGCGCACTCTACTTGTTGCTCGGCCGCGCGGCGCACCTGCTCTACGTCCTCACGGGCGCATGGGGAATTTCGCTGCTCCGCCACCAGCCCTTGGATCGCTTGTGGGCGCGCGCGCTGGGTTCGTTCCTGATGCTGGTCGCCGCGGCGGGGTTCATCGAGGCCGCGTTCCACGATGCGAGTCAGCCGGGCGGCATGGTCGGCGGATTCGTCACGTACCTGTTCAACGGAACGTTCGGCTCGGGCGGCACCATCGTGATCACGTTTACCGTCGCCGTCATCGGTATGTTGCTCGCCACCGAATTCCTCTTCGTCCGCCTCTTGCACGGATCCTGGCGCACGCTCCTGTTGGTCATCCGTTCCATCGAAGACCTGCGTTATAAAGTCGCCGGCTCGATGGCCGAACGCCGCGAAGCAGACGCGCGCCGCAAAAAACCGATTGACGTCAAGGTAGAGAGCGACGACGATCGCCCGTCGCTCTGGCGTGAGTTCTTCGCGCTGTTCTCGTCGCGCAAGAAGAAAGTGCGCAATGCCGTCGCCAAAGTCCGCCGCGCGCGTATCGTCATGCCGGACGAACCCATCGACGAGGAGTTGGACGTCGTCGAGACGGTTCCCGCCCGTGACCTGGAACGGCCGGACGAAGCCCCGGACGAGTACGAAGAAGTCGAGACCGAACAGCTCGAGTTCGACGAGGGCGACGGCGACGCCGTCTACGTTTCGACCCGGACCGAGCCCGATCAGGCGCGCGACCGGGACAAGCGAATCGTACGCCGGCGGGCCTATTCCGACACCCTGCCACCGGACTACAAATACCCGAAAAAATACACAAAACCGCCAATGACGCTGTTCGACGAGCCCGAACGCCGGCCCCGCGCGGACACGAGCGAATCGCTCCAGCAAATCGCCCAGCAACTCGAGGAGACGCTCAAGACCTTCGGAATCGAGGCCGAGGTGACTGACATCGTGCGCGGGCCGACAATTACCCGGTTCGAACTCGAGCCCGCCTCGGGAATCAAAGTCAGCCGCTTCGTTTCCCTCGCGGACGACATCGCGCTCGCGCTCAAGGCGCACGGCGTGCGCGTCGAAGCGCCGATCCCCGGCAA
>CAYPNI010000017.1:0-28737 GCA_964411925.1 uncultured Nitrospirales bacterium
TCACTCGCCGGTCGAGCTGCTCGACGATCTTCAGTTGTTTTTTGCCAAGTTTCGCCGCCAAGTATCTTCCCCTCGGAACCCGCGCAACGTCACACTTCGGATTGGCGCGTACTGTAACACGGCGCAACTGCAATGTCAAAACGGATCGCGCCATAAGTTCCTACCGCGCAAGCCGTTACGCATACGGACGGGCGCGGCTCGTGGCGCAGCCTAGCGGGACTGCGAGCGCCCGGCGAGCGCAAGGAAGTTCTGGATGATCCGCTTGCCGGCGCCGGTCAAGATGCTCTCAGGGTGGAACTGGACGCCCCAGATCGGGTGCTTGCGGTGGGCTACGGCCATGATTTCCTTCTCGGCGGTCTCGGCGATGATTTCGAGGTCCTTCGGGCAGCTTGCGCGCTCGATGATCAGGGAGTGGTATCGGGTCGCTTCGAACGGGGTGTCGATCCCCTCGAAGAGAGCGTTGCCGGTGTGAAAGATCTGGCTGACCTTGCCGTGCATGATGCGATCGGCGCGGATGACGTTTCCGCCGAAGACCTGGCCGATGCATTGGTGCCCGAGACAAACGCCCAGCGTTGGGATGGAGGGTCCCAACGCCTGGAGGATGGCGTTGGAGTTTCCGGCGTCGTTGGGCGTGCAGGGGCCGGGCGAGATGACGAGGCATGCGGGCTTCTGGTCGCGGATGCCCGCGGCGTCGATGGCGTCGTTTCGGTAGACGCGGATGTCGGGCTGGAATTCCCCGAAGTACTGGACGAGGTTGTAGGTGAACGAATCGTAGTTGTCGATCATGACGATCATGATTCGAGTCCCCGCTCGGCGAATTTCACCGCTTCAAACATCGCTTCGGCCTTGTTCCTGGACTCCTGATACTCGCGCTCCGGGTCGCTGTCGTAGACGATACCGGCACCCGCCTGGAGATGCGCGACACCGTCCTTGACGACCATGGTGCGGATGAGGATGCAGGTGTCCATGTCGCCATTGAAACCGATGTATCCGCAGCCGCCGCTGTAGGGTCCGCGGCGCAGCGTCTCGAGTTCGTCGATGATTTCCATCGCGCGGATTTTGGGCGCGCCGCTGACGGTGCCCATGGGGAACGTGGCCCGAAGCGCATCAAACGCGTCGGCATCCGGGCGCAATTCGCCTTCGACCTGGCTCACGATGTGCATCACGTGCGAGTACCGTTCGATGACCATGAGTTGGTTTGGAGAAGGCCTGACGGAACCGATTCGGCTGACGCGGCCGAGGTCGTTTCGCCCGAGATCGACGAGCATGATGTGCTCGGCGAGTTCCTTCTCGTCGTGCTTCAGCTCCACTTCGAGCGCTGCGTCCTCTTCGGGCGTCTTGCCGCGGGGCTTGGTGCCGGCGATGGGCCGAACGGTGGCCTTTCGGCCTTTGACCTGCGTCATGACTTCGGGGCTCGAGCCGACGAGCGCGAACTCGGGGAACTGCATGAGGATCATGTAGGGCGAGGGATTTACGCAGCGCAGCGCGCGATAGAGCGTGACGGGGCTGGTGTACACGTTGCGTTCGAAGCGTTGCGAGAGGACAACCTGGAACACGTCGCCCGCGCGGATGTACTCCTTGGCCTTCTCGACAATGCCGCAATACTCTTCGCGGGTGAAGTTGGACCGGATGGTCTCGTCCGGCGTGCCGAGGACGCGGTCTTCGGATACGACAAGCGGCTCGCGCAGGCGGGCTTCGAGCGCGTCGATTTTTTCGACGGCCTCGTGGTAGGCGGCTTCCGCGTCGCCGGCGACATGCGCGTTCGACACGATGGCGAGCCGATTTCGGACATGATCGAAAATGAGCAGCGTATCGGTGATGTAGAAGTAGAGATCGGGGAGCTTGAGCAGGTCGCGATTGTTGTCGGGCAGTTTCTCGAAAAAGCGGACTTCGTCGTAGGACATGTAGCCCACGGCGCCGCCATGAAAATCGGGCAGGCCCTTGACCTTCTGCGGGTGGTACGCCTGCATGAGTTTTTTCAGCTCACCGAGCGGGTCGCTCGATTCGAACGATTGTGTCGCGTCCGGGCGGATGATCGTGACCTGATTGCCTCGGGCGCGGAACACGATGGAGGGATCGGCGCCGAGAAACGAGTAGCGGCCGATCTTATCGGCCTTCTCCACGCTCTCGAGCAGGAACGCGCGATTCCGGTTGCGCGAGATCTTGAGGTACGCGCTGACGGGCGTCTCGAGGTCAGACACGATCTCGCGATACACGGGCACGAGCGCGCCGGGCTTTGCGAGGCGCTTGAACTCGTGCAGATTCGGATGGTTTACGGCCATCTCCCCTACTCCGTTGCCACGCCGTCGCCGGCGAGCGCGAGCGCGCCGTTGTCCGCGACGGTCCGGTAGAAGCAACTCGTCTCGTTCGTGTGACAGGTCGGTCCAGCGGGGCGGCAGCGTAGCAGGAGCGCGTCAGCGTCGCAATCCGTGCGGATCTCGACGACGCCGAGCGTGTTTCCCGAGGTCTCGCCTTTAAGCCAGAGCTCCTGGCGCGACCGCGACCAGAAGCAGGCGAGTTTTCGTTTGAGCGTAATGCCGAGGGATTCGCGGTTCATGTAGCCGACCATGAGGACCTGGCCGGTGTCGGCGTGTTGAATCACGGCGGCGACGAGTCCGTTCTCATCGGTTTTCAGGATGTCGAAGAGGTTCTTCAAGAGAGGTCTCCAGTTTTGTGGGTCTGAGTTTCCTGGACGGAGAGATTACTTCGTCGCGGAACCCGCTCCTCGCAATGACGGAAGTGATTACGAATGCGCGGAATGTCGCCATCGCCAGGGGGCGGGCGTGTGGGTCGAGGAACAGGGCCAAGCTGAACCCCGCTTGACGCTGCCACTCCGGCGATGTGGTCGGCAAGGCGCCGCGTGAACGCGGAACTCCAAACGGCGAGTACTCATGCGGCCTCCGAGGCGTGATCGGGCACGGGCCGGACGGTGACGCCGTGATCGGCGAGGTATTCCTTGGCCTGGCGGATGGTGAATTGCCGGTAGTGGAAGATTGACGCGGCAAGGGCGGCGTCCGCGCCGCCTTCTGACAACGCCTCGCGCAGGTGTTCAAGCGAGCCAGCGCCGCCGCTGGCGATGACGGGAATGCTGACGGCGTCGGCGATACGGCGGGTGAGCGCGATATCGTAGCCGCTCCTGGTGCCGTCCTGGTCCATGCAGGTCAGCAGGATCTCGCCCGCGCCGCGGCGCTCGACCTCCTGCGCCCAGGCGACGGGCTCGAGAGGGGTCGCGCGGCCGCCGTCCCGCCCGCCGTGGCTCTTGACGATGTACGTACCGTCGGGCTGTTTTTTCGCGTCGATAGCGACGACGATGCACTGCGAACCGAATCGCGCGGCTGCGCGATCAACGAAATCGGGATTCTGAATGGCGGGTGTGTTTATCGACACTTTGTCGGCGCCGGCCGCGAGCAGGATGCGGATGTCCTCGATGGTGCGGATGCCGCCGCCGACGCACAGCGGCATGAACACTTGTTCGGCCGTGTTGCGGACGACTTCGAGCATGGTTTCCCGGTTGTCCGTCGAGGCCTGGATGTCGAGAAAGACGATTTCGTCGGCGCCTTCGGCGTCGTAGCGCCGCGCGACTTCGACCGGGTCGCCCGCGTCACGCAGGCCGAGAAACTGGACGCCCTTCACCACACGGCCATCGGCGACGTCGAGGCACGGGATGATGCGCTTGGTCAGCATGGTGTGCGGCGGATTCAGGACGGCCGCGCCGCCTCTTCACTTCGCTCGACCGGCATCGCGGGCTGGCCGTCGTTCATCACCTTGGCCACCGCGGCGGCGTTTTCGGGACCACTGAGCAGAAGCGGCATGGGTTTGAGCGTTTTCATGTTCATATGAAATTTCCGCACCGTGAGCCGCACGTCTACTTCCTGAACTCCAAGAATTTTCTGCGTATGCAGCCTCAAGTACTCCTGAACGCGATCGGTGACCTGCTTGGCTTCGACATCGGCATCCTTGAGCAGGATGGCCTGCGCAAGCACCAGCACGCGCGAGCGCGCCTCCGTCGGTTCGAGCCGGATCGCCACGTCCCGCACTTCGGGCAGCTTGAGGGCGACCTTTTCGAGAGTGCCCTCGACGTGTTCGAGCTCGATAGTCACTTCACCATGCGCACCGAGGAACGAAATGCTGCGGCGGCGGTTCTTGCCGCGGATGAACAGGGAACAGAGCGCGAGGAACCCGGCAAGCGCGATGAAAACGGCGACAATGTAGCGGTATTCGACGCCGGCGGGCAGGTTCTGGAGGACGTTCTTCCAGACGGCGTCCACCTGGCGGTAGGACTCCTGCCAGATTTCGTGTTTTGTGCGGAAAAACAGCGCGATTCCGAACGCGAGCAGCAGCGCCGAAGTGAGGAGGGTCATCAGCAGACCGAAGACCTTGACGAGCCCTCGAACTAATCCCATGGGGTGAGACCTTTCAGCGAGTTCTTCAACACAGCCTGATGCTTCGATCGACCGCAGAGGCCCAAGCTGAATCCCGCTTAGGCCTGCCGCCCTCGAGAGTCGGGTTTACCGGCACACCGAAGGGCGAGTATACGGTTCGCCCGCGGCGTCGCGCAATGTCCGAACTAGCGGCGGGGCTCGGCCTGGGTCTGGAGGAACCAGTCGAGGAAGCTGGTGTCCACCTCGCCGCGGCGGAACCGGCCCGAACGCAGAATGCGCGCGCAGAACGGCGCGGTCGTCTTGATGCCGTCGATGTGAAACTCGTCGAGCGCGCCGGCGAGCCGCTCGATGGCCTGGGCGCGGTCGGCGCCCCATCCGACGACCTTGGCGAGGAGCGAATCGTAGTAGCGCGGGACGGTGTATCCCGCGAAGATGTGCGTATCGATGCGGACGCCGGGGCCGCCGGGCATGTAGAGGTTTTTGATGACGCCCGGCGACGGCCGGAACCCGTTGTCCGGGTCCTCGGCATAGACGCGCGCTTCGATCGCGTGGCCCTCGCGGTTGGGTCCGTTGTAGCCGAGGTGTTCACCGGCGGCAAGACGGATCTGCTCACGCACGAGATCGATTCGTGTAACCTGCTCGGTGACCGGATGCTCGACCTGGATGCGGGCGTTGAACTCGATGAAGTAGAACGAGCCGTCCGCGCCGACGAGGAACTCGGCCGTGCCGGCGTTGGTATAGCCGGTGGCCTTGGCGGCGCGCAGCGCGGCGCGGACGATGCGGTTGCGGACGGACGCGCCGAGGTTGGGCGCGGGGCTCTCCTCGATGAGTTTCTGGTGGCGGCGCTGGAGGCTGCAGTCGCGTTCGCCGAGAGCGATGGTCTTGCCGAAGTTGTCGGCGAGAATCTGCACCTCGACGTGCCGGGCGCTTTCGACGTATTTTTCGATGTAGACCCCGCCGTCGCCGAAGGCCGCCTCGGCCTCGGTGGTCGCGATCTTGAACGCGTGATTGAGCGCGACGTCGTTGTGGGCGATGCGCATGCCCTTGCCGCCGCCGCCGGCCGCGGCCTTAATCAGCACCGGAAAGCCTATGTCCTGCGCGAGCGCGAGCGCGTCCTTGGGATCAGTCACGCGGCCTTCGCTGCCGGGCACGACGGGCACGCCCGCGGCCTTGACCACGTCGCGGCACTTGCTCTTGTCGCCCGTGAGCGCGATCGCCTCCGGCGTGGGCCCGATGAACGCGATGTGGCAGTCCCGGCAGATGGTGGCGAACTTCGGGCTCTCGGAGAGGAACCCGTAGCCGGGGTGGATGGCTTGCGCGTCGCAAATCTCCGCCGCGGCGATGATGTTGGAGATCTTCAGGTAACTGTCGGTGGCCGGCGGTGGCCCGATGCAGATGCTCTCGTCTGCGAGGCCGACGTGCATCGAGTCCTGATCGGCCTGTGAGTAGACGGCTATGGAGGTGATGCCCATTTCGCGGCAGGCGCGGATAACGCGCAGCGCGATCTCGCCGCGGTTGGCGATGAGTATGCGCCGGAACATGCTCGGGGTCGGCGGGGCCAGCGGACGACCCTCCGCCTAGTCCAGCGGCCGTACGGCAAAGAGCGGCTGGCCGAATTCCACGGGCTGGGCGTTCTCGACGAGCACCTGTTCGATGATGCCGGCGAACTTCGCCCCGACTTCGTTCATCAATTTCATCGCCTCGACGATGCAGATGGTCTGGTTCGCCTCGACGCGATCGCCCACCTTGACGAACGCGTCTGCGCCGGGCGACGGCGAGGCATAGAACGTTCCCACCATGGGGGCATCGAAGGTCGGCAGGCCGTCGCCGGCTTCGGCGGGCGCGGGTTTCGCGTCGGCCGCCGGGGCCGCGGGGGCCGGACCGGGATTGTGATGCGGCGCGGACACGTGGACCGGGGCATAGGAAACTCCGGCGACCGGCTTTTGCAGCCGGACGCGGCGCCCCTCTTCCTCGATTTCCAATTCGCTGAGCCCGGACTCTTCGAGAATCCGGATCAACGCTTTGAGTTCATTCAAATCCACTTCGAGTCCTCCCGTGGACTCCTGCCCCGGCGCCGAATCATACAGAGGTCGGCCCTGGAGAATCAGCCTGCGCGTTCGATGTACTGCCCGGTGCGTGTATCCACGCGGATGACCTCGCCGTCATTGACGAAGAGCGGCACCTGGACGGTGGCGCCGGTCTCGACCGTGGCGGGCTTGGTGCCGCCTTGCGCGCGGTCGCCCTGGACGCCGGGCTCGGTGTACGTAATCTTCAATTCGACGGATGCGGGCAGGTCCACGCGAATCGGGGTCGTCTCGTGAAACAGCAGTTGAACGTCCGCGTTTTCCTTGAGGAAATTCTTCGCGTCGCCGACGACTTCGGGGGTCACGGCGATCTGGTCGAAAGACTTGGGATGCATGAAGTGGTAGAAGTCGCCGTCGTTGTAGAGATACTGGTAGGGCTCCTGGATGAGCCGGACTTCTTCGAGCCGCTCGCCGGAGCGATAGGTCCGTTCGAGCGTGCGGCCGGTGAGGACGTTGCGCAGCTTGGTGCGGACGAACGCTCCGCCTTTTCCCGGCTTGACGTGCTGGAACTCGACCATCTCCAACAGCGCGTCATTGATGAGCAGCACCATGCCGTTGCGAAAATCAGCGGTTGAAATCTGGGTCATACTACCGTTAGTTCCTTCGATGTCTTGGTGATTACTTCAGAACCGGACTCGGTCACGAGCACGAGATCTTCGATGCGCACTCCGCCCTGGCCGGGCAGGTAGATCCCGGGTTCAACCGTCACCACCATGCCGGCCTTCAGGACGGAATCCGAGCGCGTGTTGAGCCTGGGTTCCTCGTGGATTTCGATGCCGACGCCGTGGCCGAGTCCGTGACCGAACCGATCTCCGAACCCGCCTTCGCGGATAATCTCGCGTGCGACGGCGTCCACTTCGCGGCCCGTGACGCCCGGCCGAATTGCCCCCAGTGCCGCGCGCTGGGCCTTGAGCGTCAAGGCGTAAGTTTCCTCGAACCACTCGCCCGGAATGCTACTGAACACGTACGTGCGAGTCAAATCCGAACAGTAGCCGCGCAGCCGGGAGCCCATGTCGATGAGGACGATATCGCCGGGGACTAGTTCGCGGTCGCCGGGCACTCCGTGGGGCAGCGAGCTGTTCGGGCCGAAGAGGACGATGGTGCTGAACGAGGGGCCGCTGGCGCCGCGTTTCTTCATCTCGAACTCGATTGCGGCCGCCACGTCGCGCTCGCGCACACCCGCGCGGAGCGTCGGCACGATGTCCGCCAGCACGCCCTCGGCGAGTTGGGAGGCGGCGCTTACGGCGGCGACTTCGTCCGCATCCTTGATGAGCCGCAGGTGGGAAACGAGTGACTCGTTCGGCTGAAGCGCGCCGCCGAACGCTTCGGCCAGGCGCGCGTGGTCGGCGACGGTGTGTCCGTTCGGGTCGAACGCCACGCGGGCGAGCTCGAGCGATTTGAGCGCGGCGCCCGCGCTCGTCATCGGGTCGCCGCTGAACTCCACGATGTCGAACCCGCGCACCTCGCGCTCGGCCTGCTCGGTATAGCGCGAGTCGCACATGAATCGCGCGGCGGATCCGGACACGACGATGACGCTGGAGACGTGATCGAGACTCGTCAGCATGCCGCTCAGGTACTGGTTGGCGGGGGGATGCACGCTGACGAACCCGTCGCACTCCAGGGCGGCGATGCGCTGCCGCAGGTGCGTGATGCGACTGGTCATTTCTTCTTCGCGAGGATCGACGCAGCCGCGCGCAGGGCCAGCCGGTAGCTCTCGACGCCGAAGCCGCAGATCTGTCCGACGACGACCGGGGAGATGTACGAGTGGCGGCGGAACTCCTCGCGGGCGTGGACGTTGGAGAGGTGGGCCTCGATCGTGGGGATGCCGACACCGCTGATCGCGTCGCGGATGGCCACGCTCGTGTGGGTGTACGCACCGGGATTGATCACAATGGCCTTGGCCCAGCCGCGCGCGCCATGGATCGCGTCGATCAACGCGCCTTCGGCGTTGGACTGCACGGTGCGCACCGTCAACCCGAGGCTGGCGGCTTCGCTTTCAATCATGCGGTTGACGTCGTCGAGCGTCTGCGTGCCATACACTTCGGGCTCGCGCGTGCCCAGCAGATTCAGGTTGGGGCCGTGGATAACGAGGACGTTCATGGCTGGCGCGGTTCCTTCGGGTCAGACGGCGGCAAGCCTAACGTATCGGACGCGGCCGATTCACCTGACGAGTTGCTTGTAGTTGGCGAGCAGGTTCGCACGCTCGAACATGGCCTGCGACTCGGTCACGAGCCGCTGGCCGTCGGCCGTCTGGCCCTTGCGGACCAGTTCGTCGCCGAGCTGTTTGAGCGCCTGGGCGTAAAAGTAGGCGACGGTACCTGAGGCGGGGAACAATTCGTGGCCGTGCTTGTAGTGATCGAGCCCGGTGAAGTAGTACGCGAGGCCCGGCGGACCGGGCTCGATGCTGCCGCGCATCCACAGGGCGCGCGCATAGTTGAGCCACCACCAGGCGACCTGCGGACTGCGCTCGGTGCCTTCGCGCGCCCAGCGTTCGGCCTCGGCCGCGAACCGTTTTTTGGACGGGGCGTCGAGCGCGTAGGCGAACAGCAGTTCGTACCACGCAAACAACTCATTGGCGAGCTCCGGGTCGTGCGGATACAGCGCGTCGAGACCTTCGAGGTCCTTGATGATGGCCTCGGAGTTGCGCGTCGTAAGCTCGACGGCGCGGCGCGGGTTTGTGATGAAGACGAACGTCTCGTCCGTGACTTGTTCGCCCGGACTCAGCCTCCGCATCGTCGAGGGGTTTTCGGCCATGCGCGTGCCGAATGTGCCGATGGTCTCGAGTTCGGGAAGGTCGGGGATGACGAGCCGCGCGGCCCGCACGGTGAGGTAGGGCGGGGTCTTTCGATCCGGATCTTCCTTGGTCAGTTCGGTGAGAAACTTCGTGGCGACTTCGCGGCGATTGCTCAGCGCCTTGCGATCTCCGACGTAGTAGAGGCGCCAGGCCAATGAACCCTGTGTCAACCCGAGCTCGAAGAAGTAGAGCCGGGCGACGGACGCGGTCAGGATGACCGAGAGCACGGTGAGGGCGACGGCGACGGCGCGGACACGGCGTGGCGACGTGACGAGCGTCGCGCGGGCCGGGGGCTCGGTGAGGGCACACCGGGCGTAGAACAATCCCGCTACGATAAACGCGAGCGCGGCGATGCTGGGGTTTTGGAAATTGAAGTCGACCAACGCGTGTATGGCGAAGGCGAGCGCGCCGACGTAGAGCCCGAGCATCCATCGCCGGGCGGCGGCATCGTCCTCGCGGCGAATGCGCAGCGCGCCCCAAACGCCGAAATACACCCAGAACGCCAGAAACAACGGCCCGCCGACCAGCCCGGTCTCGCAGAAATACTGCAGGAAATCGTTGTGGGCGGTTTCGACATCGCCGGCGCCGAGGAACTGGTACTGCAGAAATGCTTGCCGGTAATTCCCGAGGCCGACGCCGGTCCACGGATGGGCCGCGAGCATCCGCAGCCCGACCTGCCAATACGTGACACGCGCACGCATCGAATCGAGCTTGGCGAGGTCGCCGACGGAGCGCTGCGAGCCTTCGATATCGATCGTCGTGAGCGCCCTCTGGTCCTTCAGGAATTTCGACACGGAGTAGCCCACGTCGCTCGGCATCATTGCGGGCACGCGGTAGCCTTCGATTTCGTCCTGGGCGCTGCCCGGTGTGGAGGCAAAGGCGTAGGCGCCGATCGCGGCGATGGCGGCTGCGCGCGCGATGCCCCGAGTGCCGCGGCGCAGAAGGAGCGCCACCGCGCCGATGGCCGCGGCCGCGGCGAGCGCGACCATGGCGCCGCGCGAATAGGACAGCCAGAGCGCCGAGAGCGAGACGACGAGGCCTGCGGGCGCGCCCACGGCGGCGAGCACTTCACCGAGCCGGCGCGGCCCGCCGCGATTGGTAATCCAGGCCGCGACGACGCCCGCAAGCACGGCGACCGGCAGGAAGATCAGGAAGGGGCGGTACGCGCCGGGAACTGGTGGATCGCGGTCGGGCCGGGACGCGCCGATGAAGTCGTTCGCGAAATAGAGTGTCCCGAGCACAAACGATGACGCGGCGACGAACGCGCCGATGACGAACCATTGTTGCATTGGGTGGCTCATGGCGGAGGCGCTGCGCGTGGACGGTCGCAGAAAGCCGATGCACTGGCGCGTGGCGACGACCAGGATGGGAATACCCAGGACGAGATAGGCCCCGAGGGCGTTTGGAAAGAGGAACGTGCCGAATGCGCGGTTCGACTCGAGCCGGTTTTTGAGTTCGGGACTCATGACGCCGCCACCCTGGCCGAAGTAATGCTCGAAGAGCTGCGGGTTGTCGGTAAGAATCTGGCGCATACCGCGCAGCATGACGAAGTAGTGGAACACGGCCCATGCCGCGCACAACAGCCAGCCGGCGCAGATGCCCGCGAGCACGATCGAAATCGCGCGGGGCGTACGGACGGCGTTGGACGCGAGCACGAAGAGCAGCAGGTAGAGGCCGATGTGCTGGAGCCCTCGGTGCGTGGGGTCGTAGGAGATGGTGTTGAACCCGGCGAGGTATGCGGCGAGAAGAAACGCGCCGAGCAGCGCGGCGGGCACGGGATACCGGAACGACTCGCCGCGGATGATGGCGCGGGCGCACCACAACGCCGCGAGGACAATCGCGGCGGCGCTGAAATAGGCGTTGAACCCCGGGAACGTGAGCCCGTCGCGCCAGGGACGCAGAAAGACGAACAGCGCCAGCCCGATCGCCGCCGGTTCTGAAAAAAGACTTCGCCACTCCGAGGCTACGGCGGGCGCGGCGGAACTGGGCGGGGCCTCAGCGGACGGTGCGCTCGGAGACCTCGCCTCTGACGGCGGCTTTGGGCGCTTCTTCTTTTTCTTGCTCACTTCTGGGCCGCTCCGAGGATTTGCCCGCTCGCATCAGCAATACTATCAACAGGAAAACGCCGGCCGCCTGCGCGAGGATCACGGCGGTGCCCATGGGCCCGACTTGTCCGATCAGGGCGCTGCCCAGGCCCGTCACACCGGCGACCAGGAAGATGAACTCGACCGCCTGCCGCGGCGTCATGCCCAGTTCGACGAGGCGGTGCGAGAAGTGCCGCTTGTCCCCTTTCATAATCGATTCGCCGCGGCGCCAGCGGATGTACATGACGCGCGCGGTGTCGAACAGCGGCACGCACAATGCCAGCAACGGGGCGGCCACGGCAATCTGCGAGGGGGTGCGCTCGGTGTAGAACGTGCCCAGGACGGAGACGGTCGCGAGGATGTAGCCGCTGAACATGGCGCCTGCGTCGCCCATGAAGATCCGCGCGGGGTTGAGGTTGTGATAGAGAAACCCGGCGACGGACCCAGCGAAGGCCATCAGCAGCACGCAGACGAAGTATTCCTGTTGCGGCAGGACGCAGAGGAAAAACGAAAGCGCGGCAATGCCGGAGACGCCGCCGCAGAGTCCGTCCATATTGTCGAGCAAGTTCATGGCGTTGGTAAGCAGGACGACCCAGAAGATTGTCAACGCGCCGGCGATTGTCGCCGTGACGTAGCCAAACGTCAGTTCGGGCAATTGCGCGAAGAACTCGAAGCGGAGCAGCAGCGAATCGACGAAGAAATCGACGTGGACGCCCGAAAGGACGAGGACGAAGCCGGCGACGAGCTGGCCCAGGAGCTTGACCTCCGGGCTGAGGGCCTTGAGATCGTCCACGATGCCGAGCATGAAAATGATGAAGCCGCCGGCGAAGACGCCGATGAGCGGGCGGACGTTCGACTCGCCGAAGAACGCGAGCACGTTCGTCTCGAGCCAACTGAATCCGAGCGCGGGCGATCGCAGAAGGATCGCGAGATTGACGAGGATGACGAGATTGAACGCGAGATAAATGGCGACGCCGCCGAGCAACGGCACCGGTTCGCGGTGGACCTTACGGTCGCCGGGCCGATCGACCACGCCGAGCCGGAACGCGACGCGCCGCATGATGCCCGTCAATAGAATCGCGACGAGAAACGACTCGACGAGCACATAGCTGAAGATCAGATACCAGTTACCAATCACGATGCCGCATCCTGATACAATTCGAATTCGCGCCGCGCGATGTCTTCTGCGCGAAAGTCGCGTTCAATCCGCTCGCGCGCCTGCCGCCCCATTGTCGCACGTTCGGCCTCGTTTGCGAGAAGCCGGTTGACCGCAGCGGCGAGGGCAGCTGCATGCCGCGGCGGCACGTTCAGCCCGGTGACACCGTCGAGATTGGCAAATTCGACCCCGGTGCCGAGCCGAGTCGCAACGACGGGCGTTCCGCAGGCGTGCGCCTCGAGGATGGAGATGCCGAAGGCCTCGCTGCGCGCCACGGACGGGAACACGAACACGGAGCAGGCGTGCAGATGGGCGACCAAGTCGCGATCGCTGAGTTCGCCGGGGAACATGACCTGCACGCCGGAGAGGCGCGCCTGCCGTTGAAGCGCGGGCCCTTCCGGGCCGTCGCCGGCGATGACGACGGGCGCGTCGATGCTGCCCGCGGCCTCGACGAGGTGGGCGATTCCTTTGTAGTAACGGTGGCGGCCGGAGAACAAGACGAAACGGCCGCCGTAGCGCTCGCGTAGGGCGGAGAGTTCGGACTCGGCCGGCCGCGCGAAGGACTCGGGCACGACGCCGAAGGGCAGTACCCGGCACCGATCGCGGAACGGTTGCAACGCGTCGGAAGTCTCAAGATACTGCGGCGAGGAGACGAGAATGCGGTCCGCGTTCGCAAGAAACCGCATAAGCACGGGCCGGTAGACACGCATCGCGGCGGCCTGGCGCACGACGTCGCTGTGATAACGCACGATGAGCCGCCCACGCGGGCGCGTCATCAGCCAGGACAGTTCGGCGGTCGGGTTTGGGACATGTACGACGACCACGTCGGCAGTCGAGCGGCGGAGACGGAACGGAAACGTGGGCGACACCGGCGCGCTTTGGAACCGGCCCCACTCCCCCACTTCGAGCACGCGCGTGCCGTCGCGTTCGACGCGGCGGGTGAACATCGAGCGGGAACAGGTCAACGCGCTCACGTCGGCCCAGGCGCGCTGGTAGCGGCACATGAGGGCGATGTGACGCTCGATGCCGCCGCGCACCGGCGGGTCGAAGTCCTTGTATACGTGCAGAATTTTCAACGTCATCCGCCCAGCGCGCGTTCGTAGGCCCGAGCGGTCAGTTCGGCCGTTCGCTTCCAGGTGAATTCCCGCGCGCGGGCCAGGCCGGCATCGCGCAACCGGGCGCGCAGGGCGACGTCGTTGACGAGCGTGCGCATGGCATGCGCGATGGCGCCGGTGTCCTCGGGATTGACCGTCAGCCCAGCGTCGCCCACGACTTCGGGCAGGCTCGACGTGGACGACGTGATCACCGGAGTGCCGCAGGCCATCGCCTCGAGCGGGGGCAGTCCGAATCCCTCCCAGAGGCTCGGCCAGACGAAGACTTCGGCAGCGGACAGCAGGGCGCACATTTCGGCAGACGAGACGAAGCCGGGAAAGTGTATGCGCGACTTCGAGGGACTGCGCTCCCACGCGGCGCGCGTCTCGCCGGTGCGCCATCCTTCGCGGCCGGCGATTACGAGGTCGAGGTCGCAGCCCGCAGCGATTTCGTCGTACGCCGCGATGACGCGCGGCAGATTCTTGCGCGGCTCAATCGTGCCGAGATAGAGAAAGAACTTTCTGGGCAGACGCAACCTTTTGCGAACGGCCTCGATCGCTGTCGAGGGCGCCGGTGCGAACCCTTCATCGACGCCGAGGTGCGTCACGACGATTTTGTCCGGCGGGACGCCCAGCAGCGATTGCAGGTCATCGGCCGTCGCTTGCGAATCCGCCAACAACAAATCCGCGTTGCGTACCGTGGGGCGGATGGCCATGCGGTAATAGATCGCGCGACGACGCTCGAACCACTCCGGGTGCCTGAGAAAACTCAGGTCGTGAATGGTCACGATCATTTTCGCGGAGGATGCGCCGCTACGGCCGGTCAAGCGCGCGAAACTTGCCGGGTAGTGCACGATGTCGGGCTTGAAACGCTGCGCGGCGCGGCGCATCTGAATCGAACGCGCGATTGTGCCCGTGGGAAAACCTGCGACCGAGCAGGGATATCGTTCGGACAGCGGCATGGCGGCGAACGAATCGGAGAGATGTTCCGGGTATACGGCGGCCACCTCGGCGGCGGGGAGCGATTGCGGCAGCGTGCGGGCTAGGGCCAGGGCATAAGTGCCGGTACCGCTTTGATTTCCGGCTTGAAGGGCGTCGAGGAGGATTCTCACGAGGTCAGAGATTCTACGTGTCGAGGTCTGGGGACAACCTAGCGTAAGCGGTTAACAATTAACAACTTATCACGCGAAAAAGTAGCCGAGTGTGGTCCGATCCGATTGAATCGACTTCGTGCATATGCTAAACTGCGGGGCGTTGTTAGCACTCTGACTAATCGAGTGCTAAGAGGGCTGATGAGGTGAGTCAAACGCAACTCAGCGAGCGCGAACAACTTATCCTGCAGGCTGTGGTGCACCTGTATATCACGTCGGCCGAGCCGGTGGGATCGCGCGCGATTGTAAAGAAACTCGGACTCGATATCAGCCCGGCGACCGTCCGCAACGTGATGGCCGATCTCGAAGAGTCGGGCTATCTGCAACAGCTTCACACGAGTTCGGGCCGGGTCCCGACCGACCAGGGCTACCGCTATTACGTCGATTTCCTGATGCGGATCCAGGATGTGACGCATTCCGAGCGATCGCGCCTGGAGGGCCGGCTCGCGGAGCACCTTGGCGACGCGGACACGATCCTGCGGCAGACGAGTTGCCTGTTGGCGTTGATTTCTCACCAGACCAGCATCGTGGAGGCGCCGCGGCTGAACGTGGCCGAGGTGCGGCACGTGGAGATCATCCTAATCTCGGAGCGCCGGCTCGCGTTTGTGCTCGCGGACAACTACGGCGGCGTACGTACGATGGTGACGCCGACCGAACGCGCGTTCGCGCCTGAGGAGGCGCAACGGCTGGGCCAGTTTTTGACCGAGCAACTGCGCGGTACGCCGGTGGACAAGCTTTCGACGGCGTTGCAGGAAAAACTTGAACGATTCGTGAACGACACGCGGACCCTGGCGAACCAGGCGCTGGAAATACTGCGCATGCTGCCGAGCCCCGAAGGCGGGAACCTCTTTCTCGAAGGATCAACTCAGCTGTTCGAGCAGCCGGAGTTTCAGAACGTTGAGCGCGCGCGCGAAGTCTTTGGCTTGCTCGAGGAACGCGACCGTGTCGTCGAGTTGCTGCGCGCGGGCGTGGTGAATCCCGAGCCGCATCCGTCGCGCGTCGTCATCGGCAGCGAGGCGCACCAGCAGGGCTTCGAAGAACTGAGCGTGGTCTCCGCGCCGTACAAGGTCGGCAATACGACCGTAGGGATGGTGGGCGTGCTCGGGCCGCGGCGGATGCCGTACTCTAAACTTGCTGGACTCGTGGAATATACGGCGGACCGGCTGGGCAGCCTGTTATCGCGCCTGGCCCGGTAGACGCCTTGCAGTGGTGATGCGATGAGTGGACACACCCCCAACGAGACTGAACTGGAGCGTCGTTTGCGCGAGCGCCTCGAAGCGGAGGACCGCGCGGCGGCGCAGGTGACCACGGACCCGGCGCCGTCCGATCCGCCTGCGGCGGGCGGGGACGCGGACGCGCTCCGCGTGCTTGACGAGGAGTGCGCCTCGCTCAGGGACCAGTTGCTGCGATCGCGCGCGGAATTTGAAAACTACCGCAAGCGTACGGCGCGCGAGGTTGAGCGCATCCGCAAGACGGCGGCCGAATCGCTGATCCACGAGTTGCTCGCGGTGATGGACAACCTCGAACTGGCGCTGCGAAACGCCGAGGACGAGACCGACCCGATTGTGCAGGGCGTTCGGCTGGTGCACCGGCAGATGATGGAGACGCTGGCGCGGAACGGTCTCGAACCGATCGAGTCGCTCGGCCAGCGATTCGACCCGAACATTCACGAAGCGGTCGCTCAGGCGCCGTCGGACGACGTCGAACCCGACCACGTGATCGAAGAATTTCAGCGGGGGTACCGGCTGGGGGGCCAAATCCTGAGGCCGAGTAAGGTGCTCGTGAGCCGTCGCAGCGACGGGGCGGGCGCGTAATACCGGCGCGGCGTCCGGCGTGTGACGCCGTGGCAAGGCGCGGCCGGCTGGGAGGCGAGGAATTCGTATGGGCAAGGTCATCGGCATCGATTTGGGCACGACGAATTCCTGCGTCGCCGTGCTCGAAGGGGGCGAGCCGCGCGTGATCGCGAACGCAGAAGGCAGCCGCACGACGCCGTCGGTGGTTGGGTTCACGAAGAACGGCGAGCGACTGATCGGCGCGTCGGCGAAACGGCAGGCCGTGACGAACCCGCTGCACACGGTGTTCTCGATCAAGCGATTCATGGGCCGCCGGCACAGCGAGGTATCGGCCGAGCGGGCGCTGGTGCCGTATCGGGTCGCGGCGACGGAGACGGACGATTGCCGGATTGAGGTGCAGGGCAACGACTATCGACCGCCGGAAATCTCCGCGATGATTCTCGCCAAGATGAAAGAGACTGCGGAGACCTACCTTGGGCACGCCGTTACGCAGGCGATCGTCACAGTGCCGGCGTACTTTAACGACGCGCAGCGGCAGGCGACGAAAGACGCCGGGAAAATCGCGGGACTGGAAGTGCTTCGGATCATCAACGAGCCGACGGCGGCGGCGCTCGCCTACGGCCTCGACAAGAAGGCGAACGAAAAGATCGCGGTATACGATCTGGGCGGCGGCACGTTCGACGTGTCGATACTCGCGATCGGCGACGGCAGCTTCGAAGTGCTCGCGACGAACGGCGACACGCACCTGGGCGGCGACGACTTCGACGAGGCGATCATCCATTTCCTGGCGGAGGAATTCCGGCGGGAACACGGGATCGATCTGCGGAAGGACCCGATGGCGGTGCAGCGCCTGAAAGAAGCGGCGGAACGCGCGAAGTGCGAGCTGTCGTCCTCGACGACGACGGACGTGAATCTCCCGTTCATCACGGCGGACGCATCGGGCCCGAAACACCTCAGCATCGCGCTGACGCGGGCGAAACTCGAGCAGCTCTGCGACGATCTGCTGCAACGGACGAAGAACCCCTGCCGGCAGGCGCTGAACGACGCCGCGCTGCGGCCGTCCGACATCGACGAGGTGGTGCTGGTCGGCGGGATGACGCGTATGCCGGCCGTGGTGGAACTGGTGCGCGGCCTGTTTCAGAAGGAACCGCATCGCGGCGTCAACCCGGACGAGGTGGTGGCCCTGGGAGCGGCGGTGCAGGGCGCGGTGCTCTCCGGCGAGGTCAAGGACGTGCTCCTGCTGGACGTGACGCCGCTGTCGCTGGGCATCGAGACGCTCGGCGGCATTTGCACGAAGCTGATCGACCGGAACACGACGATTCCCGTCACGAAGCGGCAGGTTTTTTCCACGGCGAGCGACAACCAGCGCGCGGTGACGATTCACGTGTTGCAAGGCGAACGGGAGCTCGCGGCGGACAACCGAACGCTCGGGCGATTCAACCTCGAGGGTATCGCGCCGGCGCCGCGGGGCATGCCGCAGATCGAGGTCTCGTTCGACATCGATGCTAACGGCATCGTCCACGTTTCCGCCAAGGACAAATCGACCGGGCGCGAGCAGCGCATCCGGATTGAATCGTCCAGCGGATTGAGCGAGGACGACATCGAGCGGATGGTGAAGGACGCGCAATCTCACGCGGGCGAGGACCGATCGCGCAAGAAATCCATCGAACTGCGGAACGAGGCCGATGCGCTTGTGTATCAGACCGACAAGGCCCTGCGCGAATTTGGCGATCGGGTTTCGGACGCGGAGCGGCGGCGCATCGAGGCTTCGCGGGACGGGGTGATGACCGCCCGCGCGGGCGGCGACACAGCGGCGCTCGAGGAGGCGATCAACCGGCTGAACGACGCGACGCACCCGCTGGCGGAGGCGATGTACGCCGCGTCGGCGACGCAGGACGCGCATGGCGCGGCCGCCGAAGAGGCAGAAGAACCCCGGAAGGGCCGCTGAGTCGAGCGGCGATCCGCAGTGGATTTGACAGATGGCTAAGGACTACTACGAGATTCTCGGTGTAGCGCGGACCTCGTCCGAGGACGAGATTCGCGCGGCGTACCGCCGTCTTGCCCATCAGTTTCACCCCGACAAGACGGGCGGGGACAAAGCCGCCGAGGAAAAGCTCAAGGAGATCAACGAGGCCTACGACACGCTGAAGAACAAAGAGAAGCGCGCGCGTTACGATCAATTCGGCGCCGCCGGGCCCGGCGCAGGCTTCGGGGGCGGGTTTGGTGCGGGCTCGCCGTTCGACGATATTTTTGACGCGTTTTTCGGCGGCGGCGGGCGTGCCCGTGGGCCGCAGGCCGCTGCGCGCGGGGACGACCTCGAATATCCGCTGCGCATTACCTTGCGCGAGGCTGCGTTCGGCGTCACGAAGAACATCGCCTATCGCCGACACGAGAGCTGTGCCGACTGCGGCGGGTCCGGCGCGGCGAAGGGGTCGGATCTGAGCAAGTGCCCGCAATGCGGCGGCGCGGGCCAGGTGCGGATTTCTCAAGGCTTCTTCAGCATCACGCGGACATGCCCGCGGTGTCAGGGCATGGGGCGGATCATTACGGACCCCTGCGAAAAATGCCGCGGCGCGGGCGTCACCGTTGGCCAGCGAGAGATTTCGGTCAAGGTCCCCCCGGGCGTCGAGACCGGATCGCGGCTGCGAGTAGCGGGCGCGGGCGAGGCCGGGCCCAGCGGCGGCGCGCCGGGTGACTTATACGTCTTTCTGGAGGTCGAAGCCGACGAGATCTTTACGCGGGATGGCGGAGACCTTCACTGCGAGATTCCGATCAGTTTTCCGCAGGCGATACTCGGCGCGACGATCAAAGTGCCGACCCTCAACGGCGAGGCCGACGTGAAGATCCCGGCGGGTACGCAGTCGGGTGAGGTCTTTCGATTGCGCGGTCAGGGCATGCCGGACATCCGGGGCTACCGAACCGGCGATATCCTTGTCACGGCACACGTTGAAACACCCACGAAACTGTCGAAGGAACAGAAGGAACTGATCCGCAAGTTCGAGGAGTTGAGTTCGGCGACGTCGTATCCCCGCCACAAGCGCTTCCTGGAGAAAATCAAACAGACGTTTCGTGAATAGGTCCCACTTGTCGCGGGGATTGCGGACTTGGGATCGTTATTAGTAGCATGGCGCTGGTACCTACGCGTACTTGGGGGGTGACCCTGTGCCGGTGAAGACCATTACCTGGCACGATAGAGCGTTATCCATCGTCGATCAGACGCTCCTGCCTGCCGAATTCCGTGAAATCCGCCTCGAGTCCGTCGAGCGCGTCTGGGAGGCGATCCGTTCGTTGCGCGTGCGTGGCGCGCCGGCGATCGGCGTGTGCGCCGCGTTTGGCGTGGTCGTGGGAGCGATAGAGTCCCGCCCCGCGGACGCAAATTCGGCGATCGCGGCGGCGCGTCGCGCGGCGGATCGGCTCGCGACGGCCCGGCCTACAGCGGTGAACCTGTTCTGGGCACTCGATCGCATGCGCGCGCGGGCGGACACACTCAACTCGGCGGAATCCGTGGAGGACGTCCTGTTTCAACTCGAACAGGAAGCCCTGGCGATCTACGAGGAAGATCGGGAGATGTGCCGCCAGATTGGCGCTGCCGGCGCAGAGCTGATCCCGGATGGCGCGGGCGTGCTGACGCACTGCAATGCGGGCGGGCTGGCAACCTCGGATTATGGCACGGCGTTGGCCGTGTTGTTCCGCGCGCGGGAGGACGGCCGCGCGTTTGAGGTATTCGCCGATGAGACGCGGCCGTTGTTGCAAGGCGGGCGTTTGACGGCGTGGGAACTCCAACAGGCGGGGATACCGGTAACCGTGATTTGCGACAGCGCGGCTGCGCAGGTGATGCGCGAGGGCCGCGTGCAATTGGTGATTGTCGGTGCGGATCGGATCGCATCGAACGGCGATACCGCGAACAAGATCGGCACGTATTCCGTGGCGGTTCTGGCGAAGGCGCACGGTATTCCTTTCTACGTCGCCGCGCCTACGTCCACGATCGACCACACGATCGCCTCGGGTGGGGACATTCCGATCGAAATCCGGCCGCGGGCGGAAATCGCGGGCGGGCCGGGCCGGGTGACCGTGCCGGACGGCGTCGAGGTGTACAACCCGGCGTTCGACGTGACACCAGCGAGCCACATCGCGGGCATCATCACGGAGTGCGGCATTCATCGGCCGCCGTTCGCGACGACACTTCCGCGCCAGACGACGGGGGCTGGCCACGGTGTCCGCTGACGGCTTTGCGCGTCTCATCCGGCACTACGAAACCGCCGACGACGCGCGCCTCGCGAACGCTACTCTCGAAGACATCGCACTATTGCTCGCGCTGCGGGCGTCGCACGCCGAGGGATCGCCCGAGCGCGAGCGGCTGACATTCGCCGGCGGTTGCGCGACGCGATGGATCGCGCTGATGAACTCTCCCCAGGCGGCGCCTGTCGAGGAAGTGCGGTTGCAGCCGCTGTTACGCCAATTTGTCGATGCGGCGGCGAAGGGCGGCACGGCGCTGTCCGCCGATGGGGCGCTGGTGCTGAATTCAGCGCTCGATGTGTTGGCGAAGATCGGCGACAAGACGCGCTACGCTAGGCTCGGCGAATTGCTGGCCCCGCTTGCGGACACGATTCGCCGGAGAACGGAGACGACCGCGTCGCCGGCGCTATCCGCGATCGAAAACGCGCTAGAGATTGTCGATGCGGAGGCGTTGAAGGCGGCGGCCCGACGCGAGATCACGTCATTCGCCGGGCTGGCGATGCTGTTGCGCGGGCCGGTGTTTCAGTGCCAGGGCGACGTGAAAGTGCTCGACGACGTGCCCGACGGCTGCACGCTGGTGATCGAGGAAGGCTCGTGTCTGGTGAACGGGCATTTGCTGGGAAACGTAGCGGCGAGCATCGACGCGGAGATTCGCGGCAATCACTCCGGCGTCGCGATCATGGCCCGCGGCGGCGTGTACGTCGGGGCGTGCCTGAACCGCAGCACGACGGTGTCGAAATACGGCAAGGTACTGTGCCGTCGTTGCGAAGATCCCAAGATGGTCTTCGCGGGCGACGAACTGCGTATTCTGGGCGACACGCGCGGCGGCACGTACATGGCGCCGACGATCATCATCGAAGGCACGGCCTTGGGCGGCACGTTTCACGTGTCGCGGCTGCTGCGCGCGGCGAAGTTCAGCCCGTTGGCGGGGCGCGGACCGACCATTGAAATGCAGCGCCGCGTCGCGTGCGATCAGGTGGGCAAACTGATCGACGAGGGCGCGGGCCGGCTCATGTCGCGCCTGGCGGGCGCGCGCCGCGGCATCCGCAACAACGACACGCTGATCCAGGTGGCCCGGCTCGAGTGCGAGCACTTCGCGAGCAACGCGCTCATTTATTTGATCGGCGGCGAGAACAACCGCGAGAAACTCGAGGAGCTCAATCGCGCGGAGCGGCGCCTCGCCTTTCTCGACCGGATCATCGCGGGCATCGAGGTATTGTCGGACGCGGCGGAGGACCGGCTGGCGCGGGGGATGCGCAGCGAAGGCGACGACGCGTGGAAGGACCTCGACAGCGAGCTGGAATCGCAGATGAACGAGAGCGCGATTGACAAGGACCTGGTGGACGAGAGGGCGGAACTCAGCAAGCTGGCGAGCCGACTCAGCGGGGCGACGGGTCCGGCATCAGCCGTGCTCGGCCGCTTGCGCGAGAAACGGCTGACATGGATGTATGAACGCAAGGAATTGCAGCGCATCATCAACGAGATCAACGAGGAAATCCGCAAGCCGCAATCGGGACAGGATCCGTACGACCGGTTTCTGGGCGAATCGTCTCGACTCGAGGTGTTGACGCGCGTGTTGCAGAAGGCGCGCGCGCGGCCCGCGGGCGACCGGCTGCGGGAACGGTCGCAATCGCCGTTTCTGCACATACTGCTCAAGACAATCGACGCGCGGCGGCGGCGAATCAAAGCGTACCTCGAAGCGCGACAGCGCCACATGCGCGAATACGAAGAGATGTCCGAGAAGTTGTTGCGCCAGTATCATCTCAATCCGCCGGCGCTCGAGACCGAAGAGGACGTCTCCCCCACCGTCAGCGGCTACTTCGAGGAAGGCACGACGATCTGCACGGAACTGTGCTTTCTCGAGGAACCCGACCAGAACGCCGCGGCTGTGTTGTGCCCCTCGGGCCCGCCGGGCGAGCGGACGTATCGCCGCGAAAACGACCGCATCATCGAAGTCGGCGCGGAGTAGCGCGCGTGCCGGTCGATCCGAATCGCCTCGTGGACGTTGTTGCCATCGACGGGCCGGCGGGCGCGGGCAAGAGCTCGGTGGCGCGGGCGGCGGCCGAGCGGCTGGGGATGGCCTTCCTGGATACCGGCGCGATGTACCGCGCGGCGACGTGGCGCGCGCTCGAACACGGCATCGACCTGGGCAACGCGGCGGCGCTGGCGGAGTCCACGACAACCATGTCGCTCGAGTTGCGTCCGGAATCCGGCGGGTTGCGCGTGTTCGTGGACGGGCGCGACGTAACCCGGGCGATCCGGACGCCGGAAGTGACCCGGAACATCCGGCACCTGGACGGAATCGCGGACGTGCGCGCGCGTCTGGTCGAGCTGCAGCGCGCGTTCGCGTCGCGCGGCCCGACCGTGGCCGAAGGCCGCGACATGGGAACGGTCGTCTTTCCGAAGGCGCGGTGTAAAATCTTCCTGGACGCCTCCGTGGACGAACGCACCCGCAGGCGGGCGGCTCAACTTGAGGCGGAAGGACGCACGGTGGACATTGCCGCACTGCACGCCGAGATTGCCGAGCGGGATCACAACGATCGCTCGCGCAGTATCGCGCCGTTGCGGCCTGCGGACGGCGCGACGATTCTCGACACGACCGGCCGGTCATTCGACAGCGTCGTGAACGAGATTGTCCGGCTTGCTGAGGCGTCGAAATGACGCGGGTCGCCGCCGATACGGTCTGGCAGTTGCCGGAGGTCGAACGCGCGTCGGTGCGCGCGCTGGCGACCGGGCTCGGTATCCAGGGCATCGTCGCGCAGCTTCTGGTGTCGCGCGGATTCTGCGATGTGAACACAGCGCGCGCGTTCCTCGAGGGCCGGCACCAGACGTTGTGCGACCCCTTCGCGCTGACCGATATGGATGTTGCCGTGCAGCGTATATCCCATGCGCGCGATGCGGGCGAGCACGTGCGCGTTTTCGGCGATTACGACGTGGACGGGATGGCGGCGACTGCGCTGGCGACACGGGGCTTGCGGCGGTTTGGGCTGCGCAATGTCTCCTTTGCGATGCCAAACCGGCTGACCGAGGGCTACGGCGTGAACCGCGACAGCGTGGGCGACGCGGCGCGTGACGGAGTCTCGCTTCTCATCACGGTGGACAATGGGATCAGCGCGTACGACGCCGCTGAGGAGGCCGCGCAGCTCGGGGTGGACCTCATTGTGACCGACCACCACACGATCGAAGGCGATTTACCGCGCGCAAGCGCCGTCATCAATCCGCACCGGGACGCTCGCGAGGCGCCATTCGCGCATGCGTGCGGCACGGCGGTGGCCTTCATGTTGTGCCGGGCGCTGACGGGCGAAGACGCGGACCTCGACCTTGTGGCGCTGGCGACGGTGGCCGATGTGATGCCTCTGCGCGGCGAAAACCGGTTGCTCGTGTCGCGGGGCATCGACCGAATCGCTGCGCGCGCGCATGCGGGACTTGCCGCGCTTGCGCGCTGCGCCAAGCTGAATCCGCGGGAGATTCGCGCCGAACACATCGCGTTTCAACTGGCGCCGCGATTGAACGCAAGCGGCCGGATGGGCGACGGTTCCGCCGCGCTGGCGTTGCTCCTGGCGGAGCCGGGCCTCGATGCGGATGCGGTCGCCGCTGAACTCGACCGGCTCAACGGGCAGCGCCGGGCGGTTGAAGAGGAGATTTTTCAGGAGGCCGTCGTCTTGCTTCAACGCGACGGGGCCGACGGGCGGCGCGCGCTGGTCGTGGCGGGGCGTGGCTGGCACCCGGGCGTCATCGGCATCGTCGCGGCGCGGCTCATGGGCGTCTTCGGCCGGCCGGCGATCGTGATCGGAATCGGAAACGACGGCTTCGGGCGCGCGTCGGGACGCAGTACGCCGAGCCTTCACCTTGCGGACGCGCTCAGCGCGTGCTCGGAACTGCTGGTGAAGCACGGCGGGCACCGGCTCGCCGCGGGTATGACGATCCGCGAGGAGAATATCCCGGCGTTTGTCGAGCGCATCGAGCAGCACGCCGCCGAGACGATGCCGGAGCGGCCCGAGCCGGCCACCTTGCCGCTCGACGCAATCGTCGGGTTGAGTGAGATTGACGCGCAGCTGATCCACGCGCTGGACCGGCTCGAACCGTTTGGAGCGGAAAATCCGCCGCCGGTATTCGCGGCGTTTGGCGTCAGCGTGCCGCGGCAGACGGCACGCGCGTTGCGCGGCGGCCACTTGCAGTGCCAGGTGCGTCACGAGGACCGGGCATTCCCCGCGATCGGATTCAACCTCGCGGAGATCTGGCCGCCGGAGGACATGCCGGAGCGATTGGATGTCGCGTTCCGGCCCAGGTTTAATACCTGGCGCGGAGAAACGACAATCCAGTTGCAATTGCTCGGTCTGCGGCCGGCGGGCGCGGAGCGGTAGGCCGCGCGCAGCCGCGTGGTACGATTCGCAGATGCCCAATGCGTGCATTCGACTGGACGGCGTCTCAAGGTTCTTCGGCACGAACGCCGCGGTGTCTGATCTGACCCTGGAGGTCAACGAGGGCGAGATCCTCGGTCTGCTCGGTCCCAACGGCGCGGGCAAGAGCACGACGTTGGCGATGATCGCCGGGCTGGTGCGGCCGAGCGCGGGCACGATCACCGTGTTCGGGCGCGATCTGGCCGAAAACCGCCTCGCCATATCGCAGCGCATGGGTGTGCTGTCGGAGAATCCCTCATTTTATGAGCACCTGAGCGTGTCGAAGAACCTGGCGCTGCTGGCCCGCCTCGCCGGCCGTGAACTGACGCTTGATCGCGCGCTGGACATGGTTGACCTGTTGCCATACGCGGACCAGCGCGTGGGTACGTTGTCGCGCGGGTTGCGCCAGCGCGTGGGCCTTGCTCAGGCATTCCTGACGGAGCCGGAGCTGCTGGTGCTGGACGAACCCACGACGGCGCTGGACTCCGAGCAGGCGATGCAGACGATCGAGCACCTGCGCCGGCTGGCGCGGGCGGCGAACGTGACGATCATTTTTTCGACGCATCAGATTGACGAAGTTGAGGCGCTGTGCGACCGCGTGGCGGTGCTCGAAGCAGGCCGGCTGATGTTGTGTGAGAAGGCGGAGTCGATTCTCACGTACGACCGCAGCCAGGTGGACGTGCTGATCGATTCGCCCGAGGCGGCGGGCCGCAAACTGGCACAGGAGCCGTGGGTCGAAGAGGTCGAAGTGCGGCGTGGACGACTGCGGGTTCGGCTGAAGGACGCCTCCCCGAACCAACTCGCCGCGTTCCTCATCGCGGCGGGACATCCGGTCAACGGCGTTATTCCGCGGCGGAGAAGCGTGCAAGAGCTTTACCTCAAGGCGAAAAACGTATGACGCGGCGCGTGTTGCTGGCGTGCGTGGCGGAATGGACGAAATACTCGCGGATGCCCTTGCCTTACGTCGGGATAGCGCTCGTGATCGGGCTTACGCTGGCGACGCTTTACGTGCACCCGATCCGCGCTGATGGCGCGAGCGATTTCGCGTTTATCGGCCAGGCGGTTTCCGCGGCGCTCAATCTCGGCGGGTTTCTGTTGACGATCGTGTATTCGGCCGCGCTCGTGTCGGGCGAGATCGCTTCGGGGACGATTCGCACGGTCCTCGTGCGCCCCATCGCGCGTCACGAGTTGCTGCTGGCCAAGCTGCTCAACGGCATGGCGTATTCCGCGATGCTCGCGGCGGCGGCGCTGGCGGCCGCATGGGTTTGCGGCGCGGCGCTGGGCGAGTTGTCCGGCGTGGCATTTGGCGACGAGTTGATGTACACGACGACGGAAATCTACGGCGCGATGGCGGTGGCGGCGCTGCTCAATCTGGTGCCGCACTTCGCGGCGGTTTCCTATGCCGTGTTTGTGTCGAGCGTGACGAGCCGGCCCGCCGTGTCCATCGGCGTATCGGTGGGATTGTGGCTGTTGGTTGACTACGTCAAACATCCGCTTGGAGTGGGCCCATTCGTGCTGACGTCGTATCTCGACCAGGCGTGGATCGTCTTTCAGGACCGGTGCAATGCGCTCGATACGCCGTTTTTTCCGGAGGCCGTATTCGGGTTGGTGATCTGTTTTGCGTGGTTTGTCGTGTTCAATCTGGCGTCGATCTTTGTGATCGGCCGGCGCAGCTTCGGGCCATGATTGCGCTCCTCCTGGCGGCGGCGATCGGCGCAACGACGTTCGTCGAGCAAGACTTGCCGGGCCTCGAAGCCGGTTCGCGGCAATTTCCATCGACGCTGGTGCCGACGAACGTCAAGACGGTGGACATCAACCGCGACGGCCAGACCGACCTGATCCTCCCGAATCATGTCCGGCTGCAGACGGCGGGAAAATTCCCGGATACCGCGCGGATCCGATTGCCCGAGAACGCGAAGTTCGATGCGATGCATCTCGAGAACGACGTGTTTTACGGATGTGGCGATTCGCGTCTGGCGTGTTACCGATTTTTCGACGGCGCGTGGTCGCTGTACTGGGAGGCGACGGTCCCGTGGGAACGCACGACCGCGGCCACGCCCATTTTTCAGGACATCGACGGCGACGGGCGCGCCGAGTTGCTGATGCCCGATGCGGGGGCCCTGCTCGTGGCGCGGCTGGATCGCGGAGTGCAGGTTGCCGGCACGCTCGACATTTACCCGCCGAGGCGCGCGCAGACCGAACCCCTTCACGACTTGTGGCAAGCGAGGCTGGGTCCGCAGTCACCGGCCTCGGCGTCGCGGCGCTTTCGGCTGGCGTTTGCGGACTCGACGGTCACGGTCCGCGAGACGCTCGAAGGCGGCCCGGGAACACTCGAGTACCGGCGCTCGTCGTATCAGATCGACGTGACACCTGAAGACGAGTTCTCCGCGACGCAATCGGCGGAGACGGAGCGCACGGCTGTCGCCCGGTTGTTGTCCCCGTGCGTGCTGAATGCGGGCGACGCCGCAGACTTCGCAGGGCTGCGTGCCGCGGCTGCGCCGTCGCCGCCCTGGTCCACGCCGATCACCGACGTGCTGATTTCGGTCGACGGCGCCGATCGTCAGACAATCCGCACGAAGGCGTTGCAATCGTGGGTATCGTTGGCGGACTTCGACGCGGACGGCGACGCCGATCTGATCGTCGAGACGAGCGATTTCTACGATCGGCCTCCGCGCGAGGTCATGTTGAGCGCGGCGTCCAGCCGCAGACTGCGCCACGTGGTTTCGGTATACGTGCAGGAGGTGGACGGCCATTTTTCCGAATCGCGCCGTGAGCTCGTGCGGGTGGTGCTGCGGTTCGACGAACCGCTGGCGAAGGGTGGACCACGCTGGATGACGTATCGGGCGGGTGGGCTTGTGGCGACCCAGGGTGACTTCAATGGCGACCGGCGCAGCGATGTCGTCGTGTGGGACTCGCCGCACCGAATCGCTGTCTACATGAACCATGAGGGCCTCTTCAGGGCGAACGAGGACTTCAGCTTCGCGATTCCGGACGAGTACGATCGCATCGAAGCCGTGGATGTCGACCGCGACGGAAAGTCTGACATCGTGGTGTTACCCGCCGCATCCGGGGACGCGCCGCCGAAGGTCTTCTTCTCGCGATGACGAGCATCGGGCGCACAGCGACGGTTCTGTTCTTCCTCGCATCTTGTGAAGTCTGGGCGCAACCGGGCGCGATTGCAGTCTCGACGATCGCATGCGACACCGAAGTCTCCTGGGCGATCCTGTTGCAGGCGGACGCGGATCGCGCCGCCGAATGGGGCATACTCACCGGAAACCAGCTCACCGTGGCGGATGCGCGACAGGGCTACAACGCGAGGCCACTGTCGCTCCCGGCCGGGACGACGCTATTCGATTGCCGGGACGTGGACCGAGACGGGGTGATGGAACTGGCGGCGATACGCGGCGATCACCTCGACTATTGGACCGACGCGTTCGAAGCCGGCGACTCGGAACCGACGATGCGCATCGAGGACGCGCGGCTGGCCGCACTGTCCTACGGCGCGGCCCGGCCGACGCTGTTGTTCTTCAGCCGCCGCGGGGAAGCGTATGTGTCGGCGCCGTTGG
>CAYPNI010000017.1:28837-48981 GCA_964411925.1 uncultured Nitrospirales bacterium
GTGCCGGGGAGAATCGTCATCCCCGGCGGGCGCCCGCCGGATCTGAACGGTGACGGGTATGCGGACGTCGTGCTCTGGCGCAGCGCGCGGCCCGCACCGACGCTGGATGCGTTGGCGAACGCGGCGCGTACGGGCGGCTGGGTCGTCGTGGTGACGGTGCACCTGTTCGAGCCGGAGGCGGGACGATTCGCGGCGCGGCCCGTGGTCTGGTTTCGCGCGGCGGCACCGCTGGAGTCCGTGTTGGCGGCGGGCGTCGAGGGACCGTATGCCCAGGTCCGCTTCAACGACGTGGACGGGGACGGCGGTGACGAGATGATCGTGAGCGGCGCAGGCGATGAGATTGCCGTGTGGAAGTACACGGGCGCACTCGCGACGGCGCCCTCGTACCGGGTGAAGCTGGAGGGGCCGGTGTTGGACGTTCCTTTTTCGGTGACCGGGCCGGAGACGGGCTGGCTGGCGATTGTGAAGACGCCGCGCGCGTTTCACGCGTTGACGTTACCGTAGGATGAGGTCCTCTTCGCCGAGCCAGCCGCGCAGCATGCGGACGACGGCGATGGCGTCTTCGGGGCGGCCATCCGCGCGGTAGTGGCGCGCGAGCCTGAGCGCGATCAGGCGGGCGGCGTCACGACCCTGCGCCGATTTATCGAGGTCGCTACGCATCGCGGACAAGAATGCGCGGCGGTACGCATCGCGCGCGGCGGCGTCCCGGCCGAGCGCATCGAGCGTGATCCCGCGGATCGCCTCCAACACCAGCCGGGGCGCGCTGAAGTCCGCGCCGACGAACCGGCCCTCGTCAAGGAACTCGAGCGTTTCCTCGTAGTGCCCTCGCTTGTAGAGCAGGGGCGCGTAGTCCTGCGCGAGTTGCACGCGGGAATTCGCATCGGCGCAGAGCTTGTATGCGCGGGCGAATGCGGACCGTGCTCCCTCGGGGTCGGGCTCGTCCGCGTCGAGCAACGCGAGGGCGAGCGACGCTTCGAGCTGAGCGCGCTCGTCCGCGGGCACTTCCGCCGAATTCAGCTGCTCCGCGATCTGATCTTTGGCTTGTTCCGCGGATAGGCCTTCGATGGAGCCGCGGACCGAGTTGAATTCGGATTGTTCGGTTCCATCGTCCTCGTCGAGGCTGCCCCAGATTTCGATAGGCCGGTCGGTGGTTTCCTCGGGTACGGAGGGGACGGAACTGACCAGCGCACGGGCGTTCTCTCGTTCCGTGCCGGGTTCGGCGCGAAACTTCTTCACCGGCTCGACAGGCCCGCTCGCGGCGGCTGAACCGCGATCGCCGCCGAACCAGTAGGCGACGCCGATACCGATCGCCAGAACGGCGAGCAGGCCGATGAGGACGAGATTCTGGAATTGTTGCGGGCGCATGTTTCCCCCGTGCGCTCCCCGGCGGGAAGGATAACATGGCGAAACAGGCTTAAGCTGAACCCCGCTTAGGCCTGCCACACACGACCGGAAGATTAATGGGAGCACAGGCTCAAGCTGAACCCCGCTCAGACCTGGCACACGCGGCCGGAAGAACAACACGGGAGCACAGGCCCAGGTTGAACGTCGCTCAGGTCTGGCTCACTACTCGCTAGAGGATTCCCAGTTCCTTGAGCCCCTTGAGTCCTTCGCGGACCTCGCCGGCGGACTTGTGAAGTGCGTCTTTCTGGTCCTTGGTGAGTTCCAGCTCGACAATCTTTTCGACGCCGCCTTTACCGAGCACGCAGGGCACGCCGATGTATACGTCGTTGAGGCCGTACTGTCCGGTGAGGTGCGCCGCGCACGGCAGCAACTGCTTCTCGTCGCGCACGATCGCCTGTGCCATGCGGGCCGCGCTTGCGCCGGGCGCGTAGTACGCGCTGCCGGTCTTGAGCAACGCGACGATTTCGCCGCCGCCCTTGCGCGTGCGCTCCATCAGCGCGTCGATGCGGTCCTTCTTCATCAACTTCGTAATCGGTATGCCGGATACGGTGGTGTACTCCGGCAGCGGGACCATGTCGTCGCCGTGGGAGCCGAGCACCATCGTGTCAACGTTCTTCATGTTGACGTTGAGTTCCATCGCGACGAACGCGCGCAACCGCGCGCTGTCGAGACAGCCGGCCATGCCGACGATGCGGTTCGCGGGGAATCCGGATTTCTTGAACATCAGGTAGGTCATGACATCGAGCGGGTTGGTGACGGTGACGATGGTGCTGTTGGGCGCGTGCTTGGCGATGTTCTGGGCGATGCCCTCGATGATGCGGCCGTTCTTTTCAAGCAGGTCGAGACGCGTCATCCCCGGCTTGCGCGCGAGGCCCGCAGACACGATGCACACGTCCGCACCGGCGATGTCCTTGTAGTCGTTCGTGCCGGTGACCATCGAGCCGTAGCCGCGGATCGGCCCGGCCTGGGTCAGGTCGAGCGCCTTGCCCTGAGGAAATCCTTCGACGATGTCTGTGAGCACGACGTCGCCCAGTTCCATCTCCGCGCAGTATTGCGCTGCCGATGCCCCGACGTTGCCCGCACCCACGCACGCGATCTTGAAACGCTTTCCCGATTCCATTGCCCCTCCAGAAGAATGTCGGCCAGACCCGGCACGAAGAGGCAGAGTATAACGGAGTGCGGGTTGGGATTAAATGGCGCGACGGCGGGCGCATCGCCGGCGATCCGCCGGGGTTTTCCTTGCGCGGAATGTGTGCGGTTGCTAGGCTGGATCGGGCGGCTCATTAGGATGTCGCAGCGCACGTTGCGGAGGGTTCGAGCATGAAATCGCGCTGGTACCATGCAGTGTTGGCGGTGGGGACGATCGCCGTAATTGCGGGCTGCTCGAACAAAGCGGCGGACGAGGCGGCGGCCCGGGAGGCGGAGGAACGGCGCGCGGCGCTCGAAGCGCAAACCGCGGCCGGGCGCGATGGAGCCGCCACGGGACCAACGCTCGGCGGCGCGCTGAGTACGCTTTCCAACGCGATCGATCGCGCGGGCGATCGGCTGACCAACCTCGCCGATGCGCAGAAGTCCGCGTCGGGCGCGGCGTTGCCCGGCACCGGCGCGGACGCCGGCAAAACGGTGCTCTACCGTGACACGTGGGGCGTGGCGCACATCTACGCGCCGACGGCGGAGGCGGGGCTCTACGCGATGGGCTGGGCGCAGGCGGAGGATCGGGGAGAACAGTTGCTGCAGAACATCCTGATCGCGATCGGCGAGATCTCGAGCATCGCGGGCCCGAGCCAGGTGCAGACGGACCTGCGATCGCGGATGTTCGACCATTATGGGGTGGCCAAGCGGGAGTGGAACCACATCCCTCCCACGGTTCAGTCGCACGTGCGCGCGTTCGCGCGCGGCATGAACGACTTTTTCGCGGCACATCCGGAATCGAACCCGCCGTGGTGGGGTGCGCGGCAAATCGACGAGTACATGATTATCGCGTTCGGCCGGCTGTTCCTTTACAACTGGTCGATCGACGAGGCCTACGGCGATTTGAAGCGGGGCGGCATCGAACCGGGCTACGAAGCGGCGCAGCGCGGATCGAACGAGTGGGCCGTGTCCTCGGGACGATCCGCCGTCGGCGCGCCGATTCTCTACATCGATCCGCACCTGTCCTGGTGGGGGCCGTCGCGGTTCTGGGCCGTGCGCATCCACGCAGGCGAACTCGAGGGCAGCGGTGTGACGTTGCCGGGTTCGCCGTACATCGGGCTCGGACACAACGCCAACGTCGCGTGGGCGATGACGACGGGCGGGCCGGACACCGCGGACATTTTCGTGTTGACGTTGAACGAGGATGGAACGAAGTACACGTACGACGGTGAATGGCGCGAGATCACGAAGCGCGACGTGCAGATCATGGTGCGTGAGATGGGCGAGGAGACGCACACGATCCTGGAGTCGCACCTCGGGCCGATCGTCGCGATGCGCGATGGCAAGGCGTATGCCGCGGCGATGGCGTACAAGGATTCGGTCGGGAACTCGACGGCCTGGTATACCTTCAACACCGCGACGGACTACACGGGGCTGAAGGCAGGGATGTCCGCGGTCGAGTTGTTTCCGCAAAACGTGATGGTGGCGGATACCTCGGGCAACCTCTACTACCAGCGGACGGGGCGCGTGCCCATTCGTCCGGAGAGCTACGACTACGCGGTGCCGGTGGACGGATCGACGTCGAAGACGGCGTGGCAGGGCATCCACCCTGCGGACGATCTGCTGCAGGTCCTCAACCCTCCGCAGGGATGGATGCAGAATTGCAACATTCCGCCGGATGCGATGATGCCGGATTCGCCCTTCAAGCTCTCCGAGACGCGCGATTATATTTTTGCGAGCAAGGATTACGGCGACCAGCGCGACGGCTGGACGAACCAGCGCGGTGCGCGCGCGGTGGAATACTTGAGCGCTGACGACTCCGTGACGATTGAAGAGGCGCTGGCGCTCGCCGTGGACACGAAGGTCTACGGAGTCGAACGGTGGCTCGGCGAGCTTCGCAAGGCGCACGAAAAATTCGGATCGCAGCATACGCACAACGAGAACTACGCCAAAGGCATCGAGGACGTTCTCCGATGGGACGGCCGGCTCGATCCCGATTCTACGGGTGCGCTCAAGTACTACTACTGGCGGCGGCAGATGGCCTCCGACATGGGCGGCGCGCAAAATGTTGAACCCTGGGAGCGGCAGATCGACCAGTGGTATAAGATCGTTTCCGGCGAACCGGTCACCGAGCCGGATCTGGCGATCACAGCCTGGTCCGATTTTCTCGCCATCTTCACACGCGCGATGGACAACGTGGTCTACGAAATGAAGTCGCTCGACGCGAAATACGGCGACAAGTTCCGTGTCGGACGCGACGACGCGTCATGGCCGGTGGGCGGTGGCGGCGATTTCGGCACGCGCACGCTGCGCAGCATGAGCTACGAGAAGGAGAAGGACGACCATACCCAGATGGGCCGGAGCGGTCAGACGTCCACGCAGGTTGTCGTCCTGACCAAGCCGATCCAGAGTTGGTGGTATCTGCCGGTGGGCCAGAGCGACCGTAAGGACTCGCCGCATTACGATGACCTGGCCGAGAAGGCGTTTTCTCCGGGGCAACTGCAACCTACGTGGTGGCTGCCCGAAGACCTTGCCGGTCACATCGAATCCCGCACCGAGCTTCAAAACGCCCCGGCGGCGAGCTAGACGCCGAACTGACGAAGATGGTGGTCGCAGTGGACGCCGTGGACGCGGCTCCACTTCGAGATGGGAATCGGGCCGAGGCCGGGATTCGTGGCCACGCGGGCCGGTTCGCGCTCGAGCAGATCGACGAATTCGTTCAACCGCGCCGAGAGTACACGGCGCTCCGATTCAAAGTCGCCCATCGGCGGCGGACAGACGGCGTCCGGCGCTTTAATCTTCCCTTTCGGCCAATTCGTCCACAATTTGAAAAAGACGAGATAGATAATCGGCCTTGCGAACGCGGGCGTCTGCGGGTCCACATGCGAGAGGCCGAGACTCATCTCGGCCGTGAACGTCAGGTGACGCAGCATCCGGGTAGCGTCCATCTTCCCCCAGCGCCGTTGCGAGCCGGCGCTTAGACTCCCGATTCGACGTGTGAACTCGGGCAAGGTCCGGCGATTCAAATCGAGTCTAGCCATGGCGGTGTCCCGTCGATCCGCATCAGCGGCAAGAATTCCCGGGTAGAGTCCAGTAGATGAAGGCGATTCTGCTTCATGCTCCGGATCTTTCCCGATCGTCCGCGGAGGATCGATGAATGAACCAGATGTTCCGGAAGTAGATAAAGAGGGTGGCCAGCATCCCGAGTCCGAAGACCCACTCGCGCCGTTGCATGAAACTCGCGGCCTGAAGCGAAGACGCCGCAACGCTCAGGTACCAGAACGAAGCCGGGATGACGCTCTGTTTGCGGCGTTCCGTGGCGATCCATTGCACGAGAAAGCGCGCGGCGAACAACGCCTGACCGGCGACGCCGGCGGCGAGCCAAATCCACACGACGCGAGACACGTGAGGCGGCTCGGCCTTCACGTGTTCGTACTCGCGCCACCAGACCTGGGCGACGAGGACGAACGCGACGACGGCCACCGCCCCGACCGTCACGTGTACCGCGCGGTAACGAAACGGGGTCAGCGTGCCGCTCTCGCGCCAAAGGTGAATGAGATTGCGCCCGTATACGACGAGGTTGAAATTCTGGCCGAGGGCGCCGACCGGCGAGCGCGTCGCGACGGCGAAGGCGAGCAGGAGAATCGAGCCGAGGCTGCTCATGTACCAGAACAGAATCGGCATGATGCTGCGGCCGGCGCGCTCGGATGCGATCCACTGGACGTAAAACCGGCCGTAGAAGGTGATGCCACCGGCGATCCCGACGGCGTGCCAGAACATCGAGATCGAACCGTCTGGAGTGGCGTCCACTTAAGCGTCGCCTTCCACTTTGGGCACTACGAGCCTGCGGCGCAACCACGCGACGCCGATCAGGTCGTAAATCCCTCGGCCAAGGCGGTTGCCGATTCCGTACTTGGACACGCCACGCTCGCGCGGGTGATGCTTGACGGGGCATTCGACGATCCGCATTCCGGCGCTGCGCAACATTGCGCCGAAAAAGCGGTGTACACCGTTGAAGGAGACGAGGTATGGAACACACTCCCGGCGAAACCCCTTCGTGCCGCATCCGGTGTCACGGAGTCCGTCATGCAGGATCGCGTTGCGCACGCGGTTGGCGATTCTGCTGGACACTTTGCGCACCCAGGAATCGTGCCGCTCGGCACGATAGCCGCAGACGCAATCGTAGTCGTGCAGCAGCTCGACGAGCTTTGGCAGATCGTCGGGATCGTTCTGCAGGTCGCCGTCAATGGTCAGAATGAACTTGCCGCGCGCGCGGCGCATGCCCGTCATGAGCGCGGCCGATTGGCCGAAGTTGCCCGCGTGACGAATGAGCCTGAAGCGCGGATCGGACGCGGCCACCAGCGCGATCGCTTCGGGCGTCCCGTCGTCGCTACCATCGTCGATGAGAATGCACTCGGCGGGTGCGCCGAACCGTTCGAATACGGGCCGGATGCGATCGGCCAGCGGTTGGACGTTGTCGCGCTCGTTGAACAGCGGGACGACAATGCTAATGGTGGGTCCGTCGTTCATGGGTCTGCCGGGTTGAGTTAGAGAATGCCGAGCCAGGCGGAACGCCCGCCGTGCATCGCAAAACGAATTTCTCCCCCATCAGGCGCGAATGCGCCTTCCGCCCCGTTCGCTTCGAAGTCGCCTCGACTGGGGCGGAAAACAAAAATGCTACCATGCGTTGCCAAGCGGATGAAACTCGCCGGAGCACCCATTCGAACGGGAATTCGCTCCCGAGAGCGCCGGTTACGGTCGGAGATCTTACGCATGTGCTGCTGCATGACGCCCCGCAGGATTGGGCCCGAATGAGTCCTGGGCGGGAGCACTTTGACCGCAATTCGGTACGTTTCCATCCGCTCGCGGATCGCATGAACAAGGTAAACATCGAACGCGACCACATTCGGCCGGCTGGTCCGATACCTCCGATTGACGATGCGGCACGTGCGACGATTGAGATGCTGGCAGGCCGTATACGCGGCGCCCGGGCCTCCGGCGCGTCGCGCATGCTGACGTTCGGAGCGCATACGATCAAGAACGGTCTGTCCCCCGTGATCGCGGCGCTCATCGAACGCGGCTGGATCGATCATCTCGCGACGAACGGCGCGGGGATCATTCATGACTGGGAGTTCGCGTATCTCGGCGCGAGCAGCGAAGACGTCCGCGCGAATGTGGCCGAGGGCCGGTTCGGCGCGTGGGAGGAAACGGGGCGCTGGATCAATCTCGCGATCGCGGCGGGGGCACACGATGGGCTCGGGTACGGTGAGTCGATCGGGCGGATGGTCTCCGAGGAGGCGCTGCGGCTGCCGTCGCGGCACGCGCTGCGAGTCGAGGTGGCAGACTCTGCGCACTCGGACCCGCAACAGTCCGCGGCCGCGGCGGACCTGCTCGCCGTGATGCAGACGATGCAGCTTGAAGGCGGCGAGATACCGCTGGCCCACCGGTTCAAGCGATTCGGATTGCAGGCGGCCGCGTGGCGGTTGGGCGTGCCGTTTACCGGCCATCCCATGTTCGGCCACGATATTATCTACGAGCACCCGATGAGTTGCGGCGCAGCGATCGGACGGACGGCCGAGCGGGATTTTCTCTCGTTCTCGGCGTCGGTGTCTCGGCTGGAGGGCGGGGTCTATCTGTCGGTTGGCTCGGCGGTGATGTCGCCGATGGTATTCGAGAAGACCCTGTCGATGGGGCGCAACGTGGCGCTGCAACGGGGCCGGCGGATCGAAAACTTCCTGATCGTGGTCGTAGACCTTGCCCGGGCGACGTGGGACTGGAGCGCCGGCGAGCCACCGGAGACGCACCCGGACTATTACCTTCGGTACAACAAGACCTTCGCGCGGATGGGCGGTGAACTGCGCTACGTATGCGCGGACAACCGCGCATTCCTGCCGGCGCTGTACCAGGCGCTCGAACGCGTCAGTTGACCGAGAACGCGTCGGGTACCTTGACGTAGACCTTGCGCGGCTCGTCGTCGCTGAGGGTCCACACCTTCATCAGCAGCGTTTTGCCGGGTTCGGCCTTTTCGCCGAGCGCCTTGAGGAATTCGGCTTTGGATTTCACGGCGTCATACGCGACTTCGACGACGAGATCCCCGCGTTGAATGCCGGCCTCTTCCGCCGGGCTGCCGGGGACGACGGCGACGACGAAGAAATCCGACGGCGGTTCCTTCATGCCGGCTTTCTTCATGAAATCGGGATTGAGTTGGAGGTCAGTGAGATGCATCCCAAGATAGTCGCGGCCGTAGGTGGCGGCGACCCGGCCCGGGAACTCGCCGACGACGACCGAGAGTTCCATGGGCTTGCCCCGGCGCCAGAACTGGATGCGGGCCGTTTCGCCCGGCGGTATGGCCGAAATCGTGTTGATGAGCTCTGTGGAACGCCTGATTTCGGTCTCGTTGATGCGGCGGACGACGTCCTCGGCCTGTAGCTGACCCTTTTCCGCGGGCCCGTTCGGCGTGACCTGCACGATGTAGGAACCATGCGAGTCGGGCAGTTCGTGCGCGTCGACAAAGTCGTGCACGTCCTGGTTGTCTCCGGCGGCGACGCGGTCGATGTCGTTCACGGCGACGCCGAGCCAGCCGCGAATCACGCGGCCGTTCGCGATGAGTTGCGGCACGATGTTCTTGACGCGATCGACGGGGATCGCAAAGCCAATCGAGTTGGCGCGGTAGACGATGGCGACGTTTACACCGATGACTTCACCGTCGATGTTGCAGAGCGGCCCGCCGCTGTTGCCGAGGTTAATCGCGGCATCGGTCTGGATGAATTCCTGGAAGCGCAGTTCTTGATCGGGCAATTCAAGGCTCTCGCGGCCCAGGCCCGTGACATGGCCATAAGAAAACGAGCCGGTCAGCCCGCTGGGGCTGCCCATTGCGATCGCGAATTGGCCCACCTTGAGCGCGGATGAATCGCCAAACTTGACGGGCTTGAGGTCCAGGCCGGCCGGATCAAACTTGAGTACGGCGACATCGGCATCGGGATCCTGTCCCACGATGGTCGCCGGATAGGTGGAGCCGTCCCACAATTGGATCTCTATCGAATCGGCGCCTTTGACGACGTGGTTGTTCGTCACGACGTGGCCCAGTTCGTCCACGATGAAGCCTGAGGCCGTCGAGCGGGGCCGGCGCTCGGGAATCTGCGGGTGGTCCCCTTCGCCTTCTCCGCCGCCCTCTCCCCCGCCCTCGCCGTCGGGCTGATTAAAGAAGCGGAACAGATCGTCGAGCTGCTGGCGGTCTTCATCGGTCAGGGGGCCCTGGGCGGAAATCTCGACAACACTGGGCCGTACCTCGTCGCTCAAGTCAACGAAAGCGGACTCGAACTCCTTCAGCAGTGCCGACCGCTGGGCGACCGCCGGCACGGCAAGCAGCAAAATCGCCGGGATCATCCACGCTATGTGTTTACGCTTGCTCACGAGACACCTCCCTCGATGTGTGCGGCAGTCCGGCCCAAGATGTTGTCCCGGACGGTTTCTTCGATGGCGGCCAGTTCGGCCCTATCCTCGATTTTACCCCCATTGCAGGAAATATAGAACGAATCGCGGACGCGCCGGGCGTCGGTGACGATTCGAGCGTGGGATACGTCCACCCCCCGTTCGCGAAACGCCCGCGCTATATCATACAACAGACCCGTGCGATCGCCCGAGAGAATGTCGATGACCGTGAACCGGCGCGAGGCCTGGTTATCGAAGCGGATCTCGGTACGCACGGGCATGGCGGGGTGCAACAGCGCATAGACGCGGCGCTGGCTTTCCTCGATGAGCGACTCGACGCGCCGCTGGCCGGAGACGACGAGTTTGAGCACCCGCGCGAGCGATTCCATTTCGGCCTCGGTCAGTGCGTCGCCACGGCCCGCGCGAACGGCGCGAAAACAATCGACGGCGGTACCGCCGCTCAGCGTGAACAGGTTGGCTTCCTGGATGTCTACGAGCTGCGAGGCGAAACAGCCGCTGACCTCCTCGAACAGCCCAACGTGGTCCGGCGCACAAATGACGACGGAGGTGGTCTTCGTGTCGTCGCTGCGGCTGATGCGGATGGCGACGCGCTGCTGCTCGGCCTCGGCGACGCACTGGATGTGCTGCGCGATGGCCGCGGGCGTGAACGCGGCGAGGTAATGGGAGCCGAGGTCCTGCACGTGGGCGCGGACACGCGGCCGGAGCGACTCCTCGAGCAGTTGTTCGACTTGCGCGGCCTTTGGGTGATCCCAGAATTCCTCGCCGGCGACTTCGGCGTGCCCGGCCAGGACACGCTCGGTACGCAGGAAGAGCTTCAGCAGCAGGGCGCCCTTCCAATCGTTCCAGACGTTGGGCCCGACGGCGGAGAGGTCTGCGTAGGAGAGCAGCAACAGCGTGCGCAGGCGATGTTCGGATTTCATTGCGTGCGCGAACGACTCGACGATGTCGGCATCGTCGACGTCGCGGTAGAGCGCTATGTGCGTCATCGCGAGGTGATTCAGGACGAGGAACGCGATGCGCTCGATGTCTTCTTCGGGCAGGCCCATGCGCTGGCCGATCTGTCGGGCCAGGTGCATGCCTTCCTCGGTGTGCGCTTCGCCCTTGGCCTTGCCCAGGTCGTGCAATAACAGCGCGATGACGAGAATGTGCGGATCGGACAGGTGCTCGAGCGATACCTTGAGAAAGTTTCCGACGGCGCCGGGTATTTCGTGGACGCGCGAGAGGGCTTCGATCGCGCACAGGGTGTGTTCGTCCACCGGATAATGGTGGAAATCCTCGTAGCGCACGACATCGCGGATGGCGGCGAATTCGGGCAGATAGGCGCCGAGCAGCCCGGCGTGAGCGGCCTGGCGCAGCGCGAGGCCGGCGTGCAAGGGCCGGCCGCAGATCGCCACGAAGAACCGCCGCACGAGGGGATTGGACCGAAACGTATCGCCGGCGAGGTGCAAATTTGCCGTGACTCGGTCGAGCGTGGCCGGGCCGAGCGGCCGACCCTGCCTGGCGGCTTCCCAGAACACCGACATCAGGCGAACGGGACTCTCCTCGAACCAATGCGGGTCGCCCGCGCCGGCTTCGATGAAGCCGTCTACAACGGCGAACTCGCCGTCGGCGCTCGCATTGGACGCGGCGGCGATTTGCGGGCGCCCCTGCGAGAGCACGGCCTTGCCGACGGCGTCGCGCAGCGCGAGGACGGTGCGAGCGGCGCGGTAGTAATCGCGCATGAACGGAGCGGTGTCACGGGCTTCGGCGGTCGTGTAGCCGAGCGCGCACGCGGCCGACTGCTCATTCTGAAATGTCAGCCGGTCTTCGCGGCGTCCGGCCTGAAAGTGCAGCTCATTGCGCACACGCCAGAGCAGATCGAGCGCCTGCTCGACTTCGAGCAGTTGCTCCTCGCCCAGCAGCCCCTGCGCGGATGCCTGTTCGAACGAATCGACTTTGAAGTGCGCCGCGAGCAGCCACAACGCCTGGTGATAGTCCCGCAACGCGCCGGCGCCTTCCTTGATGTTGGGCTCGAGCGCATAGAGTCCGTCGCGGCGCGTCGCCGCGGAACCGGCGCCGACGTTTCTCGTGAGTGCCGCGAAATCTGCGGGCCGATCGCGCGGGCCGAATTCGCCGATGCGGTATCGGAGCTCGCCGTAGAGTTTTTCGTCGCCGGCCAGCAGACGGGCATGTAGCATGCCGGTGTACACGCGCAGATCGGCTTTCGCGAGGTCGATCGACTCGCGCAACGTGCGCGGCACGATCGAGTTTTCCCATCCGAGGTCCCAGATAAAGGGGCCGAGAAACTGCGCGACCCGTTCGATGCCCTCGCGGCGAATCGCGGGACGCAGGATGGTCACGTCGAGATCCGAGAAGGGATTGAGCTGGCGGCGGCCGTAGCCGCCGAGCGCGACGAGCGCAAGCTGGCGGCGCGTTTTGTCCGGGCGCTTGGTCTGTGCGAGCGCGAATTCGAACGCGCCGAGCAGGATTTCGTCGCCGAGAGCCGTCACGCGATTGATGACCGTTCCGCCGGACTCGCCGTCGCGGTGGTGCATCCGCAGCGTCGCGCGGCCCTCATCGAGCCGGGACTTTGCGGCGGCCAGGCATTGCTCGCGGGGAATCTCCCGAAACGCGCCGGGATCGGTGCGCGCCAGCGCGACGAGGTCGCCGAAGCCGAGGCCGCTCACCGGTCGGACCCGGCGCGGAATCCGGCGTATGGCGGGCCGACAAAATAGAGGCCGTCGGCCTCGGTCCACCCGCGCTCGCCGTCATGCGTCTCGACGCGGACCCAGCCGTCGCGGCGCTCATCCACGCGCACGCGATCGCCTTCGTAGAGCTCGAACCGGACCGTCTCGGCGGCGCGGTGCCCGTAGCGCACGGGCACGCGTCGGTCTGCTGCGACGGCGAGTTCCTCGGGATGCGACTTGACCCACCACGAGCCGAGGAACAGCAGTGCGGCGAGCGCGCACAACACGGCCCCGATGCGCAGGTAGGGCCACTTGCGCACGAGGCGAAGGGCGAGCAGGCCCCACAGCAGCGCCCAGGCGAGCACGGCGACGGCGAGGCTGCGCTGGCCGGTGAAATCGCCGTGCCAGAAGAAGAACGCCTGTTCCCAGTCGCGCGGTTTGGGCCGGGGCAGGCTGCGCTCGGTGCGCGCGACGGCCCGGCCGAGGTTCTCGCGAGTCGCGGAATCGGCGGGATTGAGCTGAAGCGCGCGTTCGTAGTTCGCGATGGCGGCGCCGAAGTCGCCGGTGCGGTAGTACGCGTTGCCGAGATTGAAGAACAATTCCGGCTCAACGATGCGCTGATCGATCAGCGTTTCGAAATGCCGGATCGATTCCGCGAAGTTTCCCCGTTCGTACGCAGCGACGCCCTCGTCAAAGGTACTGTCGAACGCGTTGGCGCCGAGCAGTGCGACGATGAGCAGGCTCATCGCTGTGCCCCCCCGCGCGCGTGGGCGTCGATGGCGCTCATGCACGATTCGGCCGCGCCGAGCAACGCCATGATCTCGTCGTTGGTATGCCGCTGGGAGGCATAGCGCTCGCGCTCGCACGCGCGCAGGATGTGGATCGTGCGATCGCGCAGATCCGCGGGCACGCCGGCGGCCGAGAGTTCGGAGTTGATGTCCGCCGAGGTCTTGCCGGCGCCGTCGAAATTGAACGCATCGGCGATAAACGAGACGAGCGCGCGGTAGAGCGCGTCGGCGGGTTCGGCCGAACGGGCGACGTCCTGCAGGCGGCGCATGCCGGCGCGGTGCGCGATCTGCGAGCGCGCCCAGCCGACGTCTTCGCGGCGGCGGCGCGCGCGGGTGTGCGTGAACGCGAGCACGGCGTATCCCAGGACGGGTACCAGGAACGGGATCAGCCAGAGCGCGGCCGAAGTCCGCCGGACAGACAGGCTTTGGGCGCGATCAATCACCGGGCGGATGTCCTCGGCGATGATCTCGACGTGGCGCTCGGCGGCGGGCACGTCGGGCGACGTCAACAGGTAGGTGGATTCCTCCTCCGAGGCAAGCACGTCAACGGTGAACGGTCCGAGCGGGCGCGTTTCGTAACGCGCGAGTTCAGGGTCGAAATAGACGAACGGAAACTCGGGGATCACCATGCGGCCGGGGCGCAGCGGCGTGACGGGGAAGGTGAAGCGTTTGTCGAGCCGGGGCTGCGGATTGCCGCTGACGCCCGTAAAGAGGAGTTCGCGTTCGGGCTCGCGGATCGTCGCCCAGCCGAGTTCGGGCAACGCCGGATCGCCGATCGCGTCCGGATTGCCGAACCCCTCGACGCGGACGCGGAGCTTGAGCGGCACGCCCTGCGTGACGATGGACGGCGAAAGTTCGGCGACCACGTCGAACTTGCCGACGCCGCCGGAGAACCCAGCCGGGGCGGGGGGCAGCGGCATGACGGCGATGTCGATGGGGCCGGCGTCGAAGCGGTAGTAGAGTTTGTCGCGCTGCACGATGCTCTGGCGGTTGACCAGCGCGATGCCCTCCCAGTGCCACACACCGACCGTGAGCACGCCGGAGCGCGTCGGGTAGAGTAGTTTCGACGTTTCGGTGACGTCGTAGGTCCACGCGCCGCGCGTCGCCTCGTACTGCACGGGTTCGAGCTCGCGCACGAAGAAACCTTCGGTGGCCGGGCCGTAAATCAACGCGCCGCGGTACGGCCCGGACGTGATGCGGCGGTTCTGGATGCGCCAGAGCTGCATCGTGAGCAGGATCGGCTCGCCCTGATACGCGGTTTTCTTGTCGACGTCCATCTTGATGAAGACCAGGTCGTCCTGGGTGAGTTCGGCGGCGGGCGGGGGCGCGTCGGGCTCGGCGGCCCGGATTTCCTGATTGTGGACGGTGACTTCGATGGGTTGGGTCTCCAGGACGCGGCCGGTAACACGCACGCTGATCGGCGGGACCGTGAACGCGCCGACCTTGGTCGGAATGGCGAGATAACCGATCTTTTCCGTCGTGCGCTGGCCCTGGTGGCCGGATGAGAACGACGAGGACCGGATCGCCGTGCGCGGGTCGATGGTGGCCCAGTCGAGTTCGATCGTTTCCGGCAGTTCGATCTGAATGCCGCTGGCCTCGACGTAAATCCACAACGGCTCGCCGACCGTCACGTTGACCGCGCTGGCCCACGCGCGCACGTCGCGCGTCGGCGACTCGCCCTCCGGCGCGGGTTTGACGTCGATCGAGATGGCTTCGGTCTCGAGCACTTTGCCGTCCACGCGCGCGCGAATCGGCGGGATGACGACGGTGCCGGCCTTGATCGCCGTCGCGACGTAGGACATGCGCACGAACTGTTGTCGATCGCGGCCGCTGATCGAGAACTGGTTCTGCATGTTCGGACTGGCGGTGTTGATGATGAGACTATCGCTTTCGTCCTCCGGGACGACGGGCGTTTCCACCGTCGCGCCGGACGCCTCGACAATCAACCAGAACGGCCGGTCCTGCACGATTTCCGTGTTGGGCACATAGGCCTCGAGCTTGGGGCCCTGCGCGTGCGCGGTTGCGCACGCGAGCCCGGCGAGCAATGCGATGCGGAGTGCAGCGGGCATCACCACCACTTCCCGTCGCGCACGCGCGGCGCTTCTTTCGCCTTGCGCAGGTTTTTCTGTTCTTCCTGGTTCTTGTCTTCGAGACTTTGCAGGATCGCCTCGATGTTCTGATCTTCGGTCTTATCGCTCTGGCTGGCCTGATCCTGCGGGGTGTTGCTCTGGTTCTCGTCCGCGGAGTCGTCCTGCTCCTGCTGTTGCTGGTCCTCGGGCGATTCGGGTTGCGGCTGATCGCCCTGCTCGCCCTGCTGCGCCTGATCCTGGTTCTCGCCCTCGCCCTGGTCGTCCTCGGACTTCTGCTGGTCGGGCGGCGGGTTCTGCAACATCTTTTTCAGCAGGTAGCTCGTATGATTGAGATTCGTCGCGGCGCCTTCGTGATCGGGGTACTGTTCTAGGAACGATTCGTACGACTCCACGGCGGCGCGCAACGCGTCGAGCCGGTCTTTGTACGCTTGTTGTTCGTCAAGGTTCTTGCCGAGCTGCGCGATGGAGTTTGCGGAGGCGAATCCGGCCTCCTCGCGGACGAAGGGCGTGGCGGCCGTGCGCAACTCGTCAAATTGCGATCGCGCGCGATTGAGCGATTCGGATCCGGCGGCGACGTCGCCCTTCTCGAAATTCTTGAGTCCCATTTCGTACTCGGCCGAGCCGATGCTGTAACGGACCAGCTCTGAGTCGGGCGTCTCCGTGAGCAATTCCTGGAACGACGCGAGCGCGGCCTCGGGGTTTCCCAGGCGCAACTGGCGATAGCCTTCCTTGAACCGGGCGCCAAACTCCTCGCCCGAGGCGTTGGCCGCGGCGGCGACTGCGAACGCGAATGCGAGCCATTTACGCATGCTGCGCACCCTCGAACATCGCCGCGCGGCGTTCGCGACGGCGGCCCAGCCACGGCAACAACACGAGCCACAGGCCCTCGCCCGTGAAACAGGCGACGGCGCCGGCCAGCGGCCACTGGTACCGGTTGACGAGGCGGTTTTCGATGTCCCCCTCGACCCCGCGCGCGAAGAGCTGGCCGATGAGACCGAAGATCTCGTCCATGTCGCGATTGCTGGCGGTGGAACGGATGTAGCCTCCGCCGCCGGCGAGCGCGAGTTCCTGAAGCGCGGACTCATCCAGCCGCGAGAGGTGGTTTTCCGCGCCGACGTCGCCGCGCACGAAGCGGTTCGTGTACGTGACATTCGTGCCGCGTGGATCGCCGACGCCGATCACGAAGACATGCGCCAGCTTGGAGAGTTTTTCGACGGCGGCGCCGGCGTTGCCGGAGACGGCCTCGCCGTCCGAGATGAGCAACACCGCGCGGCTGCCACGGTCGCCCGCGGAGGGATCGCTTTCCTGATCCTCGAACGTCGCCTGGGCGACCTCGAACGCGGCGGCGATATCGGTTCCTTCGAGGCTGATCGAGTCCGTGGTGACGGCGTTGAGCACGGTGCGGAAGTAGCCGTGGTCAAGCGTGAGCGGGCACATGAGCTCGGCCGCGCCGGAAAACGCGACGAGGCCGAATCGATCGCCGAAAGCCTTGTCCGTGAGCGCGGCGATTTTCTGCTTGGCGCGTTCGAGGCGGTTGGGCGCGGGACTTTCGGCGAGCATGCTCTCCGAGACATCGAGGAGGACGAGGACATCGTGCGAGCGCGTGTGTGTCACGTCGTAGGACTCGCCCCAGTGCGGCTGCATGAGCGCGAGGACGAGCAGCGCCGTGCCCAGGACCGTGAGCCAGAACAGCGGCCGGCGCTGGCGGGCGTCTGCCCCGGCGACCAGGCGCGGCGCGAGGCGCGACTCGACGAAGCTGTCCAGGCGGCGCGCGCGGCGGCGTTCGAGGCGGCGCAACAGAAACACGAGGAAGGCGATCGCCAGCACGGCGAGCCCGACCCAGAGATAGAGCCGGTCGTTCGGGATCGCGAAGCCGGCGTTCATGGGATGGCCTCGAACCAGACGCGCCGGCTGAGAACGGACACCATCATCAGCACGGCGCCGGTGACCGCCCAGGGGAAGAACCCCTCGTCGTAGTCATAGACTTCGCCGAGGTCGATCTCGGTCGTCTCGAGCGCGTTGATCTCGTCGTAGGCCTCTCGCAGCGTCGCGAGGTCGGTCGCGCGGTAATACTTGCCGCCGGTGATCTGCGCGATGCGTTTCATGGTCTCTTCGTCGATGGGATTGTCGCGCGGCGACGCATTTCGGGAAACGGGCGAACCCGCGCCGATGGTGTAGACGCGCATGTTGTAGCGCTGCGCGAGTTCGGCCGCGGTCACCGGGTCGAGGCTGCCGTGGTTGTTAATGCCGTCGGTGAGCAGAATGATGACCTTCGACTCGGCGGCGGATTTCGACAGGTTGCTGACCGCGAGTCCGACGGCGGACCCGATCGCGGTGCGGTTGTGCTTCTCGTTGCGCTGATCGATGACGACCTGGTCGAGGTCGTGTTCGAGCAGTGCGTAGTCGAGCGTGAGCGGGGTCTGGATCCACGCGTAGCTGGCGTACAGGAGCAGCCCGACGCGGTCCGTGCCGTAACGGTCGCCCGGACGGGCCTTGCGGTTCTGGATGAAGTCGTGCACGGCGGCTTTCGTCACGAATAGCCGGTCGCGGCGCGTACCGGACGTATCGACGAAGTCCTCCGCCGTCATGCTGCCTGACACGTCCACGGCGAGCACGATGTCGCGGACCTCGGCGCTCTCGATGCGCGGACGCATGCCGTTCAGCGGCCGCGCGAGCGCAACGACGAGCATCGCCAGCGCGACCGCGCGCAGAATGGCCGGGAGATGACGCAGCAACGACTTGGTCCGGCTGCGCAGGGCGGCGAGCGTCTCGCCGGTCGAGATGCTGAGCACGCCGGAGGGGCGTGAGAAGATCTCGGCGGCGAGCAGCAGGGCGACGGCGACGAGGAGCAGCAGCCACTCGGGGTTCTTCAGCGTCTGAAAATAGAATGATCCCAGCCAGCTCATGCCGCGGCGGCCTCCTGCGGCTCGGGTTCGAGGCGCGGGATCGTGTCCTCGACGAACAGCGCGACTTCTTCAAAGCTGCGCGACATTTCTTCGAAGTCCGGGCGGAACTGCGCGAACTTCACGCGGTCGCACAGGCGCAAGAACCGCGACAGAAAGACTTCCTGCTGGGCCTCGAAGTAGCCCTGGCCGACCGTCTCGGCCAGGAATTCGGGCGTCGTGCGCTCGGGCGCGTGCAGCTGGAACCGGCCCTCGATGTAGTAGCGCAGAATCGAGGAAAGGTCGACGTAATACGCGTCAAACTTGCCCTGCTGCGGCAACTGGCGCGACTGGAGCAGCGCGAGCCGCTCGCGGGCGATGTCCCAGGGCGTCCTGGATTCTTCCGGCTCCGGCGGGCGCCGGCGTCCGCGGAAGATCACCAGCAGGGCGGCGGCGATCGAGATCACCGCGGCCGCCAACGCGCCCCACTGCCAGAGCGGGCGCCGCAGGCCGGTATCTACACCGGGGCCGCCGGGCAGGACACTGACGAACGTGCCGGCCTCGGCGAGTTCCTCCTGCGTCAGTTCGCGCGCGCGGAACACGGGCATCGGCACCGCGAGTTCGCCGCCGGACCACGTAACCGTGACCGGCCGGATGAAGTAATTGCGGACGTTGATCGGATCGAGGGTGTACTGCTCGGTCGTGCGGACGCGCTCGCCGATAATTTCCTGTTTATGCGACGGTGTGCCCTTGACCTTGAGATCGCCGAGGACATCGCGCACGTCGGGCAGCGTGATGTCGACGCCGGTGGGCGCCTCGACGACGAAGGTGAGCACGGCGCTCTTGTGGAAGGGGACGATGGGCGGCGAGATGCTCGCGCGCGCGGTGACTTGCGCGGTGGCGGCGGAGGCGAGGCCGAACAGAATCAGCGTAAGCACGAGGCGACCGGAGGTAATGATCGCTCCGTCGCACACCCCGCTCCTCGCAATGACGGGACTACGCATATCGCTTCTCCCGCATGCGGAAGAAGCGGTAAATCTCGTCGATGTAATCGCGATCGGTGCGGACGTGGATCGAATCGACCCGCGTGCGGCGGAAGATTTCCTCTCGCGCCGCGGCACGGTCGAGCGCGGCCTTGCCGTAGCGTTCGCGCACGCCGGCGTCCCCGGTGTCGACGAGCGATTCGCGGCCGGTCTCGGCGTCGCGCAAATGGACCAGGCCGACGTCGGGCAGGGATTCCTCGCGCGGGTCCGTTACGGTGACGGCGATCACGTCGTGCCGCTTGTTCGCGATGCGCAACGGCGCTTCGTAGTCCGCCGCCATGAAGTCGGAGACGAGGAATGCGACGGCGCGGCGGTGCGTGATGCCGTTGAGAAAATGCAGTGCACCGGGGATATCGGTGCCGCGGCCGCGGGGCTTGAAATACAGCACCTCGCGGATCACGCGCAGGACGTGCCGGCGGCCTTTCTGGGGCGGCACGTAGAGTTCGATGTTGTCGGTAAAGATGATGAGGCCGACCTTGTCGTGATTGCGTATGGCTGAGAACGCGAGCACGGCACACAACTCGGCCGCGAGTTCGTTTTTGAAGCGTCCGACACTGCCGAAACGTCCGGAGCCGCTCGCGTCCACCAGCAACATGACCGTGAGTTCGCGCTCCTCGACGAGGATCTTGATGTGCGGGATCGACGTGCGCGCGGTGACGTTCCAGTCGATGAGCCGGATGTCGTCGCC
>CAYPNI010000018.1:0-44248 GCA_964411925.1 uncultured Nitrospirales bacterium
GAGTGACCGACAGCATACGGCGAAGAGTTCAACCCGTGTCCTGTTGCCCCGACCATCTTTCACCATTGCGCCGTTCACGAGCAGGTCGAAGGGCTTTCGCACCGAGAACGTTAGCGATTCTCCGTCGAGCGTGCAGTTCAAACAGATGGACTGCACCAGGTCGCGATTCTCTGCGTCGACCTACTCCCGTTCGCCGTTGAATGTGCCCGATCCTTGATCGCCCAACGCGACATCGCCGGACATCGAGCTTCCCTTCACGGTGCCGGAGTACGCGATCGTCTCTTTCTGCCCTCCGGCATCCGCGATGAATGAAAACGCGACTTTGTCGCCGCTAATCGTCCCCGTCACGGACTGTGGGCCGAAGACACCATCGTACTCACCCGTGAGCACTCCACCGGCCTGCCGGAATACGAAGGTTGCCGTGCCCGAACCCAGGTCCGTCACCACATCGAGCCTCCACTGGCCGGTAACATCTGAGTTGCCGCCTGGCGCTGCCGAGGCTCCCGCGCCGGAGGTCTCGCCTGTGCCCGGGGTCGTCGATGCGCATCCTGTGAGGAGCGACAAGCAAAGTAGCAGTGTCGTGATCGCTTTCATGTCCTGATTCCTCGTTTATTTTTGGTTTGCACCATGAACTGCGCGCGCATGCGGCAGTGGTCTGCATTTCCGAGACTCGTCGTGACCTGAGCCTATTTCTTCTCCGTCCAATCTCCAGGCGCTGGACGTTTCCCAGATTGAATCCAATCGACGAGTTGCTTCAGGGCGTCGATTGTTTCGGCCTCTGAGAACATGCAGTGATTGGGCGCCTGCGTCCAGCTTTGTATATAGAGCGCGGAAGCACCGGCTATCCCTGCCAGTTGGGCATATCGGTTCGCGATATACGCGGGAACCAGATCGTCCACGATCGAGTGCATCGCCAACACCGGATCGGTGACTTCGCCCGTCAGTGTTGCCCACTCGCGGAGGTACGCGGTGGCCTTTTCGTCAGACTGAAACCTCCCGACCCCTTTGTTGAGTGCGATGTCGTCTGCGCTACCCGTATACACGGTGCCCGTGTTGTCGAACGCGTTTCCGCCCGTTCGTTCGGTGAGTTCTCGCAACATTTCGCTCCAGAGAGCTACTCCCAGCGGGACGACGTCAGGAGAACTCAGCGAGACGAGGCCGGCGTACGCTTTAGCCTTCTCCGGATTCGCCTTGACCAGCTCCGTGGCCTTCGCCATCACCTTGACAAAGGTTTGCGCGCCATCGGGGAACTCGACCGCGCTACCGGGTAGTCCCGGAAGGAAGTAATCGAAGAGCACTCGCAGGTCGAACGCGCGCTCCTTGAAAAAATCGAGTGCCGACGGACCCGCGGCACACAACGGCAACGCGCCGTCGTAATGCTCGGGAAATCGCTCGATAGTGGCATACGTTATGAACCCGCCCTGGCTATGGCCGGCGACAATCGTCGGGGAGGTCGGGCCGTACTTCTCCACGAAGTAGCGGCGGAGCGCCTCCGTCTCGAGGATGCCCTCGCGCGCGGCCCAGCCTTGCTTCGAATACAGCGACTGCGCGATCGCGAACCCGAGCGACTGGCAAACCTTCGGCATCGTCTCATCGAACCGTGCGGGTTGCGTGACCATCACGTATCCGTGCGCGTACATGACGAGCCCGCCGTTCCAATTGTCGGGGATGTCGATACGGAATTTCGCGCCGTCGATCTCGCCTTGTTCCGTGATTGCCTCGTCGGGACGATCCGCCGCGACGGCGCTGAAATGAACGGCAACGATGAGCGCTGCCACAGCAATCGCTTGAGAACGCATTCGAATCTCCTCGGAGTCTTTCGTCAATCGAGCGCGAAGTTACGGCGCGACGGATTCAAAGCTGCTTGCGCTGTTCGGATCGCCGCTTCCTTTGTAGACGGTGCGCTTTGGGTACGGGGAAAGCGGGCGAGACAGGCCCTTGGCACCCGGTCTCGTGGCGATGATCGTGTCGGGCGCCTGACCGTGTTCGACCCATTGGACCAGCACCTCGAACCACTGGCCGTGGCTGAGCCCGGGGCCGACGCCCTGACCGTGCCCCATACCCGGCATCAGGTAGAGACGCGTATAGTCGCTGGCCTTGGGGTCACCGGCGAGCACCCTGTCGTAGTAGTTCCTGGTTGCGACCGGGGAAAGACCTCCGTCCGCCAGGCCGTGCCAGATGATGAGCTTGCCGCCGCTGTCGCGAAACGCGCTCAGGTCGGCGTCGATTGCGCTAAGCGTCGAGGTCGCGAAGCGCGTATCCTTCGCATAGTTGGAAAAATCATATGTTGAGTAATCCCACTCGGGATCGTTGAATACCAGATGCGTGAAATTGCCCACGCCGCAGGCATAACCGGCTGTAGGGATCGGAAATCCGGGCAACGGACCCACGTGCCAAAGAAACCACTCCGCCTCCGAACCGACTAGCACGCCCGGCTGAATCGGTCCGTCCTGATTGCTGACACCGTCGTAGATGGTCTGAAGCGCCTTGCGCTGTTCGGCAGACAACCAGGCAATGGAGTCCAGACTGAATTTGACGCTGAACGGATCGGAAATGATGCCGTCTTTCAGGCCATCCTGTTCATCGCACTGCGCGATGACTTCCTTGCCCAGTTTGTCCAGTTCCTCCTGCGTCACCAGGGTCTTATCCAGGACCTTCGGATCCGGATAAAATGCCTGCGCGACATGCAAGAACTTCGCGCCGAGTCCAACCCAGTCAAACGCGGGCGCCCCTGCGATGATGCCGTCGAAATCGTCCGGGTAGCGTTGCGATTCCATCATTGCGTAACCGCCGCCACGGGAGCCGCCGACGAAGTACGAGTACTCCGGGTTGGTGCCGTAGTGTTCCCTGATAACGGCTTTGGCGACCTCCGCGGCGCGATGTACGGCCAAGTGGCCGAAATTGACGAGGGCGACGGCATCGTCGAGCGCGAAGCTCGAGTCGAAGCCCTCTCCCTGGTGACCGGTGTCGCTTCCCACCGTGGCGTATCCGTCTCGAACCGAATCGCGCACGACGTTCTCAACGGCACCGCCGAAACCGCCGCCACCGCCCATGACGAATCGCTTGTTCCATGGTTCCGGCAGCAGGAGTTCGAATCGGATTGTGCCGCCGATGACGCCGTCGACGTCGTAGTACGTAATCTCGGCCTTGCCGTCCCTGGATTTCGTTTTACCTGTCGTGACCGTCGTGATTTGGACGTCAGGCAGCAGAAGTCCCTTCAGCACCTCGGCCGGAGTCGCCGGATCCGTCTCCGCAGCGATTCCACTGCAGACTGAAATCAACGAAATACAGAGGACAGAAATCTGTCGGGCGTAGTTTTTCATTCTAAAATTTCCTTTAGTTTCCTGTTTTCCCGCAGTCTTGCACCGGTGTCCTCGCGCACTGACCACCGTTTCTTCGCAACGACGACCCGGTAAATTCGCTGCATGGAGTTACGCTAGTTTCCAATGTGCTTTTCTAGGAATGCCACGGAAGCGTCCAGCGCATCGGTCATGTGTCTCTTGTACGCCTCGACATTCGAGTGGATATCGAAGAGCCCATGCTCCGCATCCTTGATAATCAGCAACTCGGCGTCCGCGCCCACTGCGCGATACCGCTGGGCAAATGTCGTCGAATCGGCCGGGTTCACCAGTGAATCCTGGTCGCCGTGAATGAACAGCGCGGGGGGATCTTCCTTCGAGATGTACTCGAGCGAGTGGAACGCCAACCCCGTCCATTCCGCGGGCGTGTACCAAATGACGGCGCACCGCACATCCTCATTGGTATCGGGCTCGTCGTTGGACTGAAACTTTTCTACACCAGGTGCGAAAGCAACGAACGTCGCCAGGTAGCCTCCTGCGGATTCCCCGGCGACCGCGATGCGGTCCGGATCGATTCCGAACTCCTTTGCGTTCGCGCGAACGAATCGAACCGCGGTCTTGGCGTCGATAATTGCCGCCGGCAGTTCTGCCTCGCGCCGAAGTCGATAATCGATGGACATACTCACGAACCCCGCGCGCGCTGTATACGCCGCGCACCAGCGGATCAGGTCGTAATCTTTGGTAAGCGACGTCAACCCGCCACCGTGGATCCAGATCACGCAGGGCAGGGGTTCCTTGCCGCGGCCCTTGGGTGAGTAAACGTCCAGGAGTAGTGTCTTTTCGGGCGTCTTCGCGAACTTGACGTCCCGTCTGACATCCACCTCCTGGAGCAGTGCGGCGACTTGTGCTGGGGCAACCGCCCTGATTTCGGGCGTAAGCACCTCGCTCAATGTGCGGCCTTTGGCGGGGGTTGGCGGCGTCGCAGGCGCTGCCTCTGCGGCTACTGGCCCTGGTTCGGACCGCTTGCCTACAAAGGTTCCCGAGCCAGCTGCGCCCAATCGAAGTTCGCCCTGCATCGAGTTGCCGTCGACCGTTCCTGAGTATGCGACCGTCTCCTCTTGCCCGGTGGCGTTGGTGACGAACGAAAAACCGATCGCGTTGCCCTTGACGGTACCCGTCACGGGCAACTCGCCGAACGTGCCTCGATAGTCTCCGGCTAGTCGCTCGCCCTCCTGCTTGAACGTAATCGTCGGGCTACCCGATCCCAAATCCGTCTCGACTTGAAATTCCCACGTACCGGAAACGTCGGGTGTTTCCCCCTGCTGTGCGAACAGCGCAAGTGCGGGAAGGACAACCAAGAGGCCGCTCAGGACGAGCACTAGACGCAGACTCATGTCTGACGAAACTCCTATCGTGGCGGTGAATTTCGATGTGTCCAGAAGCAGTCGTGTGACACGGAAGGGTGATCAAGTGCCATCGATCTAACAGCCGGGGGTGCTCCGAAGAGGCACGTTACACACCAGCCCCTAAGCTACCTTGCAGTCCGCATGGAAATCGGAATTCAAACCTGCCCGGCTCCCGCCGATGTCGCGGGAGCCGGGCAGGCCGTCGATTACGCCTCGCCCGCCGCTTTCACAAACAGGCCGATCAGCTCGGCCACGGGCCCGTTCACCGGGCCAGGGCCGCCCTTGTCGTACCGCTGGAATTGCACGTGCCCGTCCAGGTAGAGCACGTTCGAGCCGCCGGGAACATGGTTATACGCCGAGGGCGTCGTGGCGAGCGTGTCGTACATGATGTCAATGTCGCTCTGCGCCTCGGCGCTCGCACCCGGATTGTTGATATCCGTAATCATGAACCGCTCGATCCCCTCGCGAAGGCGATAGATCGTATCGCTGTCCCCGGTACCGCAACCGGTGCCGCAGTGGGGAGCGACAAAGAGTTGGGCCAGCGTGAACTGGGCTGAGTTTGTATCCATGTCATTGTCGACAATGAGAGGTACTTGATCCGGTGTGGGACTGGCGGCGAGCGAGAGTATCGCGAATGCCGCGAAAGCGGATTGCGCGTTTAATGCGCCGTGATCAGAGCCGAGAGGAACCGCATTCGGCGGGATCACCGGATCGGTCGCATCGGTCTTGTCGAGAACGTACCCGAATGGATACGTATAGCTCCGCGCGGAAAGTCGCGAGCCGCGGGTCACCGAACTGCAGTTCAAGTGGATGTCAGTCTCCCCGGTGATCGGATTGGTGAAATCCGCGGTCTTTGATTCTGAGTCCGACGGGCAGACGAGAACGTTCGGGTCGGGCAGATACTCCGGATACAGAGAATGAATGTCGACGCCGTTGATGATAAAGACGTTCGGGTTCGGCGTCACGGCGATGTCCGCCTCGTTGACGATGCCGTCGTTGTCGGTGTCTTCGCAGTCAGAGATCGTGCCGTAATACGCCCCGACTTTCGGAAGTTTCTCGCCTTTACTTTCGTTCGAGTACATCTTCAGCGAAAGGCCGATTTGTTTCAGGTTGTTGGCACAACTGGCCCGTCGAGCCGCCTCCCGCGCGCGCGCCAGCGCCGGCAGCAGTATCGCCGCCAGGATTCCGATGATCGCGATCACTACGAGCAATTCGATTAGCGTAAATCCATCGCCCTTCCTTCTCATTGTCCTTCTCCGTTTCCCTGTTTAAGGATGATTCCATCGAACTCACGCGTGGCGAGCGCAACGGGCGGCTCGACACGTAATACCCAGGTAATCAATCGGGAATGCTTTTGTAGGTTGCGAGGTGGTAGTGCGCCAACGTCTCGATGACGGCTTCCCGCTTCACGGGCTCTCCATCGGCCGCGCGGCCGGACGTCAACCACCACCTGAGTACTCGGTTGCAAATGCCGAGAAGCGCTTGGGCTGCTACAGCAGGCTCAAGGCCATCGGAAAGTTCGACTCCGTGTGAAGCGTCGACGCGAATCCGTTCCTCCAGCCATTTCGCCCAATTTCTGCTGGTCTCCGCTCGCGTGTCGGTGGCCGCCACCTCAGGCCCGGTCCAGAACAGAAATTCTTCGGGTCGCGCTTCCACCCAGGCCACCAACATCTCTGCGTTCTCCCGAATTCTCCCGGAGACTTGACTCGGCCGGTTCTTCTCCTGCGGTACGACAATCGAACGCAGATGATCGATTTCCTCTCGAAAATACTCCGTCCATGCCTCACCAAGGAGGGCTTCCTTGTCTTTGAAATGCAGATAAAAGGTCCCGACCGAAACTTCTGCGCTCTCGGCAATCTTGGTAGCCGTCGTCTTCACGAATCCGTTGGTCAGAAACATTTTCATCCCGGTATCCAACAACTTCCGGTGGGTTGCGATGCGACTCAGGTCGGACAGCCTCGGGCGTCTCTGGTCTTGCGTGTCAGGGCTTCGCTCTTTGAGGTGCGTCGAGTTAGACTGTGCCATTAGTAGTAGTACTCCTATAATCAACGCGAGTTGCAGTTTGCGGGCGTCCGACCGAGAGGCAAAGTGAATGACTTAATGCCTATTCAGTGAATGAACATATATTCATCAGACAGATTTGTCAAGCCCCTTTTTCCAAGAAAATTGGGTGTTTTCGTCCCCTACCGAACAAGCAACCGAAGCATCTGGAAGGGTAGATCGTGATTCTGCTCGAGACGCATCCCAACCTTCGGATTACTACCGCCCGGAAAATCGCAGAAACATCTTACGCACTATTCGACATTGACCTCGAAGACTAACTCCCCTCCCTCCTGACGCCAATGTCGCGTAGTGAGGAGATTTCGCTGCACCCCGACCCATGTCGGTTTCTTCGAGGCTTTCATTAGCAGCTCTAACTACTATCGGACGGTCAGCGAGAGGGACCACGGGATCGCAGATGTCCGTGTGGATTCGATTGCCGGTGACGGCGCGCGGCTACAAGACTCCGAGTCACCGACCCACCAGCTTGGCCTTGATGATGGTGCAGGTTTCTCTCGCGAACCGGCTGTTCGAGCATCTTTACTGCTACGGCGGTGCCTTGAACACTCCGCGACACCACGCGTGAGTTAACGCGCCGAAAATTGTATGTCACGGCTGAATATGCGGCGGCGAGCCAAGCGTCGTTGCCGGGTTAAACGTTGCCCAACTTGTTCAGCGGCGACGATTCGACCGTCTGTCAGGCGGTGGTCAACAACATCTGTGCGAAACCGATGAATTGCGACGGATGAACGACTTGCGTCTGAACCGTGCGACTCCATGCATCCACGCAAGGTTGCGGCACGCTACTTGCGCTACGGCCGTTCGAGGTGCGCGACGGATCCACTCGTCACGCGATCTGTGCATTTTCATTTCTTGTTCTGGGACGAAGCAACTCACCACGCGCACCCACGGAGTAGCAGTACATGACGACCCCCGGCCGTTTCATCCTCGCGTCCTTCGCCCTTCTTGTTGCCATTGCCGGCACGGAGGCGACTGCGGCAACCGTGGGCTCGCGCTTCGACCCGGCGGACTTCACGTCGATCGGCACGCTGAACGTTTCCTCGGGAACCGTCACGTTCAATACGACGAACCGCACCGTATCCGGCTTCGCGGGGACGCCGGGTGTCTCGTCGACAACTGAAGGCGGCGAAAACGTCGTTGTTTACACGTTCAACTCGGTGTCGATCACGGGCACGGCGACGGTCACGATCACGGGTAATCGGCCGATCGTGATCTTGAGCAAGGGTGACTTTACGTTGGGCCGCGCGATCACGATCAACGGCGGCAACGCCTCGGGCGGAAACAACGGCGTCGGCATTGTTGGCGGGTTCAACGGGGCGGACGAGGACGATGACGGCGAGGGCCCCGGCGCGGGCGAATCGGCCAACAACGAAGGTGGTTCGGGCGCGGGTTACGGCGGGCAAGGCGGCGACGGCGCGAGCAACAACAGTGGCGGCGGCAACACGTATGGCACTTCGGACATTTACGACCTGTTTGGCGGCAGCGGTGGCGGCGGCGGACGCAACAGCAACCAGGGCGGCGGCGGCGGCGCGGGCGGCGGCGCGATCTCAGTCAGCGCGACGGGCACCATATCGATTCAGGCGGGCGGCTCCATCACGGTCAACGGCGGCAACGGCGCCACTGAGGTCCGCGCGGGTGGCGGTGGCGGCAGCGGCGGCTCGATCGTCTTATCAGCGCCCACGGTAACAAACGCGGGCACACTAAACGCGCGCGGCGGCAACGGCGGCGCAGCGACGGGCAGCGGGCGCGAGGGCGGCGGTGGCGGCGGTGGCGGCCGCATTGCCATTTTTGCGAACACCCTGACCGCTGGCACGCGCAATGTGCAGGGCGGCGCGGGCGGTACAGGTTCGACTTCAGGCGACCCGGGTTCGACGGGCTCGTCGTACACCGACGTGTATTCCGTTCCGCCAGTCGTTAGCAGCATCACGCGGCTGGACAGCAGTCCGACCTTCGGCCCGACGGTGCGGTTCCGGATTACATTCAGCCGCTCGGTCCAGACCGTTGTCGCGAGCGACCTGCAACTGGTCGAGGGCGGTGGTCATAGCGGGGCTTCGATTGCGTCCATTTCGGGCAGCGGCACGACGCGCGATGTGACGGTCAACACGGGCACCGGCAGCGGCACGCTGAAGCTCAATGTGCTGGACTTCGACACGATTCTGGACACGATCAACGTTCCGCTCGGCGGCGTAGGTCTGCGTAATGCCGACTTCACGACCGGTCAGTCATACGACATCCTGGATTTCACGCCCTCCGTCGTGCTCAGCGGCCCGTCGGTCTCGCAGACGCGGAACGGCCCGGTCACCTACACGGTCACCTACGATAACGTTCTGTTTATTACCTTGAACTCGGGCCACATTACGCTCAACAAGACCGGCACCGCGGACGGAAGCGTGAGCGTGTCGGGATCCGGCAGCACGCGCACCGTTACGATTTCCAGCATCACGGGTACCGGCACGCTCGGCATCACGGTGGCGTCGGGAACGGCCGTTGCGTTCGGCAGTGTGCCGGGGGCAGGTCCGAGCACCACGTTCGATGTCGATAACACACCGCCCGGCGTGAGCATAAGCGCGCCCTCGGCGACCGTTACCGCGACCGGCCCCGTGACCTACACCATCACCTACACCGACGCTACGGCCGTCTCGCTCGTCGCCGGGAACGTCTCGCTCAACCGCACAGGGACGGCAAACGGCATAGTCAGCGTCAGCGGCACCGGCACGGCAACGCGTACCGTCACGATCTCGAGCATCACGGGGACGGGCACGATCGGCATCAGCCTGGCGGCCAACACGGCGACTGATGCGGTCGGTAACACCGCGCCCGCAGCCGGCCCCAGCCAGACCTTCATCGCCGACAACTCCGCGCTCAGTGTTTCGATCGGCGCGCCGAGCACGAGCCTTACGCGCACGGGCCCGGTGAATTTCCCGATAACGTACAACGGCGCGAACACCGTGACGCTAGTGCCCGGCAACATTACGCTTAACAAAACGGGCACTGCGGACGGTTCGATCCTGGTGACGGGCAGCGGCAATACGAGTCGCATTGTCACCATCTCGGGAATCACGGGCGACGGCACGCTCAGCATCAGCATCGCAGCCGGCACGGCCTCGACCCTCGGCGGCACGCTGGCCCCGGCGGCGGGCCCGAGCGCCACGGTCACCGTCGACAATACCGCTCCGGGCGTGTCGATCTCTGCGCCGTCGCTGGATCCGACGTGCGGCTCGAATATCACATTCACGGTGACTTATACCGACGCGAACAGCGTCTCGCTCACCGGTCTCAATGTGACGCTCAATCGTACCGGCACGGCAAACGGTGCGGTAGCGGTGTCGGGTTCGGGCACGTCCACCCGCACGGTTACCGTCAATAGCATCACGGGCAACGGCACGATCGGGATCTCGATCGCAGCGGGCACCGCGAGCGACACGGCAGGGAATACGGCCGCGGCGGCCGGACCGAGCGCCACGTCAACGGTGGATACACAGCCGCCTACGATTTCGATTGGCGCGCCGTCCACCACGCTGACTAACTCCGGCCCGGTGACATACACCGTCACGTACACGGGCGCGCAGACCGTCTCGCTCACGGCTTCGAATGTCACGCTGAACCGCACCGGCACCGCCAATGGCGTGGTGACGGTCTCGGGCTCCGGCACCAGCACGCGCACCGTCACCGTTGACAACGTCACGGGCGACGGCACGATTGGGATTTCGATTGCCGCCGGCACGGCCGACGACAACACGTGTAATCCTGCGCCGGCTTCCGCGGCGAGCCAGACCTTTGACGTCGATAACTCTCCGCCAGTGGCGAGCATTTCGGGACCGTCGACCGCGCTGACCACGGGCGGACCGGTGACCTATACCGTCAGCTACACCGGAGCGGATCAGGTGACGCTGGCTCCGGGCGACATCACGCTGAACACGTCCGGCACGGCGACGGGTACCGTCGGCGTCACGGGTAGCGGCACGAGCACACGGACGGTCACGATTAGCGGGATTACGGGCGACGGCTCGATCGGTATCACGGTGAACGCCGGTACCGCGTCGGATCCGAGCGGCAACTTTGCGGCCGCCGCGGGCCCGAGCGCAACCTTTGTCGTCGACAACACGGCGCCGAGCCTCAGCATTGGCGCGCCGACCCCGAGTCTCACGAATACCGGCCCGGTTTCGTTCACTGTGACCTATACCGGCGCGGACAGCATCCTTCTCGCGCCCGGCCTGGTCTCGCTCAACACGACCGGAACGGCGACGGGCACGGTAAACGTCCTTGGGACCGGCACGACGACCCGCACGATCCAGATCTCGGGCATCACGGGCGATGGCACGATCGGCGTAAGCATCGCGGCGCTGAGCGCCGTGGACACTGCTGGAAACCAGGCGGCTGCCGCGGGCCCGAGCGCAACGTTCACTGTGGACAACGCCGGACCGACGATCGCGATCGGCGCGCCGTCTGCGGCGTCGACCCAGAGCGGCCCGGTCTCCTACACCGTGAGTTACACGGGGGCGTCGGCGATTACGTTAGCCAACGCTGACATCGTCGTCAGCACCACGGGTACCGCAGCGGGCACCGCGACGGTCTCGGGCTCGGGAACCGCCGCGCGGACCGTGACGTTTAGCGGTGTCACCGGTAACGGCACGATCGGCTTCACGATCGTTTCGGGTACCGCGACGGACGCGGCCGGCAACCTCGCGGTTGCGGGCGGCCCGAGTGCGACATTTGTGGTCGATAACACCGGCCCCGGCGTGAGCATTAGCTCGCCGTCGCCGGTGATTACCAATGGCGGACCCGTGGTCTACACGGTCAACTACACCGATGCGGCAAGCGTGACGCTGGCGAATGCGAACGTCACCCTGAATTCGACCGGCAACGCTGCGGGCACGGTCTCAGTGTCAGGCAGCGGCACCTCCGCGCGCACGGTAACGATCAGCGGCATCACCGGCAACGGGACGCTCTCGATTTCCGTCGCCGCGGGCACAGCGGCCGATAGCGTGGGCAACCTCGCCGCGGCGGAAGGTCCGGCCACGCCGGTTGTCGTCGATAACTTGGCGCCCTCTATCTTGATCGGCGCGCCCTCGGCGACGCTCACGGCGACCGGCCCGGTCACGTACACCGTCTCGTACGTCGATGCGGACGCGATTACACTTGCGCCCGGCAACGTCACGCTGAACACGACGGGCACGGCCACCGGCACGGTCAGCGTGTCCGGCGCGGGCCCGATTACGCGCACGGTGACCATTTCCGGAATCTCGGGCAACGGCACGATCGGGATCAACGTCGCGGCCGGCACCGCGTCGGACAACGCGGGCAACTCCGCGGCGTCCGCCGGCCCGAGCACGACGTTCGACGTCAGCAATACGCTGCCGAGCCTTTCCATCGGCGCGCCGTCGGTCTCGGCCGCGCGCACCGGCCCGGTGTCGATCCCGCTCACCTTCGCGCACGTCAATGCGATCAACATGACACTCGCGAACCTGACGTTGAACAGCACGGGAACGGCGACCGGCACCATGGCGATCTCGGGTTCGGGGCTTGCTTCGCGCACGGTCACGATCTCGGGCATCACGGGTGACGGCACACTGAGCATCTCGGTGTCGGCGGGCGCGGGACAGAACGGCCTGGGCGATCAGACCCCGGCCGCCGGTCCCAGCGCGGCGATCACCGTTGACAACACGGCGCCCGGCATCGCGATTGGCGCGCCGTCGGCAGCGTCCACCACAGGCGGGCCGATCAGCTACACGGTGAGCTACACCGGAGCTTCGGACGTCACCCTCGCGCCGGGTAACGTCACCTTGAACCGCACGGGTACGGCGAACGGCACGGTCTCGGTTACGGGCACGGGCCCGGACGACCGCACGGTCACGATCTCGGGCATTACGGGCGACGGCACGATCGGCATCTCGATTGCCGCCGCGACGGCGTCCGACCTGGCGGGCAATACCGCGCCGGCTGCTGGTCCGAGCGCGACGTTCCTCGTGGACAACTCGGGTCCCGGCTTGGGAATTGTCGGACCTTCGGTGGTCGTTTCGAACGACGGTCCCGTGAGCTATACCCTGAACTACACCAACGCGACCTCGGTCACACTGACGCCGGCGCACATCAGCCTCGTCACGACGGGCACGGCGAACGCCGTGGTCTCGGTCTCGGGGTCTGGCAGCGCCAGCCGCACCGTCAGCCTCATTAATCTGACGGGCGACGGCACGATCCGGATCAACGTGGCGGCGGGTTCCGCGGAGGACGGTCTGGGCAACCAGGCGGCCGCCGCAGGCCCGAGCCAGCCGGTCACGGTGGACAACACCGCGCCAATCATCACCATTCTCGGCAGCAACCCGGTCGTTGTCGAGCGGACCCTGCCGTACGTTGACGCGGGTGCCAGCGCCGCGGACAACATCGACGGCAATATCAGCAACAAGATCCAGAAGCTGCAGAACGTAGACGTCTGGACGGCGGGCGCGTACACCGTGGTGTACAACGTCACCGATCTGGCGGGCAACGCGGCGGTGCCGCAAGTGCGCACGGTGAACGTCACCGATCAGCCGGAAGACGCCACAGTGCTCGAGGCGCTGGGCCGCACGGTCTGCCGGACGGGGATCTGCGTCACGATCAACGGGAACACGGTGTTCACCCCGGGCGGCTCGTTCGTCCTGGAGATTGACCGGCCGCAGACGGGCATTATCCCGGCGGCGCTGTTCCCGAGCATGCTTCGCGGGACGTGGTTCGACGTGAAGCCGCACCACATCGCCGCGAACAACCTGGGCAGCGTAACGCTGGATTACGGCGCGGCGCTCGCCGGGGCGCAGAGTGCCGCCCGTGCCAGCGGCCGCAGCATCAATGAGAACGAGTTGTTCATCTACTTCATCGACGCGGAGACCGGTGCGACGAGCATTCTCGACGCGACGATAAACAAGGCCGAGAAGAAGGTGTCGACGAACATCGTCCAGCTCGGCATCTACGCGGTGGGCGCGTTCCTCACCGAGGAAGACTCTGACGCGGACAACGACCTGTTGGACGATACCGACGAGCCGACCTACGGAACGGACCCGAACAATCCTGACACGGACGGCGACGGCGTGATGGACGGTATCGAAGTCTTCTTCGGCACCGACCCGCTGAACCCGAACGACTTCCCCGAACTGCCGGCGAACTCGCCGCGCGGATTGCTGGCGCTGATCGTCGGGATGGCGCTGGCCGGGGCGACGATCATCGCGGGACGGCAGGTGCGTCGCAGGCCCGTATCGAAACGGTAACCACTTGATATAGAGAAGCAATAGAAAAACAAGGGGAACGTAGAAATGAGAAAGCGACATGGTTTCACCCTGATCGAGCTGCTGGTCGTGATTGCCATCATCGGCATCCTGGCCGCGATCCTGCTGCCGGCGCTCGCCCGGGCCCGCGAGGCGGCACGCCGCGCCTCGTGCGCCAACAACCTCAAGCAGTTCGGCCTCGCGCTGAAGATGTATGCGAACGAGAGCGAGGGCGAGAAGTTTCCTCCGGTGGTGTTCCCGTTGGAGGAAGAGGCGGGCGGATTTATCGATCCGTCGGTCCTGGCCGGTCTGTTGATGGCCGACCCCATCGCGGTCTATCCGGAGTACATCACCGATTCGAACATTTACTTCTGTCCGTCGGACATCAGCCGGCCGAGCCCGCAAGAGCAGCGCCATCGTATCGACCTCATCACCACGACGCCGGGTCTGACGCATCGCGACAAGTACGACGCGTGGGTGAGCGCCCTCGGCCCGACGTCGTACGCGTATCTCGCGTGGGTCGCGCTCCAGGACGAACCGAACTGCGGCAATGACCTTGCGCTCGTGGACTCGGAGATCTTCGCGATTCGTTTCATGGTCGCCGGCATGGTCGACCAGCAGGGCTGGAACCCCTACTCCATCCACGACGACATCAACTGGCTCACGCCGTCGTTCGAGGACCTTGGAATCGATGAATCGGTGGCCGGCTGCTGGGGATCGGGCCCGCTCTCGACGAGCGTGCGCACGCGCGAAGGCATCGAGCGCTTCTTCATTACCGACATCCAGAACCCCGGTGCGAGCAGCCGCGCGCAGAGCACGATTCCGATCATGTTCGACATGATCAGCGCCCCGAACCCGTCGACTAGCGAGTTCCCGACGGACATCAGCGGGTTCCCGGTGGGTGGCAAATTGCAGCGCTTCAACCACATTCCAGGCGGGATCAACTGCCTGTATCTGGACGGCCACGTGCAATACGTCCGGTTCAAACAGGAGTACCCCGCGTCTCCGGGCGCCGCGTTCTACGTCGGCGGCGCCACGACTTGGGCCAGCTCGGGCGAGGACCTGTGGCAGAGCTACGCCATCGAGCCGAACGGCCCCTTCCCGGCGCAGTGAAGTTGCTACGGCAAGCCGCGCCGCAGCTTCCATAGAATTGACCGGACCGGCCACTCATTTTCGACGAGGAAATGGGTGGCCGGTTGCTGTTTTCCTCCACGCCGCGTCGATGTCGCCCTACTTGCCCTCTGAGGTATGCTCTCTTTTGCGCAGGGGAATCGTTTCGATTCATGGCAAAGATTAGTGCGTGCATCATTTCGTTCAACGAAGAGGCGAAGATAGGCGATTGCATTCGCAGCGTGCAGGGCGTGGCCGACGAGATCGTCGTCGTCGATTCGTGCAGCACCGACCGGACGCGGGAAATCGCGCAGGAACTCGGTGCGCGTGTCATCGAACAGCCGTTTTTGGGCTACATCGAGCAGAAGAATTTTGCCGTCGATCAGGCATCGCACGAGTGGATTCTGGCGCTCGACTGCGACGAACGACTGTCCGGACCCCTTCGCGACGCCATTCGAGCCGGGAAGGATACCCTCCAGCCGGGCACCGCATACCAAATGTCGCGGAAGACGTTCTATGTCAACCGGTGGCTGGACCATTGCTGGTACCCCGATCGCAAGGTGAGATTGTTTCACCGGTCACAGGGGCGCTGGGGCGGCGTGAATCCTCACGATCGCGTCGAGGTGCAAGGCGCTGACATCGTCACGTTGCCCGGAGACATACTTCATCTCTCGTTCGACTCGATTTCCGACCATGTGCAGACGATCGACCGTTTCACGGAGATCGGCGCGCGCGAAGCGTTCGCCCGGGGCAAACGGGCCACCCGGCTGGATCCTTTTATCCACGGCGCGGCGACCTTCGGGAAACAGTATCTCCTGAAACGGGGATTTCTCGACGGTTTCCCGGGGCTTACGGCGTGCGCGCTGTCCGGCGTGCACGCCTACGTGAAGTATTCGAAGCTGCGCATGCTGGGGATGAGCGACGCTAACGGGACAGGTATGCCTCCGCGATGACGGCGGCCGCGCTCTGTACGTTGATCGACCGCATATCCTCATCGGCTGCCGAATCGGGCGGCGCAAACGCGAGCCGGCGTTCGGGCGAATTCAGCGTTTGCCAGCGCAGAGACGTTGCAGACCGCCGACGCGTGTAGAACGCGGCCGTGGGCCGATCCAGCGCGCCGGCGATGTGCAAGGGCCCGGTGGAGCCCGAGACGAACACGTCGGCCGCGGCGATGCGGGCCGTAAACGCCCGCAGCCCTGCGGTCGATTCGAAGACTGCTGCACGCGCGCCAAATGGCGCCGCCAGCGAGCGAGCGGCCCTCACTTCCGCCGGACCGGCGGTAAATACGACCCGGACACGCGGATTACCGCCGGTGAGCTCCCGTGCAAGCGCGGCGAACTGATCCGGCGACAGATTGCGCGCGGAGCCACCGCTCCCCGCGTGGATAAACACGAGCACGGCGTCGTCCGGCCAGGACGAATTGGCAAGAACTTGTGTGCGCTGTTCCGCGACCTCGTGTGCCGGGATCTGCAAATAGGGCGGTCCCGGTAGCGGCGATGTCTGCGTCTCGCCGGACTCCAGAAAACACCGCGCGAGATCGACGTTGTACTCCCACTCCGGTTTCGCGGACCGTGACCTGCGCTGCGTGACGCGGTGCGTGTAGAACACCTGAAACGATTTCGTCGCGGGCGCCAGACGATGGGGCACGCGAGCGAGTGCGAGCGCCAGCGCGATGCGTGCACTGGAGTACAGCGCTATCGCAGCGTCGAATTTCTCTTGCGCGACAAGTCGGGCAAGTCTTCGCGCGGCGTTGAACCCATGACCGCCGGGGTCAACGAGTACACGATCGATCCATGGGCAGAGTTCGGCCATTTCGCGCGTGTATTCGGGGACGAGGCCAACAACCTCGCTATCGGGCAGGGATCTCTTGATCAACGCGAACGCGGGATACGCGAGCATAAAGTCGCCCAACTTGTCGTTCCGAATGACTAGAATCCGCATGCAGCAGGGGAACTCAGTGGGGTTGAAAAACCTTCGGAGAATGTACACGAACCAGTCGTCGAATTTCCGCGAACCGATGATCTACTATGATCGGCAGTCGGGGGGTCCGTTCTTGAAAATTCTCGAGTTTTGCCGTTCTGACGGCGTCGGCGGGCTCGAGATCTATGTCCAGCAAGCGACCCAACAGTTGACCGAGCGCGGCCATGAGGTGTTCGTCGTGACGGCGCGCGGCACCATGCTCGATGCGAGCTTGGAGCGCGACGGCATCCCGCGTGAGCACGTCGAGATGAGATCGCGGTCTTTCCCGTTTGTCGCCGCGCGCCAGCTTGCGCGGATCATCGACAGGGAGGCGATAGACGTCGTTCACGTTCATTGGCGCAACGACGTCGATGCGGCGGTCTGGGCGCGCAGGTTTTCGCGGAGGCGCCCGGCCGTTGTCAGCATGCGCAAGATGCTGATCACGCGCCCCAAACATGATCCGTATCATCGACTCATCTTTGGCGGTGTCGATTTGTGGATCGCCGTATCCAACAGCCTCGCGGACGCGCTGCGAGAGGCGCTCACCGTTCCGCCCGATCGCATTACTACGCTCTACACCGGGCTTCCCGCGCACGAACCGGCCCCGCCGGAGGAACGCGAAGCCTTCATCGCGGAGCACCGCATTCCGGAGGCCGCACTAAAGATCGCCGTCTTCAGCCGCATCCAGCACATCAAGGGCCAACACGTCGTCGTCGACGCGCTGGCCAAGCTGCGTGACCGCGGCACAGACGCGATGGTCGTGTTCGCGGGGCACGTCATGGACAACGACTACATGGCGAAGCTGGAGAAGCAGATCGCCGACCTTGGACTCGAGCAAAACGTTCAATTCGCGGGGTTCATCGAGGGCCCGGCGCGTTTCCTGTCACTATTCGATGTCCTCGTACTGCCGACCTACGGCGAAACGTTTCCCCGCACCATTATCGAGGCAATGAGGGCGGGAATCGCCGTCATCGGAACCAACGACGGTGGCGTCCCCGAGATGCTCTGCGAGGGCGAAATCGGTCTGCTGTTCGAACCGGGCGACGCACAGGGGCTCGCCGACGCGCTGCAGAGGCTCGCGTCCGACCCCGTGTTCCGGAAGACGCTTGCCGGCAAAGGGCAGGCGTACGCCGCTGAAGCCTTCGACGAGGCGCGCCACTTTGACGGACTGGTTCGGATGTTCGAGGCAACGGTTGATCGCGTGCGGCGCGGGGAAACGCCTACTGGTCCTGCGTGAGGCGCAAGGCGCGGAGCCGAGCGCCCATCAGTCGCGCGACAGGATCGAGAATGAAGGCGCCGTCGCTGACGTGCTTGAGGACGCCGCGCTGGGCCAGCGACCGGATCGCATACCACTGCTGGGAGCGTGCGTAGAGGCTTGAGTCCTCGAAGACGGCCCCGTCGCGCGTTTGAACGGTCGGGAATTCGTCGCCGTCGGGGATCCGGATGCGGATCGCGCCTCCGCTCTCGCCCGCGATCAGGATTGCCTGTTCCTCGTGCGACAGGTCGCGCGTCCACACGTCGGACCCGATTTGCCTGAGGACAAATCCCTCGTGGCACGCGAGTCTGAGATCGTCAATCCATTCCTGGACGTCCATTGCAGGCCTCCTGCCAAATTCCGGAGCCATGCACCTTTCGGAAGTCCCCCGGCGTACTCCGCTTCCTTCGTGTGCGCCGACTATACCGTTGATCGGAAACCGCCCCCGGCTCCTGCCGGTGAGACAAAGTTCTCCGGATTCTACGGGCAAGATTCGGGCCAAGTGCGGTTGTTCACGCAAGACAATGCCCAACCCGCTGTCGCATCAACAGTTGGCTCGAATGGGCACGTATTGACCTCGGTAGCCGTTGACCTGCCTCCGGACGCAGGGTGTTTCAGCGCAGACAGAAGCTCGCCGGTCCAAGAAAGGAACCGGGCGCCCCGATAAACCGGGGGCGCCCGGGCTGCCGTTACGTTTAGCCGCTACTGCACGATGTTAAAGTCGGCCTCCCACTTCGTGTCGTCCCAGCGAATGCGCAATGTGCCGCCATCCGGCTTTTGGTCGATTTCCACCATCATTTTCTCAGTGGGTTGGTCGGCCTTCGCGATGCGAAGCGGAATTTCGGCTGCGTCGAACTCGGCTTCGTGGCGCGTGCCCCAGATGTCGGGCTGATTGTTAAATACCAGGTTCCAGCCGTCGCCGACCTTCTTGAGCCACAAGCTGTACACGCCGGGGTAGTCCTTGGCGACGTTTTCCTTCTTGACGACGACTTCGCCAAACTTGAGATCGAGATCGGTGTACAGCTTCGTGGCACGGCTCAGCGTGAACTCGTACACCTGGCCGTCCTGAACGTTCTCAAACAGCTTCCAGTCACTCGTGCCTTTCTTGAGATCGGCGAACGCGATGCGGACACGCTGCCCGCCGAAGTTCGCACGGGCTTCCGTCGGGTCCGGCCGGCGTCCCTGCACTGCATCGAGTTCCTCGGCCGTCACGCGCGCGCCGGTGACCGGCGCGTCGAAGAGTCCGCCCTGGTCCTTCACGCGGCCCACGAGCCCGCCGCCTTCCAGTCCCACGAGGATATTGATATTGATCGTGAAACTGCCCCCGAACTTGAGTTCGGAGTTCATGTCGAGTTTTCCCTCGGGCGTTCTCTCGATATTGGAGATCGCGAGGGCCTCGGGCTGACGGGCGGAATCCAGCGTCGCACCGATCTTGCCGCCGACATCGGCGATGTTCAGGATTAGTTCGAACGGCCGATTCATGATTTCAAGCGTCAACTTCCAAGAGCCCAAGTAGTCCTGCGCGTCCGCTGTATTCACCGACGTCGCGACGGGATCTTCGGCGTGAGCCGGTATCCCTGCGAAGCCGAGCGCCACGGTTGTCAGCAATAACACGAATGTACGAAGCCGCATAAATCTTATCCCTCGTTTCCGCCCAAAGACGATGCCCGCACCAGTAAACCCGCAACCGGCAAACGCGTTCCAGCATAACAAGACGGGGGAACCCGGTTCCCCCAGATTCCCCCGTCGGAAACAGCCTTCTTTTGGCTTGGTTTTTCCGGGTTATTCGTCACCCTCGCTCGCGCCCGGCGCCGAACCGTCCGCATTGGCGAAGGTATACCAACCGAGGTCCATCTCCTCCGTCGTCGGGCCGCCGAAATGGACCGCGCGGTTCGAGTCGAACCCGGCGCGCTCCGCGTTCGCCGCGGAATTGTCGTATTTCATTTCGAACTCGATACGCGTGCCGGCCGGGATGTGCTTCGGATCCTTGTAGTGGTAATACTCTTGCCAGTTGAAGTCGTATTGCGGCGTCTCCAGCAGCACCTCGCTGGAGCCGTCCGGGTAGTACGCGGTGTAGCGGCTCCATTTGCCGCGCAGGTGCATGTGCGGGAACAGGTTGACGAGCACGATGTCCTTGTCGAACGTCTCCGCGCCGACGACGTACCAGTCCGCGTGATTCGGCGGAATCTCGAACGCGCCGTGCGCCATATTCGTAATACGCATCTCGTGCGTCGGCGCTTCCTCGGCGAACTGGATGGCCATCACCGAGTTGTCCCATTGCGCCGTGCCGGGCCCCGCTTCCTTGTGGTAGTGCATCGCAAAGGTCACCGTCGAGCCCTTTTGCAGCGGCAGCGCGTAGCCCTCCGGATAGTAGCCCGGGTCGGTGCCGGGGGCGAGCCCGCCGATCATGACGCGCGAGCGCAGCAATTCCTGGTCGGCCTCGACGTCCGCGCCGCCCTCGACGGGCGCCTGCTCCTCGGAGCTGGCATACGCGATGATGTGATGGACGACTTCGCTGCCCGGCCGGAACTCGACGGCCTTGATCCACTTGTCATGAGGCAACTGGGCCTCGGTGAGCTTCACGTCGATGTTCTGGTAGAGATCCTGGACGTCGTCCTTCACCAGGAACGGTTCCGGGAATCCAAACTCAAGATCCGGCTCGCCGATCGACCAGCCTTCCTTGAATTCGACCGGCGCGGGGGCGTCCTGCGGATTGCCGCGCGGCGCGTTCTGGCTCACCCACTCGTTGATCGTGTCGATCTGTTCCGCCGTAAGCGTGCGCTCGTTTCGGAAAAGGCCGTGTTGCGCCTCGGAGGCATGCCACGGCGGCATCTGTTTGGCTGTCACCACATTCGCGATCGCCTTCGCCCAGGGCCGCACCTCTTCGTAACTCATGAACGACATCGGAGCGACCATACCCGACATGTTCTGCCCGCTCGGGCGGTGGCAGGTCTGGCAGTTCTCCTGGAGAATGGGAAGGATGTCCTTGGTGAACGTGACGCGCGCGCCGGTTTCAGCCCAGGCGGCCGTCCCGGCGAGGAGCATCACTGCAACCACTACCGCTGTACGCTTCATGTCGACTCTCCCGTTCTGGTGGACACACCGATTCGCCCCACGGCCCTATTATAAATCCGAAAAACTCGAAACCGGGCCGTCGAACCTCGAAAATATGATATTCCACTCACCTCCTATTGTCGAGAGCTTAGAAAATCTCTCCTAAAAGCATTGATTTCCAAGGCGAAAACGCGCCGTTTGTCCTAGAATTCAACTCAAACGCGAGGTTCGAATTCCGATGCGAATCCCTATACGACACGTGATCATCGCGCTGACACTGGCCGCCGGTTGCGCCACGACCGACTCGACCGTGGCCGGATCCAAGCAGTGGTACGAGCAGCGAATCGGCGAGATCGAATCCGCGCACGAGCGCGGCGAACTCTCGACAGAGGAATACCTGCGTCTCAAGAATGAGGCAGACGCCGTCCGCGCAACGTACCGCGGATCGCAACGTCCCGCGTCATCCGTGTCCGTCGGCGTCGGGTTCTTCTCGCACGACTGAGTCTAGAACCGATCGAACAGGTGCACGTACGGATTCCGCTTGGGAAAGATCGCGGCGAGGAGCCGGTACGCCTCCGGCGGGACGAGGCGCCGCCGCTCGTGGAACACGTCCTCAAAGTAGACATAGCCCGCGACGAGGCGCATGAGCTCGACGCGCGACAGGCTGAACTTGTTCTCGCCCATGGCCGGCGTCACGTCGATGGCGCCGCGGTGAGACCGAACGCGGTAGCCCGCGTTTTCCACGACCAGCGTGGTCTCGACATTCATCTCGGACATGCCGCCCAGCGCGATACGCGCTTCCCACTCCGGCACGAGGTTCTCCAGGGACTCCGCGACATCGACGAAGGTCATCATGCCGCCCCGCTCGCGCGTGAGCCGGGTCTCGTGGACCGATTCGTACTGCGCGAGAACATGCGCGAGAGGATGTTCCGGCGGCAGATCGAACCGAACGCGCGTGCAGAACGATTCCTGGGCGGCCCGGGCACAGTTCGCGAGCAAGTCGCGCGCGACTTCGGGCGACTCGATTCCTGCCTCGGTCACGTCGTAATACGCGTCCGCGCGGTGGGCAACGACGTATCCCAGCACCTTGCCCTGGTCGTTCGTGAGCACGCGCGCGTGCTCGATTCGGTTCCACTTGTTTGTGAAGTGCGCGCCCGATCGGATCAACGAGCACGGAACATCGGCGTTGTTGTCGCGGTGGATTCGCTGGACCGCGGGGATGTCGCCGGGCTTGATCGGGCGGATTCGGTACGCCCTCGGCGCGTCGGCGGGCAGTTCGGACACGTCGACGAGGACGGCGTACTCCGCGAGTGTGGTTGCATAGCCGAAACGGTGATAGAAGTTGGGGATGCCGAAGAGCATGGACACGTGGTAGCCGTGGGCCCGCATGTAGTCGAGCGTGTCTTCGAGTAGCGCGCTGCAGACGCCGCGGTGGCGATGTTTCGGGTCCGTGGTGACCCAGCCGAGCCCGCCCATCTTCAGACGCGCCTCGCCGAGGCGGATCGTGTCCGTCGTGAGGCGCAGCGCGCCGGCGATTTCGCCGTCCCGGAATGCGACGCGCGTGTGTTCGAGCCGGAATCCCGGGTACGCGACGGCGCTCGATTCGAGCCAGTTCATCGAGGAGAAGTAGTTGGGAACGTGCGCCTTCGCCATGAGGTCGTGCGCGAGGCGCAGTTCGTCCGCGTTCGCTGCGGCGCGGACGTAGACGCGTTTGACGGCGACGGCAGACACAGAAACGGTACTCCGCCCCCGATCGTAGCACAGCGGCGCGGGACGCGCGGAGAGTCGATTACTCGTGGCGCAGGGCTTCGACGGGGTCCATCTCGGCCGCGCGCATTGCGGGATAGAGGCCGAACACGATACCGACGAGGGCCGAGATCGAAAACGCGACGATCGGCGCCCACATCGTGACGATCGTCTCCATGTCGGAGAACATCGTGATGAAGAACGGGATGGTGACGCCGAGCGCGACGCCGATGACGCCGCCGGTGCCCGCGAGCAACACGGTCTCGACGAGGAACTGCTGCACGATATCGCGCTGGCGCGCGCCGAGCGCGCGGCGTATGCCGATCTCGCGGGTGCGCTCGGTGACGCTGGCCAGCATGATGTTCATGATACCGATGCCGCCGACGAGCAGTGAGATGGCGGCGATCGCGCCGAGGACGATATTGAACATACGGGCGCTGGCCTCGGCCTGGCGCAGGAGCGCGAGCGGCACTTCCACCTCGAAGTCCTTCTTCTTGTGGCGCCGCTGCAGGATCTCCTCGACGATCTGCCCGATTTGAATCACGGACTCCTGGTCCTTGGCGCGCATTGTCGCCTCGTGGAGTTCGACGGTTTCCGACTCGATCGAGCCGCCGGTCTGCCGGATGAGCGTCTCGCCGAACCGGTGTTTCGCGGCGGAGAGCGGGATGAAGAGCCGGTTAGGCGAGGCGGCCTGCGCCCCGGCTTCGTTCTCGGCCACGTTCGAGTAGCCGCCGGGCTCCATCACGCCGACGACGGCGTAGTAATCGCTCCCGATCTTTACGGATTGCCCGATCGGATTCTCAATCGGAAAGAGCGCCTTCGCGACCGAATCGCCGAGCACGCAGACATTCAGGCGTCCGTCCACTTCGGTCTGCGTGAAGAACCGTCCCTCGCGCACGTTGTAGTTGCGCATGACGGGGTAGTCCACCGTCGTCCCCATGATGTCCGCGCCGATGTGCTTGTCGAGGTTCCAGACGTTCTCGCGAATAATCCGGGCGGGCACGACGCCGACGATGCCGGGCACCGTGTTCTGGATGACCCGGATGTCGAGATACGTGAGCCCGTACTCGAGCGCCGCGGGCATGCCGCGTCCGCGCGAGGCGGCAGCGGCCACGTCCGCCGGTTTGACGCTCTTGATGATGATGTTGTTGCTGCCCAACTGGCGCAACTGTTCCTGGGCCTCGTGACTTGCGCCTTCGCCCACGGCGAGCATCGCGATTACCGAGCTGACACCGAACACCATGCCGAGCACGGTAAGCAACGAGCGCAGGCCGTGGGAAAAAATGCTTTTCATGCCCAGGGTGACTGTGCGCCGCACGCGCCACGACGAAAACTCCGCGTCGCGCCGCCGCGCGGGCTTAGTTTCGAACGGAGACATCGCTTTCCTTCTGGCCGTCGCGCAACCGCACGACGCGCCACGACCGTTCGGCGAGTTCGTCGGAGTGCGTGACCATGATGAGCGTCTTGCCCTGGGAATGCAGCTCATCGAAGATGTTCATGATCTCGGCGCCCGACTTTGAATCGAGGTTGCCGGTGGGTTCGTCCGCGAGGATCACCAGGGGGTCGTTCGCGAGCGCCCGCGCGATCGCCACGCGCTGCTGTTGCCCGCCGGAGAGTTCGAAGGGCTTGTGGTCGAGCCGGTTCCCGAGGCCTACGCGCTCGGCGAGGCGCGTGCCCACCTCGCGGCTGTCGGCCTCGCTCCAGCCCTGGTAATACAGCGGCAGTTCGATGTTTTCGAGGACTGAAAGCTGCTGGATGAGGTTGTAGGACTGAAAGATGAAGCCGAGGCGCGCCCCCCGGATCGCGGAGAGGTCGTTGTCGTCGAGTTGCGATACGTCTTCGCCGCCGAGCAGATAGGTGCCCGAGGTGGGCTGATCGAGACAGCCGAGCAGGTTCATCAGCGTCGATTTTCCGCAGCCGGACGGGCCCATGATGCTGACGTAGTCGCCCGAGAAGAAATCGACCGACACGCCGCGCAAGGCCTGCACCGTCACGGCGCCCATCTGGTACGTCTTGTGGACGTCCTGCAGGCTGGCGATGACTTCACGCGGCTTGTCCGAAGCCACGGCCATTTATGCGGTCCCTGCCGCGGCCGGGGCGCCTTCAGGCTCCGGCGCGGCGCCCTCGCCCGCCTCTTCTTTCTTCTTCTCCTCGCCCGCCTTGTCGCGGCGGGCGGCATCCGGCGGCAGCAGCAGCACTTCGTCGCCCGCGGAAAGACCGCTGGAAATCTCGATGAACTCTTCGTTGTACCTGCCCGTGGTGACCTTGCGGCGCGAGACGACGCCGTTCGAGGTGACGTAGCAGAACTGATCGTCGCCGGCGTAGGACACGGCCTGGATGGGCACGTAGACGACGTCGTTGAGCGTGTCGACCAGGATCTCGACTTCCGCGCTCATGCCGGGACGCAGCCAGTCGTAGACGCCGTCGATGCGGATGGTGGTCGGATACACCTTGAGATCGGGGTTCATGAACATGTTGGCGGAGTCCGCCAGCACAGCGACGCGATCTACCGTACCCGTCAAGACGCGATCGGGGAAGGCGTCCACGCGCAGCCGCACGGTCTGGCCCTGGGCGACGCGCTGCACGGCCGATTCGTGGATGCTCACCTTGACGCCCATCTTGGTCATGTCGGGGATTGTGATGATGCGCTGGCGCTCGCGGACTGCGGTCCCTTCCTGAATGGGCTCCTCGTTCGACCGCCGGAACGGGTTGTTTTCCGTGCTCGAACCGTAGACGACGAGGCCGGTGCGCTTGGCGCGGATGACGCACTTGGAGAGCTGGTCTTTGAGGTCGTTGAACTGGTTCAGCTCGATGTTGTAGCGCTGCTCGGCCGTCTTGAGCGCGGAATCGGCCTGGGAGAGTTTCGCCGCCGCCTCCTGCATGGTCCGCTCGAGGTTCATCAGGGCTTCCTCGTAATCGGACAGGAGTTTCTCGGCGGTCTTTACGAACGTGTATTGGACGTAGAGATTCAAATCAACCTTGGCTGATTCAAGTTGAATCTCGGCCTTCTGGACCTTCACGCGTTCGAGGTCGAGTTCATTCTTCGTGATGAATTGGCGTTCCGCGAGGCGTTCCTTCCCTTCCAGGCTCGTCCTTGCGAGGCCCAGGTCCTGCTCTGCGACAAGAATCTTGTCGTCAAACTGCCGCAGCTCCTGTTTGGCCTGGCCGTCCTCGAGCTGATCGACGTTTGCGTAGGACGCGAAATTGATCTTGACGCGTTTGGCTGCATACTCCTCGCCGCGGACGAAGACCGCGTTCGATTCGATGGGACGGGATTCCTCGGTCGACGCCATTTCCGCGGCCGGACGCTGTGGCATCTCGCCGCCGCTGAAACTCTCCATTTGCTTCAGAATCTCATCGGGGTCCATCCCCATCTCGCGAAGGCGTTCGGCCATCGGCTCGGGAATCTTGCCGCCGTTCGCGTCGATCATGGCCTTGAACCGCGCGGGGTCCATCCCGCCCTGTCCCCCGCCGCCGAATCCGCCTCGACCCCCACCGCCGCCACCACCACCAAAACCACCCCGCCGCTCACCGCCTCCACCCGGCCCGCGCCGGCGCTCGTCTCCGGCACCGGCCTCTGCAGGATTACCGGCTGCGCCCCCGGCCGGGGCTCCCGGGCCGTTCCACTCGCGGCGTCCGGGCGACTCGCTCGATTCAGGCCCGACACCGGCGCCGGGCGAGGGCAGCGTCACCGTGGGCGCGGGCGCGGACGGCTTGGCGAGCCCGGCGCGCTTGAGCTGTTGCAACTCGGTGGAAACCTGATCGAGGCCCAACTGGGAGATGATGGAACCGACGGCCTTCTTGCCAAGATATTTTTCGAAGTCCATCAGCGCGAACTTCGCGTTCAGTTCCGAGGTCGTGATGTTGCTCTGGTTCTGATTGACCTGAATTTCGTATTGTGCCTTCTTCTCGACGTGCGCGGCCTCGGCGCTCTGGAAGGAAATTTCCTGGTTGACGACGTCATCTTCGAGCTGCGCCGAATCGAGCTCGACCAAGACGAGCCCGTTCTTTACGTCATCGGCGGTTACCCGGTACCCCTCCTCGACGATGCTCAGGATTTTCACGCCCTCGCGGCCCTTGATCTCCGAGACGATCTCTTGTGACTCAAGCGCCTGCACCGCGCCGCCTTCGGTGACTGTGATGTCCAGATTCCCCCGTTTCGCGACGAACGTGGTGCCCGGTTGGATGCCGCCGGACCCGGCGAAGAACGCGAGATAGACGATGAGCGCGGCGACTAGCGCGCCCGCGATTCCCAGCGCGAAGCGATTGCGCAGCAAACCCGCGACGGACAAACCGCCCGGTTTCTTTCCCCCGCTAGACATCGTTCACTTCCTCCCAGGTACCGTTCTCTTTCACGTAGAGAATGCCCAAATTGCTCCAAAACTGGAGCAGGGCGATTTGCTGATTCACCAACGCGCCGGTCAAACCCGTTCGTGCGCTGGTCAGGTCGTTCTGGGCATCCACCTGGTCGATGATGCTGCCCAGGCCCAGTTCCGCTCGCAGTTCCTCTTCCTCGACGCGGCTTTCGTTCAGCTCGACGCTGATTTCGTTGATTTCGTAGTCCTTTTGCGCCTGGACCAGATCGCGGTGCGCACTGCGCACATCGAGCTTGACGTTGTCCTCCGCGAGGCTCGAATTGCGCACGGCCACCTCGTAATCGATCAACGCCCGCCGGTAGTTGTTTCGTTCCGACTTGCGGTCGAGCGGCAAATCCAGCACGGCGCCGGCGCTCCATTCGCTGCGCTCGAAATCGAACGAAGCGAATCGGTTGCCGTCCTTCGAGTCCACGTTGCCCGTCAAGACGAGGTCAAGCCCCGGTTGCAGAAGGTTCGCCGCGACTTTGATGCGTCGCGTCGCGTCGTCCACGCCGTCGCGCTCGTTGTAGAGATCGAGCCGGCTGACGAGCGCAACGTCCACCGCTTCCTCCGGCGTAATCGTGGGCATGCGCGGCCCGTGCGCGCGCAAGGCATCGAGCTCGGCTTCGTCCAGGACGATGGCCGTGTCCGTCGGAATGCCCAACAGGATCTTGAAACTGTCCAGACCCTCTTTGTAGGCCAGGACCGAGTTCGTCCAGCTCAAGTCGCGCGACAACTTCGACTGGCGCAACCGCGCGACATCGGCCGCAGTGCGCAAGCCTTCGTTCTGGAAGGCCTCCTCGCGCTCGAGGCTGAGCTCGAAACTCTTGAGGCCGAGGTAGTTGTTTTTCGCGGCATCGCGCGCGCGCAGCACGGAGTAATACTGCGAAGCGACGCGCACGGCGAACTCCATCCGGAACTGCGTGAAGTCCCTCAGGGCGTAGAGCACGTCGCGCTCGGACTGGGTCAGGAATTCCATGTTCACGTCACGGCCGCGGCCCTGGAGCAACGGCTGGACGAACGAGGCCGAAAGCGCGGACGCCGCGGAGTCGCCGCTCGCGCCGGTCAGGAACCGGAAGAAATTCGACGTGAGATCCACGGCCAGCCGGCCACCGCCGCGTAGCAGCACATCCATGCCGAACGTGCTGCGGCCCTCGATCGACGTAGTGCGTTCCGAATCGACGCCGCCGCCCACGCCGCGCGTTAGCGCGCCGGAACTCTCAACAAGATTGGAATAGTCGCGCAACAGGGCGCCGGGCGTGCCCGCCATGGTGTCGACGGCGTCGAACAGCGCGACGCTCGAGACGTCTTGCGAACTCCAGACGTGCGTCGCGCTCAGTTGTCCGGAAAAGATCGGCTGAAACTCGTGACGATCCAGCGTCAGGGCGAGCGCGGTGAGATAGAGCTGCTCCTTCCTCGACTGATAGTCGCGGCTGTGGGTAAACGCCACGCCCAGCGCGTCCTCGAGCGAGAGTATCGCTGCGCTGTGCTCGCTGCCGCCTTCAGTCCCCAGGAAATCAGCGACCGCTTCATTCCGGCGATACTGGATGTAGTCGATCGGTTCTGGACGTTCGATACTCAGGTCCTGCTCGACCATGCCCGGAACCTGATCGCTCTTCTGATCGAGGATGGTGTACACCTCTTTGTCCGCGGATTCGCGATAGTGTGTCGTGGTGCATGCGGTGAGCAGCAGGCACGACAGCGCGACAGTGACGACGTGCCGTCGAGCGAGTCGAAGGCGCGACACGGGACACGGCGGGCGAGCAGTTCGATTGAATGGATTCATCGGCGATGTGGAACGCTTCAAGGTTCTAAATTCCCACTGTATAGAGAGTTAAGGCGCTTCTTGGTTACAGTAATCGGCTTCCTAACTTCCAGGATTTTATCATTTTTCATATGCCGCTTCGATAGTATTGGGCCAGTTAGCGATTAGACGCCGAAACCTGAAAGTAATCTCGCACGGCACCGATATCGACGGTGATCTGGGCTTGCAATGCGTCTCGGCTGGGGAATTTCATCTCCGGCCGGATTCGCCTGTGGAACACCACTTCGATTTGCTCCCCCACCAGATCCCCGTGGAAATCGAGCAGGTGCGCCTCGACGGTGAGGTCCTCGTGGCGGATCGTGGGCGCGATGCCGATGTTCACCGCGGCTCGATGCTGGGCGCCGCGCACGACGGCTTCGGCGATGTACACGCCCTGCGCCGGAATCGCGCTGTGAAACGGGCGAACGTTGGCCGTGGGGAATCCGAGGGTGACGCCGATGCCGCGGCCGCGCACGACCTCGCCCGTGACCGAGTAGCGGCGGCCGAGGAGTCTCTCGACGCGATCCAGTTCGCCCTGGAGCACGCGCTCGCGAATCAGCGTGCTGCTGACGCGTTCCGAATCAACGATTAGCGGAGGCACCTCCTCGACGATGAATCCGTGCTGCGGGCCCATCTGTCGCAGCAAGGTCAGGTCGCCGCGCGCGCCTTTGCCGAAGCGGCAGTCGTGGCCCGCGACGACCGCGACGGCGCGGCAGCGTTGCGCGATGATGTCGGCGACGAATCGTTCCGGTTCGGTGTTCGCCGTGCGCTGATCGAAGGGTAGATAGAACAGCGCCTTGACACCCGCTTCGGCGAGCAATGCTTCCTTCTTGGCATCCGCCGTGAGCAAATTGGGCGCGTTCTGGGGCGCGAAGAATTCCCGCGGATGCGGCCGCATCGTCATCAGGGCGGGCACCGCGCGCCGCGCCGCCGCCAACGCCAGGACCCGATCGAGAATCAGCCGGTGCCCGAGATGGACGCCGTCGAAACTGCCCACGGTGAGAACGCAGGCATCGTGCGGCGAGGTTTCCGCGCGAATGTCCCGGATGATGTCCATCGCCGGCGCGGCCCGGGCTACTTGTTCTCGGAGAAGACGCGCTTGGGCAGGATCTGCAGCTCCGGCGGCCCGCGGCGCACCTGACCCAGCGCGAGCAGTTCGCCGCCGTCCGATTTCAGCTGGAGCCAACCCTCGTCCACCGGGCAATCGCCCTGCAATTCGGCCCGGCGCAATGCCCCGCCGGAGGCGATTAGCTGTTCCCCGCGCTGGCTCACGATGACGGCCGGCAGGTCGAGTACGGCGCCCATCTCGACCAGGCGCGCGCGGACGTCCTCCGGCGTCTGCAATTGTTCGAGCGGCACCGCGGCACCGACGTGATGGCGTCCGACGGCGGTCCGCCTCAGCGAATCGAGCGTCGCGCCGCAATCGAGCGCCGCGCCGGCGTCGTGGCACAGGCTGCGCACGTAGGTGCCGCTCGTGCAACCGACCCGAAAATGGACGAGCGGCGGTTCATAACCGAGCGCGGCGAACTCGTTGACGGTGATTTGTCGCGGCTTGCGTTCAACCGTCTCGCCTTTTCGCGCGAGTTTGTAGAGCCGTTGACCGCCGACTTTCACGGCGCTGACCATCGGAGGGACCTGTTCGATTTGGCCGGTCAGGTCATCGAATGCGCTCTGGATGGTTTCGAGCGCCAGATCCGGCACGTCGTTTTCCTCGAGCACTTCGCCGTCCATGTCATGCGAATCCGTCACGACCCCGAGGCGCATGTAGCCCTCGTAGACTTTATCGAGGCCGGTCAGGTATTCGGACAGACGCGTCGCGGGGCCGACACAAATGATCAGCAGGCCGGTCGCCGCGGGATCGAGCGTGCCGGTATGGCCGACGCGGCGGATGCCCGCGGCGCGGCGCACGCGATCGACGACGTCGTGGGACGTCATGCCGGCGGGCTTGTCCACGAGCAGCACGCCCTTCAGTTCGTCGTTCATGCCTGCTTCCGTTTCCTGGCTGCGGGCTGCTGCGCAGGGCCGAGCGCTTCGGCGATTCGAGACGTGACCTTTTTGACGGCTTCCGCGAGCGGGCCGTCCACCTGCAATCCCGCAGCGCCGGCGTGCCCGCCGCCGCCGAGCGGCTTGAGCATCGCGCCGGCGTCGATCGGCGGGCGCGTGCGCAGGCTGACTTTGACCTTGCCGGACGGGAGTTCACGAAACAGCGCCGCGACCTGGATGCCGTCGAGGTTTCGGATGAAATTGACGAGCCCTTCGGTGTCCTCGGCGCCCGCGCCGGACTGCTGCATGTCGTGTTCGAGCAGGTGAGACCATGCAAAGCGGTCGCAATGGCTGCGTTCGATGCGATCGAGCACGCGCCGCAACAGGTCAAGCTTCTGCATCGACATCGCATCGAAAACGCGCGTGGCCACGTCCGCCGGGTCGACCCCGAGGGCGACCAACCGCGCGGCGTTGCGATGCGCCCGGGCGTCCGTGTTACCGAACCGGAACGAACCCGAATCGGTCACGAGGCCGACATAGATCGCCTGGGCGGCCTCCGTTGAGGGCTGAATCCCGGCCGCATCGTGCAGATCGAGCAGAATCTCAGCGCACGACGCGAACGTCGGGTCGATGAAATTGACCGCGCCGAACGGGCGATCGCCCGGATGATGGTCGATGATCACGAACTTCTGGTCCGCGCCGAGCTTCTCACCGATTCGGCCGATGCGCTCGCGTTGCGCGACATCGAGCACGACGACGAGGTCATACGCCCGCTTGACGCCGTCGGCGTCCACGATGTCCTCCGCGCCGGGCATCCACTCGTAGACCCGCGGTACCGGGTCCTGGAGCGCGCAGGTCACGTTGGACTTGCCGAGGGTCTCGAGAAAATACCTCATGCCGAGAACGCAGCCGACGGAGTCCCCGTCGGGCCCTGTGTGAGACGTGACGAGAAACGATTTGGCCGCGCGGCAGGCAGCGACCACGTCGTTGAGACTATTCGTCGTCATCGGCGGCGGCGCCTTCCTCGTCGTGCAGTTCCTTGAACACTTTTTCGAGCCGGTACACCTCGTCGAGCGTGTTGTCTTCGAGGAACCGGATCTCCGGCGCGAACCGCAGGCGCAGCACCTTGCCGACGTGCTTGCGCACGAACCCGGCCGAGCTGCGCAGCCCCGCCAGCGACGACTTCTTCTCCGTTTCCGAGCCGTAGAGGCTCACGTAGACGTTTGCCGAACGCAGATCGGGCGAGACGCGGACGGTCATGATCGAGACGAAGCCGATCCGCGGATCCTTGAGCCCCTTCACGAGCAACGCGGCGATCTCGGCCTTGACGGCCTCCTCGACACGGCGAACTCTGGTTTCACTGGCCATGGCGTTCTCTCAGTGCGCCGCCGGCACGGCGCCGGACGGCTAAAACGTTTCTATCGAATGGTTGGTCAGTTCAGCGGCATGATGGTTCGACGCGAACCGCACGATTTCGTTGAGTTGTTCATGCACGTGGGCGCTTTCTCCGGAGACGACGCACACGGCCAGGTGCGAGCGGGCCCACTTGTCTTCGAACCCAATCTCCGCGACCGAGCAATTGTAACGGTTGCGGAGCCGTTCCTTGAGACTGTTCATCGCGCGGCGCTTGTCCTTGAGCGAGCGCGAACCGGGGACGAGGAAGTCCATCTGCAACAGGCCGATGGTCACCCCCGTTCCTTTCGATGCGCCGCCGGGGCCTAGGTCAGCGTGCGCGCGACCTGCTCAATCTTGAACGCCTCGATGATGTCGCCTTCCTGGACCTCATCGAAGCCGGCCAGCTTGATGCCGCATTCGAACCCGGCCGACACCGAGCTGACAGTGTCCTTTTCGCGGCGGAGCGAACCGACCCGGCCTTCCCACACTTTCTGGCCATTTCGCATCAGGCGGACACTCGAATCGCGGTGGATCTCGCCGTCCGTCTGCATGCAGCCGGCGATGTTGCCCAGCGCCGAGGAGCGGAAGACGCGGCGCACTTCGGCGTGGCCCACGATGATCTCCTTGGACTCCGGCGCCAGCATGCCTTCGAGGGACTTGGTCAGTTCCTCGGTCAGCTCGTAAATGATTTTGTACGTGCGTATTTCGACGCCTTCGGTCTGGGCGAGTTGTTCCGCCTTGGGCGTAGGTTCGACGTGGAACCCGAGGATCACGGCGTCGCTCGCGCTGGCTAGCAGCACGTCCGATTCGTTGATGGCGCCCACGCCGGAACTGACAACCTTGACCTTCGCTTCGTCGTTGCCGAGTTCCGGCAGCGTCGAATCGAGCACGTCCACACTACCCTGCACGTCCGCCTTGACGACGACGCGCAGCTCCGTCGTCTCGCCCGCGGTCAGGCTGCGGTGGAAGTCTTCCAGCGTGACATGCTGGACGGCCGGCCCGGACTTCATCCGGGCGCGGTGAGCGCGCTTCTCGGCGATCGCGCGGGCGGTGCGTTCGTCCTTGACGGCGATAAACTGATCGCCCGCGTCCGGCGCGGCGTTGAACCCGAGCACCACGACCGGCGTGCTCGGCCCGGCTTCCTCGAGCGGTTCGCCCGCAGCGTTGAGCATCGCGCGGACCCGGCCGAACGTGGCGCCGCACAGGAACGGATCGCCCACCTTGAGCGTTCCGCTGCGGACGAGTACCCACGCCACGGGGCCCTGGCCGCGCGTGACCTCGGCCTCGACCACGGCGCCGCGCGCCGGCTTGTCGGGATTGGCCTTGAGTTCAAGCAGCTCGGTCTCGAGCACGAGCAATTCCATCAATTCGTCAATGCCCGCGCCGGACAGCGCGGAAATATCGCGGATAATCGTTTTACCGCCCCATTTTTCGTCGAGCAGATCGTATTCCGTCAACTGCTGGCGAATCCGTTCCGGCTGCGCGTCAGGCTTGTCGATCTTGTTCACCGCGACGACAATCGGCACTTCGGCGGCCTTGGCGTGGTTGATGGCTTCCCGCGTCTGCGGCATTACGCCGTCGTCCGCCGCGACGACGAGCACGACCACGTCCGTGACCTGTGCGCCGCGTGCGCGCATCGCGGTGAACGCCTCGTGGCCCGGCGTGTCCAGGAATACGACCCGGCCCTGCGGCAACTGGACCTCGTAGGCAGCGATATGTTGAGTGATGCCGCCGGCCTCGCCCGCAGCCACACTCGCCTTGCGCACACGATCGAGCAGCGAGGTCTTGCCATGGTCGACGTGGCCCATCACCGTCACAACGGGCGCGCGCGGCTTGAGCTGGCCGGGTTCGTCCGGCTCCTCGACCATGATTTCTTCTTCCTCGGCGATGACCGACTCGACTTCGAAGTCGAACGCCTCGGCAACGCGGCGAATTGTGTCCAGACTGAGCATCTGGTTCTTCGTCGCGAGGATGTTGTCTTCCATCAATGTGAGGATGATGTCCGTCGAATCGACGCCCATGGCTTCGGCGAGCGATTCCACCGTCATCACGTCCTCGACTTGCACGATGTGCCGCTCAGTCTCCGCCACTTCGTCACCGTCTGCTTCCGTTCGCCGCTTGCGGCGCTTCTTGGGTCCCGCGTCCATGCCGCCCGATTCGTATTCGCGAATTGCCGCGGCGGCGCTGCGGCGGATGTCTTCGTCGCGGCGGACCTTCTCCATCTTCTTCTGGCGCTTGCGCGCGGTCTTGCCGGTCTTGCGCGGCGCGGACGGCGCGATGGTGGGCACGTGCGCGGCGCGGCCAGCGGGGACTTCCTCGTCGATCTCGCCGAGCGCGCGGTCCTTGGAACGTTTGCGACCCGACGCCTTTTTCTCGTGGGCCTTGCGGATGACGTCCGCCACAACCTTCGGGTCGGGTTTGAGCTGGGACTTCTGCTTCGCCTTGCGTTTGTCTTCCTCTTCCTGATCGCGCTCCGCGCGTGCGAGGAGGCCCATGCCGGGCCCGGCAGCGACTTCAGGCTCTGGCGCGGGGGTGTTCTCCTCGAAGGCCTCGATTTCGCTGGCGTCGATGTGGCTGCCGTCGGCGCGAATGATCTCGGCGCGGTGTTGGTCGTGTTCGATGGCAGATCCGATGACGATGGAGATGCCCTCTTCCCGCGGGGCCTCCTCGGGGCGGGCACCTTCTGCATCCGGAGGGAGGATTTCGGCCGTGGGACGCGGCCCGGCGGCCGCGGGAAGAACTTCGGCCTCGGCGCCGTCGTCCGCGGCTTTCTTCTTCGACGCGGCCTTTTTCTTCGCCGCGGGCTTTTTGGCTTCTGCCTTTTTCTTGGTGGCCTGCGCCTTCTTCTTGGCGGTGGCTTTGGCGAGCGCGGCCTTGCGTTTCGCTGCGAGTTGTTCTTCCTTCTCGCGCGCCTTTTCGAACTCGCTGCGATATTTGTCCTTGAGCTTCGGATCGTCGTCGATCTCGATCAGCAAGTCGATTTGCTCGTCCGAAATCTCCGACTCGGAGTCCTTGACGTCGAAGAACAGGTAACGAAGCGTCTCGAGCGCTTCGTCGGCGCTCATGTCAAGCCGTCCGGTCAGGGAGGCCACGGTCTGCATCTTGTGTGTAGCTCCTAGGTCTTGCGTTCACCACCGGGCCGCATACGCGGCCCGGGCCGATCTCCGTCGAACGAAACTGCCTGTTACTCTGCCGCCGGCCCGCTGAAATCCACCGGCACTTCGGTGCCGTCGGGCGTGACCGTAATCCCCGTCTGGACGGACTCGGCCGTCTTCGACGGTACTTCGCCGCGCAGTTCGAGATCGCTGCGAATGTCGATGTTCCATCCGAGCAGCCGCGACGCGAGCCGCGCGTTCTGTCCCTTCTTGCCGATGGCGAGCGAGAGCTGGTCGTGCGGCACAGTTACCAGCACGGTCTTCGTCTCGTCGTCCAGCGCCATCTCTATGATGTCGGCCGGATTGAGCGAGTTGCGGCAAAGGACCAGCGGGTCATCGCTCCAGCGGACGATGTCGATCTTCTCGCCGGAGAGTTCCTCGACGACCGCGCGCACGCGCGAGCCCTTCATGCCCACACACGCGCCGACGGGGTCCACGTTCGAATCGGTCGAAGCGACGGCGACCTTGGTACGGCTGCCCGCTTCCCGCGCAATCGCGCGGATCACGATGGTGCCGTCGAAAATCTCCGGTACTTCGTTCTCGAACAGGCGGCGCACGAGTTCGGGCGTCGAGCGGCTGAGCACGACGGCCGCGCCCCGGGCCGATTTCTCGACGCGCACGACGATGGCCTTGACGCGGTCGCCGGGGCGCAGGTTCTCGCGCTCGGCCTGTTCGGACGGCGGGATAATCGCCTCCGCCTTGTCGATCATGACGATGACGTTGCGCTGGTGCGTGCGCTTGACGGCGCCCGTGACGAGATCGCCCACGCGCCCCTTGAATTCTTCGAAGATGTTGTCCCGCTCGGCGTCCTTGATCTTCTGAATGATGACCTGCTTGGCCGTTTGCGCGGCGATCCGGCCGAAATCGGCGGGTTGCGTCGCGAACTTGATGCGATCGCCCACGACGGCGTCGGGGTTCATTTTTTGCGCTTCGCTGAGGCCGATCTCCGAGCGGGTGTCCTCGACGTGATCAACGACCTTGCGCACCTCGAATACTTTGAATTCGATGCGGTCGGGATCGACGTCCACCATCACATCCGCCGCGTGCGTCATGCTCTTTCGCGCAGCGCTTTCGATCGCGCTGCGAATCGCCTCGATCAATGTGGCGCGATCGACACTCTTCTCCGCCTCCAGTTGCTGCAGTATCACGCGCAAGTTCGTGTCCATCGTTCGCTCCTCCACGGTTGGCGCGGCTCATCGGTCCAGATTTGCCTGCTTCACGTTTTCCACGTGAATCCGGTACTCCGTTCCGTCCACTTCCACGCCGACCAACCCGTCATCTATCCCGCGGAGCAGACCCTTGAAGCGCTTGCGGCCATCGATCGGCGTCACCGTGGTGAGCCGGATAGGCTCGCCCGAAAACCTCTCGAAGTCCTTCTCGCGCCTCAGCGGCCGCGCTATACCCGGGGACGACACCTCCAAGGTGTAATGCGACTCTATAAAATCACGTTCATCGAGCAGCGCACTGATGATGCGCGACACCGCTGCGCAGTCATCCACCGTCACGCCGCCTTGGCGGTCGATGAACACCCGCAGCAGCCCGGACGCACCGTGCTGCCCGAACTCCACCTCAATCAGCTCGAAGCCGGCCTGGGCTACCAGCGGCTCCAGCTCCGTCCAGGCCCGCCGGACGATGTCCTGCCGTTCCACAACCGCACCCGGACGAAAACCCGTCCCATCTGCCGCGCGCACAAGCGCCTACAAGTAAAAAGAGTGGGTATACACCCACTCTTCCGGAAGCTACCCGCAGCTTTCGGGGGACAGGTTATCACACGGTGAAAAAGAGACGCAAGGCGTCCACAATTAACGAGAAACACGAACTGAGCAAATTACGAATTTTGGCGGCTACAGCGCGAGAATTGCCAGGTTCCTCGCGGCGCTGCCGGTCGCCCGGTACGAGTGGAAACGACCGCCGCAAATCGTGCAGTGCCCGGAGATGCTGATGTTCGCGGGTGGCACTCCCGCCGATTCGAGTTGCATCGCGTTACCCCGCCACAAGTCGAGATGCCGGCCCGCGGCCGGATAGCCGCGATCGCGATAGGCGGAGGCGGTGGCCTGATCGACTTCGTAGCAACACGGCCCGGCAGACGGCCCGATGACCGCAAACAGGCCGGAAGGAACAACCCTGAAACGCTCGCGCATTGCGCGGACGGTCGCCTCAGCGATTCGCTCCATGGTGCTGCGCCGGCCCGCGTGGACGATCCCGGCGGAGCGGGTGGCGGGGTCGAACAGGAACACGGGTACGCAGTCCGCGACTCGCACTGCGATAGCGATCCCCGAGTCGCGCGTGACCAGCGCGTCCCCCTCCGAGCCTATCAACGCCTCGGAGTTGTCGCGTTGAGCCGTCTCGACGCGGGTGCCGTGGACCTGGCGCATGGTGATGACCGGGCGCGCGGGTGTTCCGGCAAGCGTAAGCGCGTCCCGTTCGGGCCGGCCGCCGGGCCGCGCGAAGTCGCCGTCGGCTACTTCCGTCATGCCGGCGAGTGTCAGGCCGAGGGCTTCGAAGTCAGGGAATCGGAGCATGGGTGAGCTCAGTTCGAATTCGCACGTGGGGACGCTGGTTCCATCGTAGTATCGGTGTCGAATCCGGCGTGCCAGCTACAGAGATTGTTTCGTCGCGCACTGCGCTCCTCGCAATGACGGGGGGTTAGAGAATGTAGCCGCTGAGGTCGCGCTTCTCGCGCAGGCCCTTCAGGCGATCGACGACGCGGTCCTCGTCGATCACGACCTTAGTGTCCTTCTTCATGTCGGGCGCTTCGAACAGCACGTCCTCGAGCAGGAACTCCATGATGGTGTGAAGGCGGCGCGCTCCGATGTTTTCGGTTTCGTCGTTCACCTCGCGGCAGACACGCGCCATCGCGTCGATCGCGCCGTCGCTGAACTCGACGTTGATGCCGTCCGTCTCGAGCAGGCCCTGGTACTGGCGGATGAGCGAGTTTTTGGGTTCGCGCAAAATCCGCACGAAATCGGCCTCGGTCAGGCTGTCGAGTTCGACGCGGATCGGGAACCGTCCCTGAAGTTCGGGAATCAAATCCGACACTTTGGTCATGTGGAATGCGCCCGCCGCAACGAACAGGATGTGGTCCGTGCGGACGGGGCCGTACTTCGTGGTCACCGTGCTGCCTTCCACGATGGGCAGGATGTCGCGTTGGACCCCCTCGCGTGACACGTCGGGCCCGTGCGAGGAACCTTTGCCGGCGATTTTGTCCACTTCGTCGAGGAAGACAATGCCCGCGTCCTCGGTGCGGCGGATCGCCTCGGCAACGATCTTGTCCATATCGAGGAGTTCCTCCAACTCTTCCTCCTCGAGCGCGCGCCGCGCGGCTTCGACCGTCATCTTGCGGCGGCGGCGGCGCGGCGGCGACATCCCCTTCATCATCTCTTGCAGGTTGATGCCCATTTCTTCCAGACCGGTATTGGAGAACATCTGCATGACAGCCGGCTGCGAGGACTCGCGGACCTCGACGTCGATCTCACGCTCGTCGAGATCGCCCGCTTCCAGCTTCTCGCGAATCATCTCGCGCGTGCGGTCCTCGGCGGTCGGTTCCGGTCGCGGCGCAACCGGACCCTCGTCACCGGCCTGGGGATCGAAGGGATGGTAACCGCGCTCGGGCTTGGGTTTGGGCGGCAGGAGGACGTCGAGCAGGCGCTTCCCGGCGCGCTCACGCGCGAGGCCCTCGTTGGCCTTGCGCATCTCCTGGCGCACGAGATTGATCGCGACGTCGGTCAGATCGCGGATCATGGACTCGCAATCCCGGCCGACGTAGCCCACTTCCGTAAACTTCGACGCTTCGACCTTGACGAATGGCGCATCCACCAGCCGCGCGAGCCGCCGGGCGATTTCCGTCTTGCCGACGCCCGTCGGACCGATGAGGATGATGTTCTTCGGCGTCACTTCCTCGCGCATCTCGTCGCCCAGCTGTTGCCGGCGCCAGCGGTTCCGCAGCGCGATCGCGACTTTGCGCTTGGCTTCGTTCTGGCCGACGATGTACTTGTCCAACTCGTTCACGATTTGACGTGGGGTCAATTCATCCACGGTGTTCTCCTGGAGAGTTCGGGCGGGGCCGCTGAATCTTTGAGCGGACGGTGCAAACCGGTACAATCATCCCACACTTGACGCATCTCGGGCTACCGAATGGATCGGCCGAAGCAATACACGGAGTTGCAAGTTCAAACTGTCTGCCTCGTCGTCGTGACGGCGTTCACGATCGGTATGGGCCTGTATCTCCTGCGTCCCGTGCTGGTTCCATTCATGCTCGCCGTATTCCTCGCGTTCATGTTGACGCCCGTACTCGATCTACAAACCAGGCTGCTGCGTATTCCCCGGCTGCTGGCCCTGTTCATCACTCTGGTCGTGGCCGTTTCGGTGTTGAGCCTGGGCACGGGCATCGCGGTATCGTCCATTACGCGCCTCGCCAGCAACGCCGACCGGTACCAGGCTGAACTCGAGACGCGCCTGCGTGACGCGGTGGACCGCTTGCCGCTCGAGGACATGGGAGTGAACAATCCGGACGAAATCGACCCGATGTCGTTTTTTCCCGAGAACCTGCTCGAGTGGATTCTGGACCGGTTGACCGGCGTGCTGACCACGCTCGCATCGCAGGGAATACTCGTTCTCCTGTTCGTGATCTTTCTGTTGCTCGGCCGGGCCCGGCAACCCCGGCCGCCCGACACCGTCGCGTTCGAAATCGAGCGTTCGGTGAAGCGTTACCTCATCACCAAAGTGGTCGTTTCCGCCGCGACCGGCGCGCTGGTTTTTTTCACGCTCAACATGCTCAGCATCCCGTTCGCGCTGGCCTTCGGCGCGCTCGCGTTCATGCTCAACTTCATTCCCAGCGTGGGCTCGATTATCGCCACGCTGTTGCCGGTTCCGGTGCTGTTGCTCACGCCGGAGTTGTCCGGCACAACATTCGCCCTGGCGCTGGTCATTCCCGCGGCCATCCAGTTCACGCTCGGGAATCTCATCGAGCCGAAAATCATGGGCGATTCGCTCGATCTGCATCCGGTCGTGATCCTGCTCGCGCTGATTTTCTGGGGCATGATTTGGGGGCCGATCGGCATGCTGCTCGCCGCGCCGCTGACCGCGATCACGAAAATCGTGCTCTCGAAGATCGAACTCACGCAGCCGATGGCGGACGCGCTCGCCGGCCGGCTCGAAGGCCTGCTCGAATTCCGCTAGACACGGCGGCTCGCGAGCGTGCCACCCCGCACGCTACTTTCCGCGCATGCGATCGAGATTCACGACGGCACGCTCGTGCGTGCCGGTGCTGATTGTGCCCGCGGCGGCGACGACCTCGGTCTCGAACGTCAGCCGGCGTTTGTTGACTTCGCGCAGCGCCACGCGGACCTGCACGGTCTCGCCGGAACGCGCGGGGCCGGTGTGGCTCACGCAGACGTGCGTGCCGACGGTCGTTTCTCCTTCGTCGAGATGCTGCTGCGCGCAGGCGTAGCACGTGCCTTCGATAAGGCCGATCATCGACGGTGTCGACAGTATTTTCGCAGGGATGTGCGCGGGGGACATCGCGTCGGTGACGGCATGAGAAAGTTCAAGCGCGATCCCGGGTTGTAGCGAGGCCTTCACTGGAGCACTTCGCCGCCCGCACGGTCCATCTTCTCGACGCGCCGCCGGTGCCGGTCCACCGTGCTGACGGGCTCGGCGACGAAGGCGTCGATTATGGTCTTGCACTCGTCGATCGGGATGACGCGCGTACCCAGGCACAGGACGTTGGCGTGGTTATGCTCGCGCGCGAGGCGCGCCATCTCGGGGGTGCAACAGACCGCTGCGCGGATGCCACGGTGACGGTTCGCCGTGATGGCCATGCCCGTCCCGGTTCCACAGACCAGCACGCCCAGGTCCGCTTCGCGATTCAGCAGTTTCGCGCTCACGCGCTCCGCGACGTCGGGGTAGTCCACGGCGTCTGAATCGTTCGTGCCGCAGTTGATGACCTCGAAACCGAGCACGCCGAGATGCGCCATGAGTTCCGGCTTGAACGGCCGGGCGCCCTCGTATCCCGCGTGATCGCTACCGATGGCTATTCGCAGGGTTGGCATGTAGCTCCTCGCTGTCCAAACGGAACACGGCCAGTTTAGTGGCTATTCGCGTCCGCCTCAACTGGGCAGGAAAGCGTCTACGATTCCGCTACTAACGAACTTCGCCCGCGAATGCGGCACGGAATAAGGAACAATTACTGACAGATACCGGCAATCCGGTCGCGCGTGATTGCGCCTTCGCGCAAGATGCGGCCGGTTTCGGGGTCGAGGACGGTCGATGGCGCGGCGACGGGCAGCGTGCCGGCGTCGAGACATAACGTGACTCCTGCCGTCGGGATTTCGCGGATGGATGTGGCTGGGGGTTGGCCGGAACGGTTCGCGGAGGTAGAGACGATGGCTCCGCCGAACGCGTCGCAGAGCGCGGCGGCAATCGGCGATGACGTGAAGCGCACGCAGACACGCCCATCGGGGCCGGTGAGGGCAGGCGCGAGGGGTCTGAGCGGACTGAGCAGCATCGAGAGTGGACCGGGCCAGAACGCGTCGGCGTAGGCTGCGGCCCGTGGGGAAAGTTCGCCCGTGATCGCCTTGAGCTGATCCCGCGACGACACGATGAGCAGCATCGGGTTTGCGGCGTCCCGGCCCTTGACTTCTATCAGGCGATCGAGCGCGGATGCGTTGTGCGGGTCGACGCCGAAGCCGTAGACGGTTTCGGTGGGATACGCGACGACCTCGCCGCGGCGGATGGCGTCGGCGGCGAGCACGATGTTGTCAGCGGTAGGCGGGTGAAGTTGCATGGTCTATCGTGTGAGGGCCGATGGTAACCGGTCAATGAGATTGCTTCGTCGCATACGCCGGTCCTCGCAATGACGAGTTGGAGGCGATTTTACGCCGACCCGATTCGCCCGGCGAGGTACTCCCCCATTTTCCGGAGCGCTTCGCCGCGGTGGCTGACTCCTGCCTTGACCAGGGGATGCAGTTCGCCGAAGGTCTGGTCGAAGCCGCTGGGGATGAAGACCGGATCGTAGCCGAATCCGTTCGAGCCGCGGGGTTCCGGCGAGATAAGGCCTTCCGCCGTGCCAAACTCGACGTGTTCGGTGCCGTCCACATCGACGAACGCCGCGCAACAGACAAACCGGGCGCGGCGGTCGCCCGGCGGCCGGCCGTCGAGCGCGGCGAGCAGCTTCGAGTTGTTGTCGGCATAGGTGCAACCCAGGCCGGCATAACGCGCCGAGTACACCCCCGGCGCGCCGTCGAGCGCTTCGACCTCGAGACCGGAGTCGTCGGCCACGCAAGCCAGGCTGCACCGGCGGCCGTAGTAGCGCGCCTTGAGCAGGGCGTTGCCTTCAAAGGTCGTCTCGGTTTCCTCGGGTTCGGCGACGGGCGGGACATCGGCGAGTGTGCGGACGGTCCACGCGGTGCCCTCCAGGAGCGCGGCGACTTCCGCGGCCTTGTCCCGATTGCCCGAGCCGATGAGAAGAATTCTACCCACCCGCGAGCGCCTCGCGCTGAAGTTCGCAGAGTTTGTCGATGCCCTGGCGGCCGAGGTCGATCATGGCGTCGAGTTGTTGACGGGAGAACGAGCCGCGCTCCGCCGTGCCCTGGATTTCGATGAGCGCGCCGTCGCCGTGCATGACAAGGTTCAGGTCCACATCGGCCGTGGAATCCTCCTCGTAGTCGAGATCGAGCATCGGCTCGCCCCCGACGATGCCGACACTGACCGCGGCGCACTGCGCCCTGAGCAGACCGGCTGGGATCGCGCCGCCGCACACCTTCGCCAGCGCGTCGCACAATGCGACGTAGCCTCCGGTGATCGCGGCGGTGCGCGTGCCGCCGTCCGCCTGGATCACGTCGCAGTCGATGGTAATCTGGCGTTCGCCGAGGGCCTTGAGGTTCACAACCGAGCGCAGGGATCGGCCGATGAGCCGGCTGATTTCGAGCGCACGGCCTTTGTTCACCGCGTCGCGCGAGATGCGTCCCTCGGAGGCGGAGCCGGGGAGCATCGCGTACTCGGCCGTGACCCAACCACGCCCCTTGCCCACGAGAAACGGCGGTACGCGGTCCTCCGCGACCGCGGTGCACAGGACGCGGGTGCCCCCGAACGCCACGAGCACGGAGCCGTCAGGGTTGGACGTGAAATGCCGTTGGATGCTTACGGCGCGAAGTTCACGCGGGCCGCGTCCGGCACGGGGCATTCAATCGGATCTCCGCTTGGATGAGATTATGTGACTGGTTCAGTGCAATGGAGACCGAGCGCGCACGGGCCCAGGCTGTACGATGCCGGGGCCTAATACGGGCGCTTCGGAATCTCCCCGCGACGACGAATCCGACTAGTCGCGACTCGACGTCGTGACCGGGTGTTGCTCGGTCGCGCGGCCCCGGTTTTCGATCGAGGCGACCTGCGTCTCGCGGAAAGTCGTCCAAGTCACCTTGCGGGCTTCCTG
>CAYPNI010000018.1:44258-48133 GCA_964411925.1 uncultured Nitrospirales bacterium
CACGTCCTTGTGGTACTTGCGCACGATCGTGTCCCAGACGCGTTCCTCGCGCAAAATCTGAACCGCGCGCTCCAACACAGGGTCTTGCGCGGCGTCCTCGGCGAGGTTGCCGGTCACGCGGCCGTGATCCTGCGCGTTCTGCCGCGTGGGGTCGCCCTGATACGAATTCATCATCTGTATATTGAGTTCGCGTTGCTTCTCGATGGTCATCTGCACTTCCACATCGGGCAGGATGCCGTTGTGATCGATCGTCACACCTGCGGGCGTGTAGTAAAGCGCGGTGGTCAGCCGCAGCGCCGACCCCTGGGGGCGCGACAACGGGATGATGGTCTGCACGCTGCCCTTACCGAACGTTTTCTCGCCGATGACGATGGCGCGCTGGTGGAATTGCAACGCTCCGGTCACGATTTCAGACGAACTCGCGGAGCCCTGGTTCACCAGCAGGACGAGCGGCATCGTTTCAGGAAGGATCGGATGTTTCTCGGTGTAAAGCTCCATGTCTTCCGAGGTCTTGCGGGCCTCGCCTTCGCGGCCGCGCGTCGAGACGACCAGGGTGCCCTTGGGCAGGAACAACTCGCACATTTCGCGCGACGCGTTCAACAGCCCGCCCGGGTTCCAGCGCAGATCGACGATCATTGCGCGCATGCCCTTGTCCATCAGCGATTCGAGGTCACGGCGCAGGTCTTCGGACGTGTTCTTTTTGAAATCGCTGACGCGGACGTAGCCGATGCCGCCGTCGAGCAGGCGGGATTCGAGCAGACTTTGAAGCGGGATCGTGCCGCGTTCAACCGTGAAATCGAGATCCTCGCGGTCCTCCGTCGTGCCGATCTGCCGGCTGATGGTCACTTGAACCTTCGTGCCACGCGGACCCTTGATGCGAGACGAAACCTCCTGGAGCAGATCTATCGCGCCGGCGTCCGTCCCGGCGATGTCGCTCAGCGATACGCCCTCGACGCCCACAATGCGGTCGTCCGCGTGGATACCGGCCTTCGCCGCGGGACCGTCCGGAACGGGATAAGTAATGACGACATTGTCGTCGTCGTCGAGCCGGATATGGACGCCTATGCCGTCGAACTGGCCTTCGGTGTCCTCGCGCATCGATTTGAAGCCGGCGGCGGGGATATAGCTGCTGTTCTTGTCAAGCGAACTCATAATGCCGAGGAGGGCGCCCTCGACGGCCTTGTCGAGATCAGGATCGTAGACGTAGTTGTCCAGAATTTCCCCGAGGACTTGGCCGATGGGCTCGACCACCTGGTAGACCTCGCGGTCCTGCTGCTGGGCGAAGATACGGGAACTGAACCCGTTGGTGAGCACAAGGGTGGCCCCGACGAGGAAAACGAACAGTGCGGTGAACTCGGCCTTGGTGCTACGCTTTCTCATCTACTACCTCCGTGCGGCGCCGAAGCCCCGGCGGCTCGCGTCCGCGCTGACGTAAACTATAGCAGAATCGCGGGTTCTGACGAAGCGGATACGTAAAACCATGCGTCATTTAACCCGAGTTCGGCATCGACGGCTTACGCCAATCGCATTGATATGCGCCATCCTGGGCCTCGCGTGGACTGTCGGTCCCGTATCGGCCGAGCGGGCCATGGTCGTCTCGGCATCGCCTGAAGCGACGCGGGTCGGCGTGGACGTCCTTCGGAACGGTGGAAACGCGTTCGACGCGGCCGCAGCGGTCGGTTTCACACTGGCGGTGACGTGGCCCGAGGCGGGCAATCTGGGCGGCAGCGGGCTCATGGTCGCGGTGAAGCCGGACGGCGAGCGTGTGACGCTGGATTTCCGCGAGACGGCGCCGGGGCGGGCACGTCACGACATGTTTCTGGACTCGCACGGCGAGGTGATCGAGGGCAAGTCGTTGCGGTCGCCATTGGCGTCGGGCGTGCCGGGGACGGTGGACGGCCTGCTGAGGATCTGGCAGGACCACGGATCGGGGACCGTCTCGCTCAGGGAAATCGTCGCCCCCGCCATCATGCTCGCCCGGAACGGATTCGCGCTGTCCGATGAGCTCGCGGAATCGTTCAACGAGCGTGCGGAATTCTTCCGGAACGATCACGCGGCCGCGCAAATCTTTCTTCGGGGCCACGGCGCGCCATGGGTCGGGGGCGACGTGTTTCGTCAACCCGACCTCGCGCGGACGCTCGAACGCATCGCGCGGCATGGACGCGACGGGTTTTACGCCGGCAGGACGGCGTGGCTGATCGTCGATCAGCAGTTGGAGACCGGCGGCCTGATTACGCAGCAGGACCTGGACGGGTATCGTTCCATTTATCGCGCGGCGGTGACGGGCGAGTTTCGCGGATACACCGTCGTGTCGATGGGGCCGCCGAGTTCGGGCGGCGTGTTGCTCGTGCAGATGCTCAATATGCTCGACGGTTTCCCTGTCGAAACGATGCAGTGGGGCTCCGCGGAGTATGTGCACTTGCTCACTGAAGTGCAGCGGCGGGCGTACGCGGATCGCGCGGAACACCTGGGCGATTCGGACTTCTGGGACGTGCCGGTCGAGGCGCTGATCTCGCGCGAGTATGCGTCCGCGCGCGCCGAAAACATCGAGAGCGACCAAGCGACGCCGAGCGCGGAGGTTTTCGCGGGCGCGCCGCTGGCCGAGGCGACGCACACGACGCACTACAGCATCGTGGACGCGCAGGGCAACGCGGTCGCGGTGACGGTGACGCTGAACGCGAGTTTCGGTTCGGGCATCGTCATCGACGGCGCCGGGTTCCTGATGAACAACGAGATGGATGACTTCTCGATGAAACCCGGCGTGCCGAATCTGTACGGCGTCACGGGTGGCGAGGCCAACGCGATCGCGCCGGGCAAGCGCATGCTGAGTTCGATGACGCCAACGGTGGTCCTGAAGGACAGCAAGCCGTGCATGGTGCTCGGTTCGCCGGGCGGGGCAATGATCATTACGACGGTGTTGCAGGTGTTTTTGAACGTCGCGCTGCACGACATGAGCATTCAGGACGCGGTTGACGCGCCGCGGCACCACTCACAGTGGCTGCCGGACGTGATCGTGTATGAAGACGGCGCCGTCAGCGCAGCATCCCGCGCCGCGCTCGAATCGATGGGACACACGTTTGCGGACGTGCCGCGAAAAATCGGCGCTGCCAACTGCATTCTGATCGACGCCTCCGGTGCGCATGGCGCGCCGGATCCCCGGCGGCAAGGTTCGGCGGCGGGATACTAGCGCGATGCCGAAATGGACTATTTAGTATCGGTCGGCGCCTACGCATAAATGACCCCAACCCATAGAAATCCCATGGCTCCGATACCTCCCATACCTCTCATCCCCCCCCATCGATCGCGCAAGCTCGACGCAAAAGGAATCGCATGACCATCGAAGCTAACGACGACCCCATTGCCCTTTTTCGCGCCTGGTTTGAGGAGTACCAGCGCGACAGCGGCGCCGACGAACCCACCGCCGTCACCCTGGCAACCGTGGACAGCGACGGCCAGCCGTGGACGCGCGTGGTGCTGTTGAAAGGCTTCGACGACGCGGGATTCGTCGTCTACACGAACACGCGCAGCAACAAAGGCAGGCAGCTCAAGGCGAATCCCAAGGCCGCGCTCAACTTCTACTGGCCGCAGACGCACAAACAGGTCCGCGTGCTCGGCGCGGCGTCGCCCGTCAACGTACAGGAGGCCGACGAGTATTTCGCGTCGCGCGCGCGCGGCAGCCAGCTTGGCGCGTGGGCGTCGGACCAGTCCCAGCCGCTCGCCGCCCGCGCCGATCTCGAAGCGCGCCTGCGCGAAACGGAAAGGAAGTACGCTGAGAAACCGGTACCGCGGCCACCACACTGGTCCGGCTACCGCATCGCCCCCCACCTCATCGAATTCTGGCTTCGCGGCCCGGACCGGTTGCACTATCGGCGCGA
>CAYPNI010000019.1:0-20986 GCA_964411925.1 uncultured Nitrospirales bacterium
CGAACCCGGCGGTTTCAGCGGAGTATCTTTGTGCCTGTGACCCGCTTTCCGTTGGGCCGTGCGGCAGTCGGGCCTGCGCTCGTGACGACCCTCGTGCCGGTGCTGGCCGCGGCCGTCCTGGCGTGCGCCCCGGCGCAAGCCACGACGCAGGCGCCGTCCGCGCTCAGCGACTCGGCGTTCGCCGCCCTCGTCACGCGGCTGTCCGAGCCGAGCGGGTACTTCGACACCGACAACCTGATCTCGAACGAGGACTCGTTCCTGCACCCGGTGTCCACCCTGCGGAAGGTCGGCACCTCCGGCGGCGTGTACGTAGGGGTTGGCCCGGACCAGAACTTCTCGTACATCGCCGCGGTGCGTCCGCGCGTGGCATTCATCGTGGACATCCGGCGTGACAACTTGCTGGAGCACCTGCTGTTCAAGGCGATCTTCGCTCAATCGCGGAACCGCATCGAGTACCTGGCGCTCCTGTTCGGCCGTCCGGCGCCGGCTGACACCGCAGGGTGGAGCAGCCGTCCGGTGGATTCGCTGCTCTACTATATAGATGCGGCGCGCCCGGATTCCGCCGCCGCGGCGCGGGCCCGCGCCCGGGTAGCCACCGAGCTTCGACGGTCCCGCGTGCCGCTCTCGGGGGCCGACCACGCGACGATCGAGCGTTTCCATTCGACGTTCATCGCCGCCGGCCCCGCACTCCGGTTCAACACGTTCGGGCGACCTCCGCAACCGTACTATCCCGACTACCGGCGCCTCGCACGCGAGCGCGACCGTGACGGCCGGCAGGCCAGCTTCCTCGCGACCGAGGCGGCATTCCGCTTCGTCAAGAGCCTCGAGGACCGGAACCTTGTCGTTCCTGTGGTCGGCGACTTTGCCGGCACCGGCGCGCTCGCCGGCATCGCCGCGTGGATGACCTCGCACGGGGAAACACTCTCCGCGCTGTACACGTCGAACGTCGAGCAGTACCTGTTCCGAGATGGCGGGTTCGACGCGTTCGCCCGGAGCGTGGCGCGCTTCCCGCGCGATGCGAAGAGCGCGATCATCCGCAGTTGCTTCACCTGCTTCGCCGCGCACCCGCAACGGGTGGATGGCTACCACGCTGTCCTGATGGTACAGCTCGTGGACCAGTTCGTCGCGCTGCGATCGTCCGGTGCGATCGCGCGGTATTCGGAACTGGTGAACACCGGACACGTGCCGCCGTGAGCCCGCGCGTCACCTTCGCATGACGGACGACGCGACCGGAAGGCACGCCGGAGTGGCGCGAATCCACGGCGCGCTGCTCCTCGTATCGCTGCTCTTCGGCGGCAACTACATCGTCGCAAAGTTCGCGTTTCGCGAGGTCTCCCCGTTCACGCTCGTCGTGTTGCGGATGTGCGGAACCGCGGCGATCCTGTTCGCCGTGTCGGCAGTGTGGCGACGCGGACCGAAGGCCGCGCTCACGCGCCGCGACTTCGGGGATCTGTTTCTCTACAGTCTCCTCGGCGCGACGATCAACCAGATCTGCTTCCTCGAGGGACTCGCGCGTTCCACGGCCACCAACGCGGCCGTGATCTACGTCTCGGTCCCCGTGCTCACCCTGGGTTTTGCCGTGCTGCTCCGCCGCGAGCGCGCGACGCCGTCGGGCGTGGCCGGCATCACGCTCGGGCTCGTCGGTGCGTTGATCCTGATCGTGCCGCGCGGCAACCTCGACTTCAGCACGGAAGCCACGACCGGGAACATCCTCCTCGTGACTGGTGCGGTGTCCTACGCCCTCTTTCTCGTGCTGACCCGACCAATACTCGCGCGTCACGATCCCCTGCGCGTGACAAGCTGGATCTTCCTTCTGGCCGGGCTCACCGTGCTTCCGTTTGGTCTTGCCGGGCTGAGCGACCTCGGCTCGTCCGGACTCACGGGGCCCGGCTGGGCGAGCGTTGCGTACGTCACCGTCGGCGCCACAGCCGTGCCGTACCTGCTCAACAGCTGGGCGCTGGTGCGGGTCAAGGCGTCGGTCGTGGCCGTGTACATCCTCGTGCAGCCTGTCGTCGCGGGCGCGCTCGGCCGGATTTTTCTCGATGAGCGATTCGCGCCGAACACGGCCATCGCCGCCACGCTCGTGGTTTCGGGCGTCGTGCTTTCGACCTGGAAGCGCGGCTGACCGGCCTGCGGTCGCGGGGCCGGAGGGGCCGCGCGATATTCAGGAACCACTCCGCGCTCTGCGGGATACTTCCCACAACCGAGAGACTCGTGCTGACTTCCCGAAGGCGGTTGATCGTCCTCGCGGCATTTGCCGTTGCGTGCGCGGGCGGCGCCGATACCGCCGTGATCGAAACGGTGGCCGCTGCACCTCAGGCGGACTATTGGGCCCGACTGCAGTCGCTCTGTGGAAAGGCCTACGAGGGCCGGGTCATCGAGAACGTCCCGCCGAGCGCCGCGTTCGAGGGAAAGACGCTGGTGATGCACGTGCGCGAGTGCGCTGACAGCGTGATTCGCGTTCCATTCCACGTTGGCGACGATCGCTCGCGCACGTGGGTGATCACGCGCACGGCGTCCGGCCTGCGCCTCAAGCACGATCACCGGCACGAGGACGGCAAGCCGGACTCCGTGACCCAATACGGCGGCGATGCACGGGCACCGGGAACGGCGGCGGCGCAGGACTTCCCTGCCGACAGCTTCACTGCGGCGCTGATTCCGGCGTCGGCGACCAACATCTGGACCGTCGAGATCGAGCCGGCTACGCGATTCGTGTACGCGCTCCGGCGCGAGGGCACCGAGCGACGGTTCCGCGTGGAGTTCGACCTGACGCGCCCGGTTGCGGCGCCGCCTCCACCGTGGCAGTGATCACCCGCTCGACCGCCGGCGCCATTCTCGCGCTGGCGTTCTATGGCGTGAGCGTCGTCACGACGCTGTTGCGTTACGTCTTCACCCCATCAATCGCCGAGCGCGCCACGGGTAGCGCTTTCGCGGCGATGTTCGTGTTCGCCGCGCTTTTTGCGGCTGGGGGCGCGGTTGCTGCACACGTGTCGGGATCGCGGTGGCGCGTTGTACGATACCTCGGCGTGGGCGCCATCGTGGGCAGCCTGGTGTGGAGCTACCTCACGGCTACGTGGACGCTGACGGCGCGCGCCAGCTCGATCTACCCGCCTGAGTACTCGGCGATGACGGGCGCGTTGATCGGCGCCGGCGCCGGCCTGCTGGGCGGCGTGCTCCTGCTCCTGATCACGAGCGCCCGGCGATTGTTCGCCGCGCGCACCACATAGCGATGCTCGCACATCGGAGGCGCGAATGACACGCAATCGACGGATTGTCATCGGCACGGTGGCCTCGATCATGGCCATTGCCGGCTGGTACTGGTTTCGCCCCGAGCGGGCGTTCCTCACGACGACGGTCCAGGAGGCCATGCCTGCCGGCGAAACGACGGTGGTGCGTGCCGGGGAGTTCACGTCGCGCGCACACGATGGCGAAGGGCTTGCGCAGGTGGTGCAGCTCGCCGATGGGAGGCGCATGCTCAGGTTCACGCGGTTCAAGACGCTGAACGGCCCCGACCTGCAGGTGTACCTCCTCGGCAGCGCCGAGGTGAACGACGGCCGGGCGCTTGACGCCGCTGGGTTCGTGTCGCTCGGCGAGCTCAAGGGGAACGAGGGTGACCAGAACTACGAGATTCCCGATGGCGTGGACCTCGCGCGGTATCCGGCGGTGTCGGTATGGTGCCGTCGGTTTGCCGTGAATTTCACGACCGCCCCCCTTGCGTCCGTCGCCGGCAACTGACGTCTGTCATCGAAGGCTCGCGTCCTGTTGCGCCCCGTCGGTATCAACTGCAAACTCTTGGTACCCCTGAAGGAGTAATCCGCATGCGCCGCCTGGCCTTGATTGCCACGTTCGCGACCGTCGTCGCCATTCCGGCCCTGGGTGTGGCCCAGGATCACACGCACGCCGACGAAAAGGTCGGAACGGTCGCCTTCCCGGTCGCGTGCAATGCCACGGCACAGCAGCGCATGAACAGCGCTGTCGCGATGCTCCACTCGTTCTGGTTCCCGGAGGCCCGAAAGACGTTCGAGTCGGTCGGCGAGGCCGATCCGGGATGCGGCATCGCGTATTGGGGCGTGGCGCTCTCGCACTTCGGGAACCCGATCGCCGGGGGAAGCGGCGGCGCGGCGCAGGCCGAGGGATGGGCGGCAGCGCAGAAGGCGGCGAGCATGGGCGCGCGAAGTGACCGCGACCGCGCGTACATCAACGCCGCCGCGACGCTGTTTCGCGACCACGACAAGCAGGGCAACCGGGTCCGAATGGTTGCCTACGAGCAGGCCCTCAAGGGCATCATCGACCAGTTTCCCAGCGATACCGAGGCCCGGATCTTCCACGGCGTCTTCATGGTGTCGAACGCCCCGCCAACCGACCTGACATTCGCGCAGCAGAAGAAGGCCGCCGACGTGCTCACCGCGCTCTACAAGCAGCAGCCGAATCACCCGGGGCTCGCGCACTACATCATCCACGCCTTCGACTCGCCTCCGCTCGCGCAGTACGCGCTGGCCGCCGCCAGGCAGTACGCGGCCATCGCGCCGGCCGCACCACACGCACTGCACATGCCGTCGCACACCTTCACGCGGCTCGGCTACTGGGACGAGTCCATCGCGACAAACCGGCGATCGGCGGACCTCGAGCCGACGCCCGGCGGGAAGTCGCATCCGATGGACTACATGGTCTATGCGTACCTGCAGCAGGGGCGCGACGACGCGGCACAGCGGGTTGTCGCCGAACTCGGGGGGAACAGCTCCGGCGAGTACCTCTCGGGAACGCTGACGGGCTACAACGCCGTCGCCATGCCGGCGCGGTACGCGCTCGAGCGCGAGGACTGGAAGTCGGCCAGCGAATTGAAGGTCGCGGCGGGCATCCCGTCCGCGATGGCCGTCACGCGCTTCGCGCGTGGAGTCGGCGCGGCCCGGAGCGGCAACGCCGCAGCGGCCAGGGCCGAGGCGGCCGAGCTCGGGACACTGGTGACAACGCTCAAGGCGCAGAACGACTCCTACTGGGCCCTGGTTGTTGGCGCGCAGAAGACGGCCGTTGAAGCGTGGATCGCGCACCTCGACGGCCGGCATCAGGATGCGCTGCGGCTGGCAAAGGAGGCGGCAGACACCGAGGAGCAGGTCGAGAAGCACGCGGTCACTCCGGGGCCGCTCCTCCCGGCGCGCGAGCTCTACGGCGACATCCTGATGGTGCACCGTCAGCCAGCCGCGGCGCTTGTCGAATACGAGGCGACGCTCAAGCGTGAGCCGAACCGGCTTCGGACGCTGCACGGCGCCGCAAAGGCGGCGAGCGCTGCCGGACAACACGACACCGCGCGGCGTTACTACGGCGAGATCGTGAAGCTGGTGGACCCGAAGTCCGGGCGTCCCGCGCTCAAGGAAGCCACGGCGTTCCTCGCGGGCCGCTGAGCTCGGCTGGGTCGCGGCGGCCCCATCGATGCTTCGCCCCGGCGCGCCGAATGCGGCGCGTCGGGCGAAACCCGACGCGACCCGCGCGAACCGCTGACGGTGTTGTCGCCCTCTGCCGCGCCATTTTCCGTTGCATATGCCACAATCCGCTGACCCGGTGACGCCCCACCGCCACGATGTTGATGGCTTGGGGCCGTTGCTGGCGCCGCGCTCCATCGCCGTGATCGGTGCGTCCCGGCGCGCAGAGACAATGGGGCACCAGATCCTGCACAACCTGCTCGCCTACGGATTCACCGGTGCCGCCTATCCCGTGAACCCGAACGCGCACTCGATCTGCGGCGTGCGCGCGTACCCGAACGTCGCCGCGATTCCGGAGCTGGTCGACCTGGGTGTCGTCGTCGTACCGCACCCGCAGGTGCTCGATGTCGTGGAGCAGAGCTGTGATGCCGGCGTGAAATCGCTCGTCGTGATCTCCGCCGGATTCCGCGAAGTCGGCGACGTCGGCGCGGGCCGCGAACGCGCGCTGACCGACCTCGTCCGTTCGCGCGGCGTGCGGATGGTCGGGCCCAATTGCATGGGCGTCCTGAACGCCGACCCGGCCATCGCAATGAACGCCACGTTCGCGACGGCGTTCCCGCCGTTCGGGCCGGCGGCGTTCGTGTCGCAGTCGGGCGCGCTCGGGCTCAGCATCCTGGACCGTGCCCGCGAATACGGCATCGGGATGTCGCAGTTCGTCTCGGTCGGCAACAAGTCGGACGTCTCGGGCAACGACCTCCTGCTCCAGTGGGAGCACGATCCGGCCGTGCGCGTGATCCTGATGTACGTGGAGAGCTTCGGCAACCCGCGTCGCTTTCTCGAGATCGCGTCGCGCATCACGCGCACCAAGCCGATCATCGTCGTGAAGTCCGGGCGCTCGGAAGCAGGTGCGCGCGCGGCGTCATCACACACGGGCGCGCTCGCCGCGAGCGACGCCGCGGTGGACGCAATGCTCACGCAGGCCGGCGTGCTTCGCGCCGCCACCATCGAGGAATTGTTCGACATCGCCATGGCGTTCGGCGCCCGTTCGCTCCCTCGCTCACGACGCACCGCCGTGCTGACCAATGCCGGCGGGCCCGGCATACTCGCGGCCGACGCGCTCGCGGCGGAACGCATTCAGCTCGCGGAACTGAGCGACGCCACCGTGCAGGCACTGCGGCCGATCCTGCCGGCGGAAGCGTCCATCAGGAATCCGCTCGACATGGTGGCATCGGCCACGCCCAAGTCGTATGCGAGTGCGCTTACGGCGCTGCTCGCCGACCCGAATGTGGACGCCGTCGTCCCGATCTTCGTGCCGCCATACGGCGTGCGCCAGGAGGACGTGGCAGACGCGATTGCGACTGCCGCCCGTACCGAGCGTACGAAGCCGATCCTCGCGGTGCTCATGGGTCGCGAGGGGCTGCCGGCCGGCCGCGCCGACCTGCTGGCGGAGGGCATCCCCACGTATGTCTTTCCCGAATCGGTCGCGCGGGCGCTGACCGCGCTCAACCGGCACGTGGAGCGCGCCGCGCAGGACGATCACCCCCCTGCACCGCTGGACGTCGATCGCGCGGGCGCGGCGGCGATACTCGATAGCGTCGCGCGGGAGGGCCGTGAGCATCTCACTCAGGCAGAGTCGCTTGAGCTGTTCCAGGCATACGGAATCCAGACGTCGCCCGTGCAGCTGGTGGCCGACGCAGCAACGCTGAAGACGGCCGCGACAGCCGTCGGATTCCCGCTGGTGATGAAGATCGTGTCGCCTGACATCATCCACAAAACCGACGTCGGCGGTGTGGTCACGAACATCCGGAACGACGCCGAGCTGGTGCGCGCACACGATGCGATGCTGCGCACGGTGGCTGAGCGTGCCCCCGGCGCACGGGTGACGGGCGTGCTGCTGCAGCACATGGAAGGAGGTGGCCGCGAGCTCATTGCAGGGCTCACGCGCGACCCGGGGTTCGGAACGCTCGTGATGTTCGGGCTTGGCGGCGTGCTGGTCGAGGCGCTTGGCGACGTCGTCTTCAGGATGGTACCGATCGATGACCGGCAGGCGCACGACATGCTCGCCGGAATCCGTGGCACCAAGATGCTCGGCGCACTGCGCGGCGACGCACCGGTGAACCGCGACGCGCTCGCCGGCGCGCTGCGGCGCATTGCGCTGCTCGGGTACGATTTTCCGCAGATCGTGGAGCTCGACGCCAACCCGTTGCTCGCCTCGTCAGCGGGAGTGATTGCCGTTGATGCGCGAGTCCGGCTCGCACCCCACGCCTGACACGAAGCGATCACTGGTGCGTGGGGAATTGCCGGACAGGAGAACCCGTCACGACGCGTCGCGGGTTCCCTGACAGCACGGTCGGGAGGCGCGTCCAAATTGAGCGGTCGGCAATCGGCCAATGACCGCACCGAACTATTCGGCCCTCAAGGCCCACGAGTGGACGCGCCCGCTGGTGCAGGGCGTCGTTGCGCTGCTCGCGTTCGAGACGATCACCGGGCTGGCGAACTACCTGCTTCCGTTCAGCGTGCCGAACCAGGTGATGGTGCTGCTGCACACCGCGGCGGGGCTGCTGCTCGTCGTCCCCTTCGTCATCTACCAATGGCGGCATTGGCGGATCTACCGCGCGCTTCACGCATCGCACGTGACCCTGACGGGGTACTTCGCGATGGTTGCGACGGTCGTGCTGCTCGTGTCCGGGCTGGTCCTGACGGGGCAGGCGCTGTTCGGCACGCGAATCTCGCGGGGATGGGGCGTGCTCCACCTGCTGGCAACGTTCACCTTCCTTGCTTCCGTCCTTCCGCACCTCGTGACGCTGGTGCGGCGCGCGGGGCGTGCCGCCTCCGGGGTTCCCTTGCAGGAGGCAGCGCGCGCGTTCACCCGACGCACCGTAGTGGCCACGCTCGTGCTATTTGCGCTCGTTCCCGCCGTCACGCTGATGTACTCGCCCGTCGCGCTGGTTAACGAGCTCCCGGCCGACTACAGCCACGTCTACGGAACCGACCGGCCGTTTGCGCCAAGCCTGGCGCGCACGGCGAGCGGTGGCGCGTACGACTCCCGGTCGCTTGCCGGGTCGGCGACCTGCGGCACCGCCGGGTGTCATACCGACATCTACCGCGAGTGGGAGGTGAGCGCACACCGCTATGCGGCGATGGATCCGGCGTTCCAGAAGATCCAGGCCGTGATGGGGGAACAGAACGGGCCCGAGTCCACGCGGTACTGTGGAGGTTGCCACGATCCGATTTCGCTGTTCTCGGGAACGAAGAACATCTTCACGAAGGACCTCACCGCACTGGCCGGCTACAACGAGGGCATCTCCTGCGTGGCGTGCCACGCCATCAAGGAAACTGACGCAAAGGGAAATGCCGCGTACGTGATCACGCAGCCGGGGCGCTACATGTACGAACTGGCCGACACCGTCGGCGTGGCGCGGGTCGTGCGCGACTTCCTCATCCGCGCGTACCCCCGCTACCACGTGAAGACGCTGCAGCACAAGCTCTTCAAGAGCCCGGAGTTCTGCGCGGCGTGCCACAAGCAGTTCATTGACGAGGAGATCAACAAGGTCGGATGGGTGCAACTGCAGAACCAGTTCGACAATTGGCGGAAGAGCCGCTGGAATCACCCGGGCGAGGCCGCGAAGACGATCGAGTGCCGGGAATGCCACATGCCGCTCGCGGAGACAGCCGACCCGGCAAGCGGCGACGACCTGGACTACAACCGGACGCCCGGCGACGGCCGGCATCGAAGCCACCGGTTCCTCGGCGCCAACCAGTGGATCCCGCGGGTGCTCGACCTCCCCCGCGCCGAGGAACACATCCGGCTCACGGAGCAGTGGCTGCGCGGAGAGATCGAGATTCCGGAAATCGCCGAGAAGTGGAAGCCGGGTGCGGCGGTGCCGCTGTCGGTCCTCGCTCCGTCGTCGGTCCGACCGGGCGAACCCGTCACGATCGAGGCAGTCCTCACCAACAACAAGGTCGGACACGACTTTCCGACCGGGCCGCTCGACATCATCCAGGCGTGGGTCGAGCTGACGGTCACCGACCAGGATGGCCGCCTCATCTTCCGATCGGGACAGCGCGATTCGGCACACTTCATCGCGCCGGGTGCGTTCATCCTCAAGGCCGAGCCGGTGGACCAGTACGGGAACATCATTGACCGCCACAATCTCTGGGAGATGGTGGGCGTCCGGTATCGTCGCGCCGTGTTCCCGGGGTTCTCGGACAAGCAGCAGTTCACGTTCACGTGCCCATCCGTCCCCCTCACGTCGCCATCCGAGGTGATGATCAGGAATCCCGGCGACTCCACGTCGCCGCTCAATACGCGCGCGTCCGTTCGCGTGCCGGCCACCCGCGTGAGGGAGCTGCACGTGACCGCGCGTCTGCTGTATCGCAAGGCTGACCAGTTCCTGCTGAACTTCCTGTTTGGCGAGAACTCCGGACTCACGTCACCGATCACTGAAATGTCGGTGGACCGCAAGGTCATCCGGATCAGCGCGGGTGAGTAGGGCCGCGCGTGCGGCGCTGAGCACCTGATGACCCGTCGCCAGCGCCATCTGCGGATGACCGCGGCGATCGCCACGGCGTTCACCGTGTTGACCGCCATCGCCGCGTGGAAGTTGCTCGCGCGCCCCGACTCGTACCGGCCGGGTGAACAGGTTGCCGGTATCACCGCTGAGTTGTTGCGGGCGGTTCCCGAGGATCATCCGCGGGTGACGTTCACGGACGTGACTGGACCCGCGGGAATCACCTTCCGGCATTTCAGCGGCACACGAACGTCACAGCTGCCCGAGGACATGGGCTCGGGCGCTGCGTGGGGCGACTTCGACGACGACGGCTGGGTGGATCTCGCGATCGCGAATGAAGCCGGGCCTCTGACGATGACTGCGGAGCAGCAACGGGGGTCGCCCGCGCGAACCGTGCTCTACAAGAACAACCGCGATGGAACATTCACGGATGTCACCGATCGGTCCGGAATATCCGTGCGCGGCTGGGCGATGGCGCCGGCGTGGGCCGACTATGACAACGACGGCCGGCTCGACCTGCTCATCACGACATACGGCCGGAATGTGCTCTACCATAACGAAGGGGACGGCCGGTTCACGGACCGAAGCACCGTGTCGGGAGTCGGCGTGCCGGAGGGTTTCTGGACGGGTGCGGCGTGGGCCGACTACGACCAGGACGGATTTCTCGACCTCTACGTGACGGGATATGTGAAGTACACGACGCGTCTCTCGCTCGATGCACCAGGGCTCACGGATGTCGAGAACCCTGCGAGCATCAACCCGGCGTCGTTCCCAGGCGAACGAAATCTGCTCTTCCGCAACAATCGCGATGGGACATTCACGGAGCGCGCGGCCGCGGCCGGCGTGGACAATCCGGTCGGCCGCGGCCTCGTGGCGGCGTGGGTGGATCTGGACGCGGACGGCTGGACCGACCTGTATGTCGGCAACGACCAGTCCGACAACTTCCTCTACCGCAACCGCGGCGACGGAACATTCGACGACATCAGTCACGCCGCCCGCGTATCCGACTATCGCAGCTCGATGGGCATCGCGGTTGGCGACTGGAACGGCGACGGTCGGCAGGATCTCTTCCTCACGCACTGGATCGCGCAGGGCAGCGCACTGTATGCCAACCTGCCCCCTCCAGCGCCACGGACGCCGACTTCCCCTCCGGTGGTCTTCATGGATGAATCCGATCGGTACGGCGTCGGGCAGGTGTCGCTCGACTTCGTCGGCTGGGGCACGTCGTTCATCGACTATGATCTCGACGGTCGCCTTGACCTGTTCGTCGTGAACGGCAGCACGCTGCAGAGCCGCGATGACGTCACCCGCCTGGTGCCGATGCGCAGCCAGCTGTTCTGGAACAAGGGACCTGGCGAGGGCTTCTTCGAGGTGTCGCCGGTGGCCGGCGACTTCTTCCGCGACACGTACGTGGGCCGCGGTGGCGCCTTCGCCGATTTCGACAATGACGGTGACGTGGATGCGCTCGTCACGACGAATGGTGGCCCGGTGTACCTGCTTCGGAACGACGGCGGCAATCGCAACCGATGGCTGCAGGTGGACCTGCGCGGCACCAGGAACAATCGGCAGGCACTCGGCGCCGTCGTCCGCGTGGTGGCCGGTGGTGTGAGCCAGGTGCGCCAGATTGGCGCGCAGGCATCGTACCTCTCGCAGAACAGCACGATCGAGACTTTCGGACTGGGAACGCACTCCAGCGCAGACACGGTGGAGGTGACCTGGCCCGGTGGCGCGCGACAGGTCCGGACCGGCGTGTCCGCCAACCGGCGCATCAGAATCGCCGAAGGCGACGCCGGTGCCGCGACAGACCGCGAGAGCGTCGCGCAGTTCTGGACATTGATGCGCGAGGCCGCGGCGCAGCGCATCGCCGGCGACGCCAAGGCGGCGCTGGCCACCTACCAGCGCGCGCTCGCACTCAACCCGGCGCACGGCGACGCACTGTATTACGCGGGCAGCATGCACCTCGAGCTCGGATCATGGACCGCTGCGGGCGCAACCTGGCGCCGGCTGCTCGCCGTTGATCGCGCGAGCGTTCGCGCGCTCTCGCAAATGGGCGCGCTCCACCTCTGCCTCGATGCCGGCGCCCCGCTCTCCCTCGACTCAGCGGATGCCTATTACCAGCGCGCGCACGAGGTCAACAAGGAGAACACGGGTCCACTCGTTCACCTTGGCGAATCGGCTCTCATCCGCGGAAACACGACGCGTGCGCGCCAGTTGTTCGAGTCGGTGCTTGCCACGAATGCGGCAAGCGCCGCGGCGCACTTCTACACCGGGTATCTCGCGCTCAAGGCCGGTGACGCCGATGGCGCCGCTCGTTCCCACGCCCGGGCGCGTGCGCTGCCCGCCGCCGCCGTTGTTGCCGGCGCAACCAACGAGGGCGACACAAAGACTGGCGCGCCGATGCGCGCCAACCGCCTGCGCTGCGACGCCTTGCGGGCCCTCGCAGAGGGCGGCGCCGATGACGGTACGCCGCGCTCGATGCGCGACGAGTACCGGTTGCTCGATGGCCTGATCGCCTCGGCCCGGTCCCGCGCGCGCTAGCCAACGGCCTACGGCCTGCTGATGAGCCGCGTGTTGTACTCCCTCAGGTAGCGCTGCCGCACTGCGTCATCCGGGTACTTCTCGCCCGGCGCGTACGGATATTCCCGGATCGCGTGAAAGGGCAGCGGCCCGACGGTGTTGCCAAGCGCAGTGTTCAGGTCGGCGTCCTTGATCCAGCCGTCGGAGTAGAGCAGGAAGTCGCGGGTCCACCCGCGCGGCAGCGCGGGCAGCGCGGTCGCGTCGAACTCCAGGGTCGTCTCATCGCCCGGCGCCATGACGACATACATGTCGTCGGACGTGCCGAGCAGCGGCAGGACGTCACCAAACCGGGTGTACGCGCCGGTGATCGGCTGCCAGATGGCTTCGCGAATCACGCGCGAGTAGTCGAACCAGTGCGGACCATAGCGCCCGCCCTTCCGGTACGTCTCGGAGAACCCGCGGTAGTGCAGGTCGGCCGAGAGCAGTGGAACGGTGGTCATCGTCGCGGGACTCGACGCCGCGTCGGACGCGACAAACGCCTGGTCCCAGTAGATCTGCATGTTCGTGCGGATGCGCACGTGCCGGTCGCGGGTCGGAAAGATCCCGGCAAGGTCAACCACGATCGTCTTGTCCTTGCCCGAGGGGAACCCGATGTCCGCCGCCTTCCGCCACGCTCCGCTCGCGTCGCGCACTTCGAGGAAGGGCATCACCGGCTTGATTCGCGACTGCTGCGACAGCGCGACATTGATGCTCGCATCCGTGGGATAGATCCAGCCCCGGAGGTACAGATGCGTGCCCGGCGCTCCGGCGTCCCTGCCCAGGTCCATGATCAGGTCGTGCGACTCGACGATGCCCTGGTACTCGACGGGAATGAGGTTCGACACGTACACGTCATCCTTCTCGCGGAGCGCGGCGAGCACGTCATTGCCACGATCGTCAACCGCCGACACGGGCGGTCGCGCGCCGGCCGGCTGGAACACGCGGAGCGCCACAGGGCCCGGCGGTACGAACCGCTCGTCAACGAAGATGTTCACCGAGTCCGGGTGATCCACGGCGATCAGCCGCACTTCGTCCGTGTACGACGTTTCCCACAGCTCCTCGGTGAGTTGCAGCACGTACCGGCCATTCCGCGCCTTGAGCATGCTGCCAGGCACCCGGAGATACTCCTGCGATGCCTGTGCCGGCGCCCACGCCGTGTTGCTCCCCATGATGCCAAGCGGCATGCCGAGCGCGCTCCGCCACATCACGTCGGTCACGAAGTTGAACCGCTCACCGTCCCACGCGTAGAGAAACCCGCACGAGGACTTGAGGACTTCGTTCTCGAGCACGTCCTGGTCGGAGCCCGGGAAGTGGATCACCTGCGGTACGCCGTTGGTCCATACGATGCGCAGCACGTCGGCCTTGAGGTGCGCGCCGAGGCCGAAGTGGGTCATCGGCCGGGTGGCGATGCGCGTCTGCACGACGTTGCCGACGCGCAGCTCGATTTTGGTCCCGATGCCAAAGGTGTTGTTCTTGCCGCTGCCCGTCCGCAGACCCGAAAGCCGCACCTGCACGTACAGGTTGGCGTTCCCGCCGTTGTTGCGGACGATTCGCGGCCCGCCCGCGCCGGCGACGACGAGATCCTCGTCACCGTCGCGGCCGAGGTCGAACGTCACCAGTGATCCATCAGGACCGCCGACGTCGGGGAGCAGTGTCGAGCGGTCGTCGAACCGGCCCTGACCGTCGTTCCGGAACAGGCGCACCGCAGGCGAATCGGCGGTCCCCGGCGCACCAGCTGCCACGAGATCGAGCCAGCCGTCATTGTCATAGTCCACGAACTGCACCGCGCGCACGCCCAGGCCGGCCAGCGGCCGCAGCGATGCGGCGGCACGCGCGTCGCGCGAGAACGTGCCGTCGCCGCGATTGACCCAGACCACCGGATCGCCTGGCTCGACCGGTGTGATGAGCACGTCGAACGCACCGTCGTTGTTGAAGTCCCCGACGGCAGCCGCGCCAGCGCCTCCCAACCCGGTGGACGCGCCGGAGGCCCCCGCGGTGGAAAGGCCCGCTGCTGCGGTGGCGTCCTCGAACCGGCGCGCCCCGATGTTCCGGTACAGTGTGTTTCCCGCCCGCGCGCGCGTGACGAACAGATCCATCCGGCCGTCGTCGTCGAAATCTGCAAACGTGAAATCGGTCGCGTCCCCTGGAACCGAGAAACCGGATTCGGCGGTCACGTCGGTGAATGTCCCGTCTCCATTGTTGCGCATCGCGCGCAGCCCCTCGCCACCGACAGCCACGAGGTCGAGGTCTCCGTCGTGGTCGATGTCCACAAAGCCAGCCTTGCGCGGTGAGCCCAGATCGGCGACACGCGCCCTGGCGGTGACATCCTCGAAGCGTGACCTGCCGGTGTTGCGAAGGAGGCGGCCCCGCCCGTCGGAGGCGATCGCGAGCAGATCCAGGAAACCGTCGTTGTCGTAGTCGGCGAACGTGGCCCACGAGGCTCCACCCGCAATCGTGGCGCGTGCAGAGGAGGTCACATCCTTGAGGAGGCCGCTTTCCGTGCGATAGAGGCGAGTCACGTACGCGCGCTCCGCGGCGTCCCAGCGGGATGTGAAGAGATCCTCCTCGCCGTCGCCATCGAAGTCGCCCACCGCGAGGGCGAGCAATTCAACGCGAAGGGTGGCCGCGGAACCGGTCGCAGCTCCTGCGCTGCCTGAGGATGCCGCGTCCGAAGCTGGCGGACCGCCGAGTCCCATGTCCTCGGTGACATCCGTGAACTGCACGGCGTCCTGGATCGCGGCGCCCAGTTTCGTCGCGCGCTGTGCGAGGTTGAGCCGTGGACTGAACGAGAGCACCGGCCGGCCGACCATCGGCCCATCCGGTCCCTTCATCGTCGCGAGGCTCGCCTGGTACGCCGGCGTCAGTTCCATTGCCGCGCGAAAGCGATTCACCGGCGCGCGCGCGCCGTCCACGTTCCCCGCCCTGAGCAACGCAAGCGCGCGCGTGTAGTGAACGATCGCCTCGGGAGGCGGCTCCGGACGCAAACGCCGGATCTCCTCGATGGCGCGCGTCGCGCTGTCGGCGGCATTGCGGTCCACGAACGCCTCGAGCAGCGCGATGCGCGCCGCGACGTTGGTCGGCGCCTTCCGGACAATGCGCTGCAGCAGGTCCACACGCGCGGCGGAAAACGCCGGCGCGGTGTCGAGCTGGGCGAGCGCGTAGAGCACGGCGGGGTCGTCGGCTCCGCTGCGGGCGGGCACCTCGAGCGTCCGCCGCGCATCGGCTTCGCGCCCCTGGGCGGCGTGCACGCTGGCGAGGATCAGTGCGATGTTGGCGCTCGTGGAGTCCAGCGTGCGCGCACGCCGGGCCTGCTCCTCGGCTTCCGGCAGCCGCCCGCCCCGCAGGAGCGTCAGCGCGAGGTTGGCGTATCCCAGCGCTTCATCCGGCGCGAGCGAAATCACCTTCCGGAATTCCGCTTCCGCCTCCTCGAGCTGGTCGGTCTGCAGGTACGCGAGCCCAAGTGTCCGCGACGTCACCAGCGTCCCGGCGTTATCGGCACGCTCGGCCGGCCCACAGCCCGCCACCGCGGCCAGCACGGCCGCCGCGATCAGCGCGAACGGAACTCTGCGCGGCCGGTTGAGCGTCGGGGTCATCGCACGGAAAGGGATTCGTGAACAGTAGGTTCGCGCTCCGCGACCGGCAAGCGACGCCGCTTCTCGCATCACTTTTCCGGCGTTACGTTCCCACTGTGCCCTCTCCCAGTGCTCGTCGCGTCATCGCCATCGCCGCGTTCGCGCTCGGGATTGCGGGCGTGGCGCTGATGAACCGCCGGGCCGTGCACCCGCTCGCGAGCCCCGAGCAACCCGGGTTCGTGCTCGAGGACGTGACGGCGGCCGCCGGCATCACGTTCGCGCACCAGCGTGCACAGCTCGATCCGAAGCTCGACAACGTCGCGCCGCACATCGCGGCCGTGGGAGCAGGAGTCAGCGTGAGCGACGCGGACGGCGACGGCCGTCCCGATCTCTATTTCACGACCAGCCGGTTTGGCGAGTCGAACGCGCTGTACATCAACAACGGCGACGGCACCTTTCGCGATGTCGCGCTCGACGCCGGCGTGGGGGACGTCAACGCGCCCGGTGTCGGCGCGTCGATGGGCGCGGTGTGGGGCGACTACGACAATGACGGGCGCGAAGACCTGCTCGTGTACCGCTACGGCAAGCTCTCGCTGTTCCGCAACCTTGGCGGGCTGAAGTTCAGCGACGTCACGGGCCAGGCCGGCCTCGACCGGTGGGTGAACAGCAACGGCGCCATCTGGTTCGACTACGACCGCGACGGTTTCCTCGACCTCTATGTGACTGCGTACTTCCGCGACGACGTCAACTTCTGGAAGATTGCGTCCACGCGGATCATGCACGACAGCTTCGAGTTTTCGAGCAACGGCGGCCGCAACCTGATGTTCCGGAACCGTGGTGACGGAACGTTCGAGGACGTCACCGACGCGCTGGGTGTCGGCAGCACGCGCTGGACCCTCGCCGCGACCAGCGTGGACTTCAACGACGATGGCTGGCCGGACCTGTATCTCGCAAATGACTACGGCCCCGAGGAGCTGTTCGTCAGCGACAGCGGCCGGAAGTTCACGCTCGCGCGCGTCGGGCTCGAGGCCGATTCCAAGAGCGGCATGTCGGTGACCGTCGGCGACGTGCACAATCGCGGGCGAATGGACGTGTTCGTCACCAACATTTCCGAGAAGGGCTACCTGTTCCAGGGCAACAACCTGCGCCTCAACGTGCTGGCCGAGCTGGGTCGGTTCGAGAACATCGCGTCCGGCGTGGTGAGCGACGCCGGCTGGGCGTGGGGCGCGCAGTTCGGCGACCTCAACAATGACGGCCGCAACGACCTGTACGTGGCGAACGGCTTCATTTCCGCCGATCGCGACAAGGACTATTGGTATGGCATGTCGAAGGTCGCCGGCGGCAACAAGCGGCTCTTCGAGGACGCCCGCAACTGGCCGGCGATCGGCACGGCGAGTCTCTCGGGATACGAGCGCTCGCGCGTGCTGCTCAACCGCGGTGAGGCCGGCTGGGACGACGTGGCGGAGCGCGTAGGCGTGACCGACGTGCTTGACGGCCGCGCGGTTGCCCTCGTGGACCTGTTCGATACCGGCTCGCTCGACGTCGTCGTCGCCAACCAGAATGCCCGCCCGGTCATCTACCGGAACACCGTCACGCCCGGCAACCACTGGATCGCATTCGCGCTGACGCCGACCGCCAGCAACAGGAGTGCGATCGGTGCCGACGTCACGATCGAGCATGGCGGCGGCCGGCAGCGACGCGTGGTGGACGGTGGGATGGGCTTTGCCGCCCAGAACGAGCGCCGCCTCCACTTCGGAATCGGCGCTCGAATGAACGTGGACCGCGTCACGATCCGCTGGCCTTCTGGCATCGTCCAGACGCTGGGCCGCCTGGATGCAGACCAGCTGCACGTGATCACCGAGCCGGCGAAGCCGCGATGAGCAGGGGCAATGCGCTCCGCACGTGGTTCACCGAACCGCGGTACCTGATCGTGATCCTCATCACGCTGGTGCTCGTGGTCGCACAGTGGCGCTTCGCGATCCTCGGTGACTACCGACGCCTCGCGATCACACTCGGCGTCTGCATGGCAACCGAGTTTGTCTTCTCGTGGTTCGTGCGCGGCAAGGTGGCCGTGCTGCAGAGCGCGTATGTGTCGGGCATCAGCCTTGCCCTGCTGACCAAGCCGCAACCGTCCCTGCTGTGGCCGTTCGCACTTGGGGCGTTCCTGGCAATCGCGTCGAAGTACGCGCTGACGTTCCGCGGACGACATCTCTGGAACCCGACCAACTTCGCGATCTGCCTCATGCTGCTCATTGCTCCCGAGAGCGTGTCGGTGCTGAGCCACCAGTGGGGCAACGATCTCGCGACGAATGCGGTGATCTGGGTGTTCGGCGTGATCATCGCCGCGAGGGCCGGCGTGCTGCACATCACGGGCGCTTACGTGGTGAGCTTTCTCATCCTCGCCGCGGCGCGCGCCGCGGCAATCGACGGACCGCTCGGCGCGGAAATCGCCCCGCTCACGGGCCCGATGTATCAACTGTTCGTGTTCTTCATGGTGACCGATCCGCGCACCGTCGTGCAGTCGAAGCGAGGACAGGTGTTCGTCGTCGTGATGGTGGCGATGGTCGAGTCGCTGATCCGCCTGGCCGGCGACTTCGGACTCCCCTGGCTGACGCCACTCTATGCGTCGCCGCCGCTCTTCGCGCTGACGATCGTCGGGCCGATCGCGATGGTCGTGGACTTGTGGCGCCGCGGCGAGCCCGCGACGCCTCGCGCGGTCACGCCACGACCGGGCGTGGCGTAAATCCGCACCGCTCGAGCATCACGGCAACTTCTGCCGGTGATGCTCCGAGCTTGCCAGAGGCAGCAACCAGGTCATCGGCAGTGCACGGATACCAGTTGCATCGGCGCGCGTCGCCAAGGCCGGCGACGTTCACCGGCGCGATCGTCTCGTGCACGGCGGCCAGCAGCGCGGCGCGCCCCTGCGGCGTGCGACGACTGTCGCCCGCGAGGGTGAGGCAGCGCGCGAGACCTGCGGCGAACGTCGGGTGGTCGCCCAGCAGGAACGCCTCGCCGGCGACTTCCGGCTTCCCCAATCGCCGCGCCGATTCTGCGTAGCTCGCGGCCGCAAAGTAGAGCTGCGCGAGCGCCGTGAACTGCTCCCAGTCGCCGAACGAATCGTACAGCACGCCGACAAGACGCGCGGTGGTGTCCAGCTCGTGCCTCGTGAGGTCGGCATAGCGCGCAAGAGCGGGTGCGAGGCGGCCTGTTCCCCAGTGGTCCGCGATCGCCGCCGCAACCCGCTGCACCCCCAGCAGCGTCAGCGGAAAGCCGGTGGAAAGCAACGGATCCACGATGCCGGCGGCCGACGGCAGCATCACCCATCCGTCTCCCGTGATCGACTCGGCGGCAAACGACAACTCGGACAGCCACGTAAACGCGCGCGTGGGCGCGGCGTCGGCAAATTGCGCCTCGATCGACGGATAACGCCGCAGGAGACGACCCCACGCGTCGGCGCCGTCGCCGAGCCGCAGGTCGGCCGCCAGCGCGTCCGTCGCGGCAACCCCGGCGCTCGTGATGCCGTTGTCGAACCGCAGCACCCAGATCCATCCACCGTCCACGACATGATGCACCGCCGCTGCGTCCACCGGATACGGAGGTGCGCCGCCGAACGCGTCGGCGGCCACAGATGCGAAGGGCCGGACCCCGGAGAAGTGCGTGTACAGCGCCTGGGTGCGCCCCATTCCGGGCAGGGCCCGAGGCTTCATCTCGAGATGGCGGTGTAAGAACCCGCGCGGACCGGTCGCGTCCACGACGAGCCCCGCCGCGATCTCAAATCGCTCAGTGCGTCCGCCTGCACGCCGGCGTTCGCCGCGAAGCACGGTCGGCCCCGGCTCCCCCGCGCCCGATGGGGCGTCCGCCAACGGTCGCGTCGACCGATTCCGTTCGCGCAGCGACACGTCTTCGATGTGCGCGCCATCCATATAGTAGGCGCCGAGTGCCACCGCTTCGTTGACGAGACAGTGGTCGAAGTCGGGGCGATACCAGTGCACGTCGCCGATCTCGTCGTTCGGGCTCGCCGCGACCAGAAGCTGGTTTGCGTGCGAGGAGTCCGACGCGAAGCGGAGCCCGGCCTCATGTCGGAAGAACGAGAACCCGCGCTTCAAACCGCAGCCCACGTCGGGACGGCTTCGTTTCCACGTTCCGTACTTCGTGAACGGCATCAGCTGCGGCAGTGCGTACCGGTGCGCGATCTCCTCGAGGAGGAGGGCGGCGAGCGGCGTCGATGATTCGCCGATCGCAAATCGCGGGTGGTGGCCGCGCTCGAGCAGCGCAACCGAGCGGCCGAGCCGCCGGGCGATCATCGCGAGTAGCGAACCCGAAAAGCCCGAGCCGACGATCGCGAGGTCAACGCGAACCGTCATGCCGCCCCGCAGGCACCACACGGCACACGCGGCGCCAGCGCCTGCGTGAGGTTCATGACGCGCAGACGTCCTTCGCGCCGGTCGAGGCATTGGTCGCAGGAGGAGAACTGCCCCAGGTCCCACAGGTCGGCAAAGACGCGGCCACGCCCCAGCGCGAGCGCCGCGTCGAGCGCCGTTTCCAGCGTTTCGATGGTCGGCGGTGTGAAGTCGCCGCTGGCCGCCAATGCCTCGAGGGCGCCGTTGCCGCCGCGCACGGGAATGAGGCTCACCGCTCCTGCTCCGTGATCGAATGCAAACTCGGCCGAGCGAACGGCCCACTCGACCGCAAGTTCGGCGCGCAGGAACGGTGGCTGGATGAGAACGAACGCTCGCGACTCCACGCCGTACGTGCGCAACTTCGCCGCGGCTGCAGCGTACGAATCCAGCGTCATCCGCTTGTTGAGGCGCTCCAGGACTTCCGGGTGGGCCGTTTCGAGGCCCATCGCCACTTCGAGTTCACCGCCCAGCATGTCGCGGAATCGCTCGACGTCGTCGCCGACCATCGCCGGGTGGCACTCCACGATCAC
>CAYPNI010000019.1:21086-28279 GCA_964411925.1 uncultured Nitrospirales bacterium
CGCGGAATCGCTCGACGTCGTCGCCGACCATCGCCGGGTGGCACTCCACGATCACGCGCGCGAACCCCTTCAGAAGGGCGGCAATCTCCGGATGGTCCGCGGCGGGGATCGCCTTGCGATCGAAGAAGCTGCCGCTGTTGTACAGCTTGATCACCGTCGCCGCCGGCATCCCGGCCAGCATGCTGCGGATCTGGCTTGGGATCACCCCTGGCTCCACGCTGCGGCCGAGGGTGTTCTTCCAGAGGTCGCACATCACGCAGCGATACGGACACTCTCGATTGGTCAGGAAGATCGTGGCGGTCTGATGCACCGTGCCGTCGGCGCCGAGCTCGCGTTCCACGATGGCGCCGTGCGCACGTGCCGGTGTCACGGCGTTGCGCGAACCGCGGCGCTCGAGAATCCAGGCGTCGCGGTCTCCCGCGCGCTCCGGGTACGTGGTGCCTGCCGTGCTCACGCGTTCATCCTGGTGGCCTCACGCCACGCCGCGCGGCGCCGTCCGCATCACGCGTATTGCGCGAGGAACCGGTTCCGGTATTCGGCTTCGCTCCACGGCAGCGCCCGTCGCATCGCGTCCGCAGGGATCGCGCCGTGCTGGAACCGGCGCTTGGCGAACACCGGCATCTCCAGCCCCGTCACCGCGCGAACGCCACTCGCGACGATCTCGCCCTTGAGTGCATAGAGGCGTTCCGTGTCGTAGCCGGTGAGCTCGTCCCACGGCAGCGACGCGGCGATCTCCACGAGGGCGGGCCGCGTGTACGGGCTGAATCCCTCGAACCCCAGGTGCCGGGCCGGCGCGTACGTGCGCACGTAGGACCGGCTGAGCCCGCCGCTGTACGTGAGCGAGTGCTTCATCGTGCCGACGCCCCACCCCTCCTGGTACAGGAACGGATTGTTCACGACGCTCCGGATCGTGAGCTCGGGGTTCTCCTCGATCGGATAGTCCTTCAGGTTTTCGTCGCCGCCGTCGCCGTCCATCAGGTAGCGCCAGTCGGGGTACCGTTCGCGAATGCCGCGCAGCAATGCGAGCGACATCGTGGCGCTCTCCACGTCGAGCGACTTGTAGTCCTCGGTGATGCGAATCACTTCGTCGGGGTCGAGCGCCGCGGTGGCAGCAGTCACCGGCTCGAGGAACAGGCCCATGTCGAGCGCGCCAAGGAACTCGCGGGCCTGCGCGAGATCGGGGCCGTCGCCGGCGTCGAGCGTGAAGGCCTTGAGGCGCCCAAGCTTGAGGCCCATCGTCCGCATCACGTGAGCGGCGACCAGGAACACCGAGCCGCTGTCGATGCCTCCCGAGAACGTCACGCCCACCGGCGCATCGGCGGGAATGCGCCGGAGCCACGTGCCGATCTCGTTCGAAAGCGCGCCGACATACGCGCGACCGATCACATCCACGTCGGCCGGCAGCGAGCCGGGTTTCACGTCCAGGAACCGCGTGTATGTCGGGCTGGGATCGGGGCATCCCACGATCCGGATCGCCGTCACGTAGTGCGCCGGCACCATGCGCGTGTAGCTCGGATGAAACTGGTCGGCAAACCCATGCTCGGCGAGCCATCCACGAATCGCGTCGATCCGGTCAGCCACGATCAGCGCCGGTCCCTCGACCTTCTTGGCGAGGAAGTACCGCACCGGCCGGTCGAGCGATCGCGCAATCCGCACCGTTTCCCCCTCACGCGCGACGATCGCGTAGGAGCCGCCGATTCCGCGGACCGCTGCGGGATCGCCGGTGAGCACGCGGGCGCGCGCCTCCTCGAGTGTCAGGTTGTCGAGCTGATTGAGGGCGGAATCGGTGAGGTCGACGAGTTCGCCTACATACGTGTGCATCGTACGCTCCAGTCATCCCGGTGGATGACAGGTAGTGTAGCGAGTTCAGCGCGCCGCTGCGCGCAGCAGTGCGACGATCGCGCCGGGCGTCCGCAGTCCGGGATCGCGCTCGATCAGGCGGGCCAGGAAGCCGGTGGTGTTTGCCACGGCGAACGACGCACCGCTGAGGTTGCGCTCACGAGGCACACCGGGAATCGGCCGAGGATATACGGACGCCACGAACCGGTCGCGGAGTGCGGCGGCCGGCCCGTCGGACTCGGGCGTCGGCGCGTCGGCCTCGAGCATCAGGACGTCGCGATCGAGATCGGAACTGCCCAGCACGGGCACGACGCCCGGGATGGCGCCCGGCAGCCAGCGCGTCCCCCCTGACTCGAGCGCCGCGACGACGACCGTGCCCCGCGATTCCGCGTGGCGCACGGCATCCGCCAGCCGCGCCGCGTGCTCGGCGTTCGACGTGCCGAGCGCGAGGTTGGCAACGCCACAGTCGTGGTCCGCCGCCCAGCGGATTGCGTCCGCCAGGGTTGGCGCGTCGGTACGGAGTGCCCGGTCGAACACCTTGACCGGAACGACCTCGATGCCCGGCGCCTTCTCTCGGATGGCGGCGGCCACGGCCGTGCCGTGGCCGAGGCGATCGGTCGTATCGCCAACGCCGGCAACCAGCGAAATGCCGGCCGACACGTGGCCGACGTGTGCGTGCCCGGCCGCCACTCCGCTGTCCACCACCGCGACACGAACGCCCCGACCCGTGCTCGCGGCGAATGGCGGCGCATCGAGCGAGAAACGGAGCGCGCGCCCATTCCGATCTCGCGGGCCTGCGTTCACCCGCGTGGACGCGCGTCCTGCTGCCGGCGGTCGTCTGCGCCCTCCGGGTCGCCGTGCCGCACACCGAACAACGCTGTGAACGCATCGCTGCGCACCGTGAGTTCGTCGGGGGTTCCGCTTTCGACGATCCGTCCGCCAGAGAGCACGATGACCCGGTCAGCACGCTGGGCCAACGCTAGCCGGTGCGTGATCACGATCGTCGTGCGGCCCCGCATCGCGGCCTCGTAGCCCGCGACCACATGCGCCTCTGTCGCGGGGTCGAGCGCCCCTGTCGCCTCGTCGAGCACGAGCACCGCCGGATCGGCCAGGAATGCGCGGGCGATCGCGAGCCGCTGGCGCTCTCCGGCGGACAGCGCGCGTCCCCGCTCACCGACCACCGTTCGTGCGCCGTCCGGCAACCGTGCGACAAGCTCAGCCAGTCCGCTGGCGCTGATCGCCTCCCGAACGTCGCCTTCGGTCGCGTCCGGCCGCGCGAACCGGATGTTGTCTTCGATGGACGCATTGAACACGAACGGATCCTGGTCCACCACGACGACGTGACGCCGTACGTCGGAAAGCTGGAGCGTGCGGAGGTCGTGCCCGTCGAGCAGCACCGCGCCGTTGTCGGGATCCAGCTGCCGCGCGACCAGCTCGGCGATGGTGCTCTTGCCCACCCCGCTCGCGCCGACAATGGCCACGTGCTCGCCCTGCGCGACGGTGATGTTGACGCGATCGAGCACGGGCGCACCGCGGTCGAACGAAAATGTCACGTTCCGGAACTGGACATCGCCGCGCGCTTCGCGCAGGGGCTGGGCGTCGGGCGATTCGCTCACCTCGATTGGCGCGTCGAAGATCTCGTGCACGCGCCTGAGCGACACGCGCGCCGTCGCGACGCCGGTGTACAGTCCCATCAGGCCCTGGATGGGTCCGAGCAGGCGCACCTGGTACGCGACGAACGCCACCAGGGTGCCCATCGTGATCACCCCTTCGATGACCCGCCACCCCCCGATCAGGAACACCGCCGCGCTGCCCAGCGACAGCAGCAGCCCCGGGAGCCCGCCGGCCAAATACGTGAGCCGGCGCATCGTCATCAGGGAGTCGACGAAACTGTCGTTCCGCCGGCGAAAGCGCGCCGCCTCGCGATCCTGCGCGTTCATTCCAACCACGAGCTTCATGGCCTGCAGCGTATCAATGAGGAACGTTCCGATGGCCGCGCTCTCCTCACGCATCACCGCGATCGACCCCTCCAGCCGGGCGCGGTAGCTCACGAGCGCCCACAGGGCAAATGGAAGCACCGCCAGGCTGGCCGCGAAAAGGACGCGATCGAGATAGAGGAGAATGGCGACCGTGCCGGCCAGGAACAGCACGTTGCTCACCCACGCAAGCGCAATCTCGGTCGCCACGCGCTGGATCTCGCTGATGTCGCTGTTGAGGCGCGACACGATCTGGCCAAGCGGCATGCGCGCATAGAACCGCGGCGACAACGCCTGCAGGTGGCGGAACAGCGCGAGGCGCATGTCGAACAGGATGTCGGCAGACACCTTCGTGTACCGAAGCCCACTGACGACGTTCAGCAGGAAGCTCGCAAGCGTGATCGTGAAGAAGAGCACCACCAGCTGCACGAGCACCGCCGCATCGCGCCCGAGCAGTGCCCGGTCCACGAAGGCCCGGAACAGGTACGGCAGCACGAGCGCGAGCGCCGTGCCGACGAGCGACAACGCGAGGACAAGTGCGAGCGACCGCCAGTACGGGCGGATGTACGACAGGACGCGCCGTGCGTCGGGCGTCATCATGCGTTCGCGCCCCGCCGTCGGCGCCGGAGCACGCCCGGCCGCCGCACGTCCTACCGGCCTGCGCCGGCGGGACGCCCGGGAATGAAGATCGTGTCCGTCATGTCGAAGTCCAGCGTCACCGTCCGCAGCTTGCGGAACGTGCCGGCCTCGTAGACGTCCACGGTGTTGCCGGCCACGTAGATGTAGAGCTTGTCGCCGTTCGTGCCCACCGAAAGACCCATGCGCGGCCGCCCGTCGAATGGCGTCTTGCCGACGACCCGCCGGTTCTCGAGGTCGAATGTCCAGAACTGGTAGTTCCCCACCTCGGACTGGATGCCGTACGCCCGCCGCTTGTCGGGTGTGAGCCGGAAGCTCGTGCCCACACTCGGCCCGAGTGTGTAGTAATCCACGCTGCGGTTGGCGAGGTCGATGCGCGCCACTCCCATCAACAGCCGCCGGTTCACGGGATCCGACACGCGGAACAGGTTCGTGTAGAACCCCGGCTCGTCGTACGGATCTGCCCCGAAGCTGGCGTTGATCCGCCCGATGCCCTCCTCATAGAAGCTCTGCGCGAGGTCCCACCGGTCCACCTGCTTCAGCGTCTCGGCGTCGTACACCAGCACGTCCGTGGAGGTGAAGAAGTACATCAGGTCGCCGGCCGGCGAGAAGATGACCTGCGCGCGATCACGCTCCTCGTCCTTCGGCCACGGGATCGTGTCCGTGACGGCACCCTTCGCCAGGTCGTATCGCACGAGGACGGGCCGCGAGATCTCGTAGCGATCCGACCGCTTCGTGTACGACTTGACCACGAGGATGGCGTACCGCTGCTTCGGGTCCACGTTCATGCCCCATATCTGCACGGTGGTACCCGGCGTGCTCAGCGTGAACTTCCCGGTCGCCTTGCGCGTGGCCACATCCACGATCTCGACCTCGTCGAGCCGCGGGTTGAGCACGTAGATGCGCGACTTGTCGGCCGAGAGCAGGAGGTCGGTCGGGATTCCGATCGACAGCTTGATCGTGTCGCGCACCGCCAGCGATTCCTCGTCAATCACGAGGATTTTGTCCGAGTAGGTGCCCATGTAGAACGTGCCGGACGCAGGCGACGCACCCTGCGCCACACCCTGCGCGGTAGCCGTTAACGCGGTGGCTGCGACCGCGAGGCCGCCAAGCCCACCGACCAGAATGGCGCGGATTGCTGTGGACGACCGCAGTCGGCTCATGGGAAGATCAGGTCGATCTTGCGCCAGTCCTTCACCGCGGCCGCACACTTGGCGGTCCAGTCGGGCGCGTGGTTGTACAAGTCGGGCACCTGCGCCGGCCAGAAGCAGGTGATGTGGCAATCGTAGAGGTCGCGCTCCACGGGCTGGCAGAGCCCCGCGGTGCCGCCGCTCGCGTCCACTTCCCAGCCAGGCGAAAAGACGAACGAGCAACCCAGCGGAATGTTGGGACCGGTGGATGGCGCCCCGCCCTGCAGGCCGACGACGTCCTGCGGCGCCAGCGTCTGGGCGTCCACGCGATGCGCCTTCCGGTTCACTGCCTTGAGTCGTGCCATGTGATGCCCTCAGTCGAACTGCTGGAGGAATTCAGGGCGCTGTTCCGCGATCGTGCCGTACACCTCGAGGCAGCGGTGCGTCCAGCTGCGGATCCACTCGCAGTAGTGCAGGTTCGGGCGGTTCGTGTCCCCGTACCGCGTATGCGCCTCGTGGTAGCATCCGCCGGCGCAGAGCGGCCGCGCCCAGCACGTGCTGCAGTCGGTCTTGCTCTCGATATGGTGCTGCGCGAGGAACCGGTCCTGCCGCGCGTGATCCACGCCGCCCGATACCGTGCCGAGCTTGTGCGAATCGCTGCCTGCGAACCGGTGGCAGAGCGCCACGTCGCCGTCGGTCGCTACCCCCATGAGCCCCATGCCCGCGCCGCACGGATGCGACTTGCTCAGCCCCTTGTGGATCTCCTCGAGCGTGTCGCGCACGTTCGAGAACCGGTGCCGCTTGCCGGCCAGTGCGTGCTCGAGATACTCGGCGGCCAGCAGCTTGAACTGGTCGAGCATGGCGAAGAACCCGTCGTCCTGGATGGCGTAGTCGCGCTGCCAAGAGGTCGTGACCGGAGCAAAGCCGACTTCCCAGAACCCCATTTCGTCGGCGAGGTGCCGGTAGATGCCGACGACGTCGAGGTTCTGCTTCGTGAGCGTGACCCGCGCGCCGACCGGACGACGCAATTTCCGCGCGAGCAGGTCGCGCACGTTGGGCGCAACGGTGTCGTAGCTCCCCATCCCGTTCTTGAACACGCGGAACTTGTCCTGCTGGTCCCTGGCGCCGTCCATCGAAACGGTGACCCCGACGTCGTTCGCCTCGATCCAGTCGATGATCTCGGGCCGGAGCAACGTGGCATTGGTGGTGAGGCTCACGTCCACGGTCTTGCCAAGCTCCGCGCCGCGCTGGCGCGCGTACGCAAGCGCGCTCTTGAGCACCTTGAAGTTGAGGAGGGTCTCGCCGCCAAAGAACGTGAGATTCACGCGCTGCTGGTCACCTGACTCCGCGAACATGAAATCCACGCTTTGGCGCGCCGTGGCCTCATCCATGAAGCGCGGCTTCGTGCTGGCCTCGGTGATCTTGTCCTCGCCGTACTCGTAGCAGTACGTGCAGGCCAGGTTGCACTTGCTGGTCACGTTCACGACGAGCGTCGTGAGGGGCACCCGCGTGTTGCCGGGCGTCCGCGGTCGCGGGGCCGGCGGCGGAACGGCCGGAAGAACCGGCGCGACGGCAGGCGGCGCGTCCACCGGGCGGTGAAATGCCTTGAGCG
>CAYPNI010000019.1:28379-34868 GCA_964411925.1 uncultured Nitrospirales bacterium
AGAACCGGCGCGACGGCAGGCGGCGCGTCCACCGGGCGGTGAAATGCCTTGAGCGCACGGATGCGAACGAGCTCCTCGACCGCCTCTTTTACCTGCGGCAACGGGAACCGATGCCCCAGCGCCACGGCGAGATCCCCCGGCGCCATGTCGCGCTCGCCGATCGTGTCGAGGACGGCCACCGAGGGTTCGTCGAGCCGGTACACGGCCGCCGATGGTACGAGGTAGACATACGACGCGCCGTCGCCCTCGAAGGCGTGGTACTCGCCGCGCTGGAAGACGGTTGTCACGGCGCGGTTCGCGCCGGTTCGAAGCGCACGTACAGCGCCACGGTCACGACGAGGTGGGCGCGGCCGCGAATCGGGCGGGCGCCGGCCTCTGGCGGCTGCCACGTGGCCACCACCCAAACGTCGCCGACGTTGTTGCGATTGCCGCTCCGCTGCGGGTTCGGTCCATCGATCGCCGGCGTGAACAGCCCGCGCTGATCCACCGCGCCCACGAACTTGACGTCGTCGTCGTTGTAGGTGACGCCGTACTCCTCGAGGCTCCACTGCGCGTCCACGAGCCCGATCTCGAAGTCGTCCTTCGTGTCCTGCTTGCCGTCCGGGCCATTGTGCCAGGCCCACGCGTCGAACTGCTGGAACTGCTTCGGGTAGACCGCGCCACCGACGCGCGCCATGCCGGCCAGCGGCGTCACCTTGATGCGGTGCACCTGGTCGTAGACCACGAGCCCGCCGCGGTGCGATGCCCCCGCGACGAACAGGTCGCGCGGACCACTGGCGCTGGCGGAATCGACGTCCACCCGCAGTGTGACCGAGTCCGGCGTGGCGCGCACCACGCGCGCCACGCGAACACCGGCGCCGAGTTCGATCGCCGCCGGATCGAGCCTGGCCGGGAAGTTGGCGCCGACGATCGTGAGTTCCTGATCCTTCACGCCCGACCGCAGGCCTTTGCGCGTCACGCCGGCAATCATCGTGGCCCCGGTGACGCGGGTGAGCGCGACGTCCATCCCGATCTCGTCGTATCCGCCCTTGAACCAGCGCCCCGACATCTCCTGCCAACCCGGTTCGATCGACATCACTTCGCGCAGGCCCGAGTCGGCCGCGCTCTCCATCGAGCGGCCGCGCCACTGGAACCCGGTGTACACCAGGCTCCGGCCGGTGCGCGTGACGGCACGTCCGTCCCTGGCGTAGCGATACGTCGTCCGCGTGGTGAACTCGTCGGACGTGCCGGGCTTCTTCGTGATCGTCGTGCGGCCGAAGAAGGTGCCGCGACCGGGCTCGCTGCCCGTGATGAACCACGATCCTTCGATGTTCGGCGGGCGCATCGATGCGGTCCACGCGGTCCACTCCGGCGTGCGCAGCGGAAATGTCCGCGCGAGGTGGCCGATGGCCACGTCCATCGGCTGCGGGGCGCCGGCACTGTCCGCGGGCGGCGGACCCGCCCTGCGAAACGCCTGGAAATCCGAGCCCGGGTAGAGGCCGCGGTGCGTCGCCACGAGGAGGTCCCACTCGTCGCGCGTGCGACGCTGCAGGATGGCCCGTCCCATGGAGTGACACGCGCGGCACACGCGCTCAGTCGTCGCATCACCCGTGTAGCGATACGGGATGAACCGGCGTTCCGACTCGAACCGGCCCGGCCGCGCCTCCTCGGGCGCCAGGCCTTGGGCATTCGACAGGTAGTGCACGATGCCGCGCGCCACCTCGGGCGTCATCGCCACCTTGGACAGCGTGGCCATGCGCCGCACTGACATCTCCCACCCTTCCGGCGTCTTGCGCATGAACGAGATGCGCTGGACGATGCCGCTGCTGTCGCGTGCGTGGCACCGCGTGCAGTTCCGGATGATGTTTGCGTCGTGGATCGGAAATCCGCTGGTCGTATCGCGCGGCCCGGCGGCGCCGCGCCCGCCACGCTGCGCGCCCGCAATCGGCGCAAGCGCGCACGACAGCATCAGGGCCGCTGCTGCAACAATTCGCAATTCACGCCCTCCGTTTGATCCTGCAGACTGGCCGCCTGAAGAACTGATGCGAATGGCGGGCGAACGCGCTGGGTGACGTTGAACTGGCGTCGTGATGTTGTCAAGCGAATCGCAGGATGCCCTTTCCCACAAGCACGGCAAGCGCGCCCAGCAGGTCCGGCAGCGACACCGGCGGCGCCGACGCGCAGTAGGCGTCGAAGAGCGCAGGAACCTGATCGTGTGTTGTGGCAAGCCCGGCGAGCACGACGAGATCCACGTTTCGAACGTACCTGAGCCCGTCCGGAAACGCGGGCACCACGAGGTGCTCCCGCAGCACCACCGTGCGGTCGAGGACAGTCGCCCGTACCTCGCGACGCACGCCCTCCACGGCGTGCAGGCCAAGCGATGGACGGGATCGTATCTGGTCAAATGCGGCGCGCACGTCGGGATCCAGCCGCAGAGCCGACACGTTCGGCTCGCCCGCATCATCCACAACGTCAGTCCCGGCTCGGTCGGCCCAGAACCCGCCTGGATACGCCGCGGCCGCGTCGCCCGCCAGCTGCTGGAGTTGCCGCTTGAGGCCGGCAACCATTGCACGGTCCCGGGCGGCGAAGAGCCCGAGCGCGGGGCCCGCAAGCGGCGGATCCATCAGCACGCTGTGCACGACGACCGCGGCCAGCCACCCGGAGGCCAGCGCCTTCTTGACCCCAAACGATGACAGGGGATCCACGAATGAGGCCGCGTCGCCGGCAACGAGGATCCGCCCGTACGCGGCGTTCGCGCACTCATACGAAGAGGCGTCTCGCGCCCACGGGCTCCCGAGGAACCGCGCACCTCGCGTCAGCTCGCGAATCATTGTCGTGCGCGCCAGTTCCTCGCGATAGGTGATGCGCAGCCTGTTGCCGCCTGCCACATCTGTTCGGGTGGGATCCAGCATCACGGTGACCTGCCGCCGCGTGGGCGAGACCGGAACCGACCACGCCCACCCGCCGGGATAACTCTCGACGTGTGTGTGCGACGGGTTGGCCAGCGGCCAGCGGGGGCGTCGCTCCCACAGTCCCACGATCGCGACGGTTCGTGGCCCACGATTCGTCCGGCCCGAGCCGGAACGGGACATGAGCCCCGAGCGTCCCGTCGCGTCCACCACCCACCGCGCCACGAGATGTCGCGCGCGGCCGCGTTCCTCGTACGCCACGCGCACTCGCTGGTCCTCACCCTGCTCCACCGCTCTCACGCTGGCGTGCCGGTGGATTTCCGCCCCTGCCGCCTTGGCACTCGACACGAGCAGCCGGTCGAATCGGTCGCGGCGCACCTGCCAGCCCAGCTCGCCCCCGGCAAACAGCTCGACGCGTTCGGCGTCCGTTTCCCAGCGCACCGTATGTCCGCTGGACCGGACGAAATCGGCGCCGTCCATCGCGTCGCGCACACCGACTCGCTCGAGCAGCTTCGAGCAGCTCGGTGTCAGCGACTCCGCCAGCGGCGGTCCCGGCGCCGGCCGCGTCAGCAGCACGACACGGTGGCCCGTCTCCGCCAGCAGCCGCGTGGCGGCGGCCCCGGCAGGGCCCCCGCCGAGCACGGCCACGTCAACGGATTCGTCGGTACCGCGGAAGCTCGCCACGACCGAAAGGATACGGCGCGACGCCTGTGCGCGTCAGAACCGGCGCTTGAGCTTCTCGAACTGCGACTCGACGGATTCCGGCACGAGCAGGTTGTCGGCGATCTCAGCCACTTCCTCCGCTTCCCGCCACGCGCGTTCCAGCTCGGCGAGTTCGCCGTCCATTGCCCGGCGCTCGGCCTCCTCGTGCAACGCCATCTCGAGCGCGAGCCGGTGTGCCGCGGGAAGGCTGAACAGCCCGTACTTGGTGAAGTCGCGCTCGCTGCGCCGCCACTTCGGCGTGGTGTCCACGGTCCACGGACGCGCCGTCGCGCGCGCCAGGTCCGCGGCGTGGAGCAGGTACCGGTTCGATCCACCAAGCGACTCGATCTCCTCGACGGCGTCGGCGACGGTGGACTTGGTTCCGCCAAACCTGTTGATCTTGGGCACGACGATCGCGGCGATGCGCTCGGCCTCGCGTCCGGTGAAAGCGGCCGAGCCGTTCTTGAAGCGCAGCCGAAGGGCGAACGCGCCGTCGTCCGCATAGCCGATTGTCGTTTCCGCGAGATGACGACGCCGGACGTGCATGATCCCGTGCTGTTCACTCCGGATCTTCGCGACCACGCTGTCCGGGCTGCCGTGAATGATGCTCTTCGAGGCCTGCGCGATCATCCACGCGAATCCGCCCATTCCGACGCCGGCCGCGGCACCCCCCGCCGTTGCCGCAATCACCGCCGCCACCCCTCCGCCGGCGAGCAACATCGCCTTGGTGCGGCGCCGCCCGAACTGGTCGCCGTACCGCCACGCCGCGAACTCCGGCCGCAGCGGCTCCCCGATCCGCACGAGCGTCGTGCCGTCGCGCACCTTCGCGAGCCCGATGTTGTCCGTTGCCACCCGCTTCCGGGTGTCGCGATACAACTTCTCCGCCTGTTCCAGCGCCTCCCACCGCTCGTCGATCGGCGAGAGGTTCCATCGCTCGCACGCGCGGCACACCACCCACAACCGCCCGCGGGCGGCGTCGAATGCCAGCCGCGTTCCCACCGGGAACGCCTCCAGCGACTCATTGGAGCCGAGCGGCTTGTTGCAGAAGATGCAGGTGGAGTACATCGCCGGGCCGGTGACCGTCCAGACGGGACGCGAATACCGAAACTTACGTGCGCGGACCAAGTAGGTTTCCCTATGTCCTCACGCCCCGAGAATCCCGCGACCGCGGTGGGATTCGCCCCGCTCGACCTCGATCCGCGCGTGCTCGCAACGCTCGCCGCGCTCGGATACGAAGAACCGACACCCATCCAGCGCGCGGCGATTCCACCGCTGCTCGCCGGGCGCGATGTGCTCGCGCAGGCCGCCACCGGAACCGGCAAGACTGCGGCGTTTGCCATTCCGTTGCTGCACCGCATCACCCCGGACGCCGCCCCGCGCGAACGCACGGCCGCGCTCGTCCTCGTGCCGACGCGCGAGCTCGCCATGCAGGTTGCCGAAGCCACGTACCGCTATGGCAAGGCCCTGGGTGCCGTGTCCGTGCCGATCTACGGCGGCGCGTCCATGGAAGCGCAGATCCGTTCGCTCAAGCGCGGCGCCGACGTCGTGATCGCCACGCCGGGCCGCGCTCTCGACCACATCCGCCGCAAGACCATCCACCTCGCAGCGATCAGGACGGTCGTGCTCGACGAAGCCGACGAGATGCTCGACATGGGCTTCGCCGAGGACCTCGAGGCGATTCTCGCCGAGACGCCGGCCGAGAAGCAGGTGGCGCTCTTCTCCGCCACGCTCGCGCCGCGCATCGCGGCGATCGCCCGGACCCACCTGCGCGACCCCGAGGTCATTCGCATCGACGCGGAAGCGGTGAAGGCCGGCCGCACGGCGAAGATCCGGCAGGTGGCGTACATCGTGTCGCGGGCGCACAAGATGGCGGCCCTCGGCAGGATTCTGGACGTCGAGCAGCCGAAAAGCGCGATCGTGTTCTGCCGCACGCGAGTCGAGGTGGACGAACTCTCCGAGACGCTCAACGCCCGCGGCTACCACGCCGAGGCGCTGCATGGGGGCCTGTCGCAGGAGCAGCGCGACCGCGTCATGAAGAGGTTCCGCGCCCACACGTCGGACCTGCTCATTGCCACCGATGTCGCCGCGCGCGGGCTCGACGTGCAGCACGTGTCGCACGTGGTGAACTACGACGTGCCGGCGGCCGCGGACGCGTATGTGCATCGCATCGGCCGCACGGGCCGCGCCGGCCGCAGTGGCGTGGCCATCACGCTCGCCGAACCGCGCGAACAGCGCATGCTCCGGAACATCGAGCGCGTCACGGGCCAGACCGTGGAGATGGCCAGCGTGCCGACGGTCGCCGACCTCAAGGCGCGGCGCCTCGAACTGGCGCAGGCGACGTTGCGCGAGACCATCGTAGCCGGCGACCTCGATCCGTGGCGCGCGGTGGTGTCGGCGCTCGCCGCGGATTTCGACCCGATTGACGTCGCGGCAGCCGCGCTCAAGCAGGCCACTCCGGATGTGGGTGCGCAGGCCGAAGAGGAGGAGATTCCGTCGGGACCGCCGGCACGCGAAAAGCATCCGGCGCGCCAGCGGGAAGCGGATCGAAAGGAACGTCGCGCCGCGGTGGGCGCAAAGCCGCCTGGCAAGCCGTTTGCGAAGGCCCGACCCGCAAGCGCCGAGGGCAAGCGACCGAGATCCGGCGGGCAGCTGGCCAAGCTCTATGTCGGCGGCGGGCGAAAGGTGAAGATTCGCGCCGGGGACCTCGTTGGAGCGATCACGAACGAGGCCGGGCTCTCGGGCTCCAGCATCGGCGCCATCCACATCTGGGACCGCCACTCGATCGTCGAGGTGCCGGAAGAACTGGCCGACACGATCATCGCCGCACTCTCCGCGACCACGATCAAGGGCAAGAAGCTGCAGGTGCGGCGCGACCGCTCGTCGCTCTAGCGTCGCTCTA
>CAYPNI010000019.1:34968-47280 GCA_964411925.1 uncultured Nitrospirales bacterium
CTACCGTCGCACCCCGGCGCCCGGCGCATATCGCAGGATGGCGGAAACCGGCCGATGGTCGGACGCCATCGGCTCATCAATCACGCGCACGTCGCTCGCCGCCCACTCGGCCGGCGGGCTGGCAAAGATGAAGTCGATTTCCCTCTCTGGCTTCGTTGAGGAAAAGGTCAGCCGGTCGCTTGCCGGCTTGGCCGCTTCGCGCGCCCGCGACTGGAACAGCGCCAGGGTCCGTGAGCCCGGCACGTCGTTGAAGTCCCCGATGAGCACGTACGGGACCGTGAGCGAATCCAGATAGGTCGCGAGGCGGCTGGCCTGGGCGAACCGGAACCCGTCGTCCGCCACCCAGTCGAAGTGCACGTTCACGACCATCAGCCGCCCGATCGAGGGATGCGCGATCTCAACGGCGAGCGCCACCCGCGGCTCGTTGCCGTCGGGAAGCCGCACCGATCGGGTGGCGACGACCGGATGTCGCGACAGGATTGCCATTCCATACTGGCCGCCCTGATAGTCGAAAAACGCACCAAATGCGTGGTGCATTCCGAGTGCGACCCCGATCGCCGACGCCTCGTCCGTTCGGCCGCTGCGCTCGACGCCGACGTCCACTTCCTGCAGGCCCACGATGTCCGGATTGAGTGAACGCAGCACGGCTGCCGCGCGCCCAACGTCCACTCGATCATCCATCCCGCGGCCGTGTCGGATGTTGTAGCTCACGACGCGAACGGCATCGGCCGATCGGTCACGGGTGTCGGTACCGGGAACCACCGATCCGCGCGCGCGCCCCGCACATCCCGTCGCCCAGGCTGACAGCAATGCAACCGTCAGCGCTGCGGTGAACCCCGCCGACACCCGACGGCGTCGAGCCGGTCGCATCGCGCTCATCGCCCGCCGGAAGGCGGCGGCGCCGCAATGCCGCGCAGCGCGTCCACGACGTCCCGGTCCAGGTGAACGTCCTGCTGCGGGAATGCGATCGTGATGCCCGCATCCTTCAGCGCCCACCAGATCGTGTCGTTGAGTCGCGAGAGCAGGATTCTCCCGTTCCACGGATCGTCGGTCCAGACCGACACCTCGAAGTCCACCGACGATGACCCGAATCCGACAAGCAGGACGACGGGCTCACGCTCGGCGATGCGCCCCTGGAATTGCCGCGCTGCCGATTCGAGCACGGCGAACACCTGCTTCAGGTCGGACGAGTACGCCACGCCGACGCTGGCGCGCACGCGGAACAGCGAATCGTGCAGCGTGAAGTTCTTGATCGTCGAGACGACGAGCTGCGAGTTCGGCACGATCATTTCTTCCTCGAACCGCGTGCGCACCAGGGTCGAGCGGAGCCCCAGCTGGTGCACGCGCACCAGCCCGCCGTCGATCTCGAGGATGTCGCCCGGGCGAATCGTGCGCTCGACGAGCAGGATCACGCCCGAAACGAAGTTCTGCACGATGTTCTGCATCGCGAAGCCAAGCCCGATCGCGAAGATCGCGCCGGCCGCGAAGAGGGTTGTTAGGTTGATACCCAGGGTTTCGAGTGCGATCAACGCCGCGATGAGCATGATCGCGTAGTGCCCCAACCGGAGCGCGGCGTGGACGTTGCGATTGTCGCTCCCTCGCAGCTCGAGGGTCCGGCGCGCGGCGCGCTGGAAGATGGCGGACACCAGCCAGCCCACCAGGATGACCGCCGTCGCCGTGATCAGGGCCCCGACCGTGACGGAGATGTCGCGGACGCGGAGCAGCTCGAAGGCCAGAACGTCGTCAAGCGTCATCTGGAGGTCCCATGAAGATCGGTCTCTTCCGCAAGCGGCACCCGCCCGTCGGGGCGCGACCCGGTACGCTGATGATCGAACCCGGCGGTCAGGCGCCCGACATCCGCGTGATGGACTATACCACGGAAGCCGCGGCCGAGCATGAGCATGTGCCGGCGCCCAGCCTGAGGACCACGATGCGCCCTGAGGCGACCACGTGGATCGATGTGCGCGGCCTCGCCGACGAGGCCACCCTGCGCGAGATCGGCGAGGCGCTCCGGATCCATCCGCTGGCCCTCGAGGACGTCGTCAACGCGCCGCAACGACCGAAGTCGGAGCTCTACGACGAGCATCAGCTCGTCGTCCTGCGGATGGCGATGATGCAGCAGGACTCCCTGCAGCTGGAGCAGGTGAGCGTGCTGATCGGCAAGGGGTACGTCGCCACCATCCAGGAGCGCGACGGCGACGTGTTTGATCCCGTCCGCAAGCGCATCCGTGAAGGTCGCGGCATCATCCGGTCGGCCGGTTCCGGGTATCTCGCGTATGCCCTGATCGACACCGTGATCGACGAGTTCTACCCGGTGCTCGAGCAGTTCGGCGAGGAACTCGCCGACCTCGAGGAAGAGGTCGTGGAGCGCGCGACCCGCGGCACGCTACGGAAGATCCACGCGGCAAAGCGCCGGCTGCTGCAGATGCGACGCGCCGTGTGGCCGCACCGCGACGTGATCAGCGCACTGGTGCGCGACGACAGCCCGTTCATCGACCCCCCGACCCGGGTGTACCTGCGGGACACGTACGATCACGCCGTGCAGCTGCTCGACGTGCTCGAATCGTACCGGGAGACGGCCGCCGGGCTGCTCGACGTGTACCTCTCGAGCGAGAGCAATCGCACGAACGAAGTGATGCGGACGCTCACGGTCACGGCGAGCATCTTCATCCCGCTCACGTTCATTGCCGGTGTGTACGGCATGAACTTCGACTCCATGCCCGAGCTGCATTCACGCATCGGGTACCCGGTCGTGCTGGCCGTGATGGGAGTCACGGCGATCGCACTGCTCCTGAAGTTCCGGCAGCTCGGCTGGATTGGACGTGACGAGGAGCGGGATCCCGACGACTGAGGCTGCGCGCGTCGCTATTTCGCGAGCTTCTGCACTTCCGATGCGATCTTCTGCTCAATCCACCCCGTGGACGCGCACGCCCGCGGATTCCGGTACACGCCGGAGATGTCGGCGCCACTCGCCACGGCAGCCACGCCAAGCGTGGTTCCGCCGCGCGCCCCCGGGGCCACCCAGCTCACGATCGCGATCGTCAGTCGGTAGGCGTCCGCGTTCGCGCCAGTCGCCGATTCACCGCAGCTGAACGACCGCGACATTGGCGCCTTGGCGAGCACGCGCATCCGCTCGAACTTTTCGCTGCCGATGATGCCCGACTTGCTGTCCGAGTTCCCGATCGGAATTCCGAGGTCCGCGAACACCTTCTGCAGGGCGGCATACACGAGGGTCGGTTCCGCCTGCAGGTCGTGGTTCACGCGCATGGAGTCCAGCATCACCGACTCGGTCCAGGCGGGGAGCGCCACTCGGACGCCCTGCGCCGGCGCGGTGGCGGCAACCACGGCGATCGTTGCGCACGCCATTGCGACTGTTCTCACGGTGCTCCGTTCCTGCTGACCAGGTTCAGTCGAACTCCCGCTTTGGCGCGGTCTGCTGGGCGCCCACCCGCCCTGTCACGATATCGGCCTTCGCGTAACTCTCGCCCTTCACGGGCTCGCCCGCCAGCCGACGGAGCAGGTTGATCTGGCCAATGTGGGTCAGCGAATCCGCGATCGGGCCCGCCATCAGCTGTTCGGCGGCGTAGCCCAGCGGGGCATCGCTTTCGAGGTAGGCGTCGAACGCGGCCAGCCCGGCATGAAACCGGGTGACCTCGGCGTCCCAAGTTCCGGGCGTCGAGTCATTCCACTTCCATTTGCCCTTGGCCATCCAGAGCGCCCAGTCGTACAGGTCGTTCACGTGCGCCAGTATCCCGATCGGCGCGCGGGTCGAGTCGCCCGTCCGGAATGTTGCGAATCCGGCCGGAGCGCCGCGAAGGGCCTTCGCACCGCGATACGCAACGACCGCGACCGAGTACCTCAGGAGCTGACGAGCGGTGATGGCGGGTTCATTTGTTTCCACTGTCAGTCCCCTTGGTGGAGCAGTCGACTCGCGCGGATCCGGCTCGCTCGCCGATCACGCCCCATCCCATGGCCCTGGAGGTTCGGCGGGAATCTCCTTGTTCTTGACTTCTGTGCGCACGGCCTTGAACCCGCGAGCCTCATAGTTGGCCCTCGCCTTTGGATGATCGAGGTTGCAGGTGTTGAGCAGCACCCTGTGCGCTCCAATGGCAAACGCGCGTTCGCACGCCTCGGTCAGCAGATGCGCCCCGAGCCCCCCACCAATGAAGGACGACAGCAACCCAAGGTAGGCGATCTCGACCGATTCCGGGTCCTTTCGGTCGAGTTCGACGTACCCCGCCGGCACTCCGTCAACCGAAAGAACCCAAGTCTCGATCCGCTGGTTGTCTGCCAGATAGTCGGACCACTGGGCCAGCGTCCAGCTGCGCCTTTCGAGCCAGAACCAGCGGCCGCCGATCGCCGCATAGAAGAACCGGTTCAGTTCCGGTATCGGGCTGCTTACGTGTGCAAACGATACGCCCTGCCGAGCGGAGCGCTTCGGTGAGAAGTCCGGCTTCGCGAGTTCCAGGTGGGTGATGACGACATCGAACGGCGGCATTCTTGACGCCAAGTTGCGCCATCCAGCATCCAAACGCCAGCCATTGCGCGTTTGCTTTGCCTCACGAGGCCACTGACCTTGGCTGGGAAGGTCCGACAAATATTTTCTTGTCGCTGAATGATGCATGTGACAGATTATTCTTTCGCTCGTCGTTTGGGGCAGAGTGACTCGACGCGAGAATACACCGTAACATCATATGACAAAGAGACTTAGCGTCATTCAGCTGCGCCAACTCGACGAAAGACTCGAGAAAGTGCGTGAACTATCGGCACTCGAGCCGCCACCGGATGGCTGGGTGCGGACGCTTCGCCAGGCGATCGGTATGACCACAGAACAGCTTGCGTCCCGGATGAAAGTAACCCGTCAGGCGGTTCTGCAACTCGAGTCGGCCGAACGCAACAAGACGGCAACCTGGACCTCGCTCCGCAAGGCGGCCGCCGCGATGGACTGCGAAGTCGTGTATGCCGTGGTCCCTCGGGGATCGCTCAGTCAGGTGCTGGTTCGGCAGGGCCGAAAACAAGCCGAAAGACACCTCGCGCGGATCTCGCACTCGATGAAGCTCGATGCACACGCAGTGGGCCCGGCCGAACAGGAACGGCAGGTCGAGGAACTGGCGCACCATCTTGCCGCTGAACGGTCGCGCGCGCTGTGGGCCGCCGAGCCGGAACCGGCGGCGCCGCCACCAACTCCGCCGAAGTACCACGGCCGCGCCCGTCGGGTCGTGTGACGATGACGACCATTGCGCTGCCGGCGCGATCCTGGGCCCTCGATCTCGTCGAGCGACAGGCGCTCATTCCGATGCACGTCTCGACGCGCTACGAGCTGGCGGCCTGGGAACAGGCCAACATCTCCCGGGCGCTGGCGTGGCTCGAGCAACGGCCCAAGCGAGGGTCGGTACTTACCAGCCGGTTTCTCCGCGAACTTCATAAACGCATGTTTGGAGAAACGTGGGAGCACGCCGGCAAGTATCGAAGGGGCAAAGGCGACGGCGGTGTGCCGGCCTGGACGATTTCGACCCGAATCGAGGATGTCATTGCCCGCACGCGTGGGTGGATCCAGATGTCGGCGTACCCGCCCGACGAGATCGCGGTGCGATTCCACCACCGCCTCTCGCAGGTGCACCCATTTGAGCGCGGCAATGGGCGTGCGAGCCGGCTGATGGCTGACGCACTCGTCGGCGAACTCGGCCAGCCACCGTTTACGTGGGGTGCGAACTCGAAACTGCCGGCGGCGGACCTCGCCGACCGGTATGTGGCCGCCCTCAAGGTCGCCGACAACGACAATATTTCCCTCCTCCTCGGCTTCGCACGTAGTTGAGGATCGTCGGAACGGCGTAGCCGCGAAGATTCGCGGAATGACGACGCGGAGATTCGCAGGAATCGACACAGCATCGTGGAGGGGCACCATGGGCCGGCGTGCGAGTGGGCTGTTCAGTGCGGTATGGACCGGTGGTGCCGTCGCGTTCAGCGCGGCCGGTTGCGTGGGCGCTCGTGTCGCACCCGCTCCGCAGTCACGCGCGTTGCCGCCGGGCGCCGAGGCCGTCTCCCTCCTCGGCGATACGCTCCGGACCTTTCCTTTGTCTGCAACCGTTCGCGCGCGATACGAAGCACAGCTCGCCGACGCCAAGCGCGCCTACGAACGCGCGCCGACGAACCCCGACTCGATCATCTGGTATGCGCGGCGGCTAGGCTACCTCGGCAGGCTGCGCGAATCCATCGCGACATATTCGCGGGGCATCGCGCTCCACCCGAACGACCCATGGATGTATCGGCACCGCGGGCACCGGTACATCTCGGTGCGGGAGTTCGACAATGCGATTCGCGACCTCGAGTTCGCGGCGCGGCTTGTGGCAGGCAAGCCGGACATTGTCGAACCCGACGGCCAGCCCAACGCGGCGAACCAGCCGATCGGCACGCTCCACTCGAACATCAACTATCACCTCGCGCTCGCCTACTACCTCAAGGGCGAGTACGAGATGGCGCTCCCCGTGTACCGGCGTGAGCTGGCGGGCTCGACCAACGACGACCGGCGTGTTTCCATCGGCCACTGGCTCTACATGTCGCTGCGCCGGCTCGGGCGCGACGCGGAGGCGGCGGCCGTCGCGGCTCAGTTCACCCGCGACATGAAGGTGATCGAGAACGGCACGTACCACGACCTCATGCTGATGTACCGCGGTCTCGTGTCACCCGATTCGGTGCTATCCGTTGGACCGACGGGTGAAATGAGTGTCACCGACGCCACTGCTGCGTACGGCCTCGCGAATTGGCACTACTACAATGGTCGCCGCGCCGAGGCGGAACGTACGTGGCGCCGCATCCTGGCGGGCGGGCAGTGGGGCGCATTTGGGTATATCGCGGCCGAGTCGGAACTCGCCCGCCAGCGTTAGCACCCGGGGTCGGCAGTGGTCGTTGTCGCCACCACGGCGCGATTGTCGCTTCGTCAGTTCACGACGGACGACGCGCCGTTCATCCTCGAACTCGTCAACGATCCCGACTGGCTCCAGCACATCGGCGACCGTAACGTCCACTCGACCGCCGATGCTGTCGCATACCTCGTGAACGGACCGATCGCCTTCTATGCCCGGCATGGGTACGGCTTGTGGTGCGTCGAACTTCGCGCGACGTCGGTGCCGGTCGGCATGTGCGGGCTCGTGCGGCGCGACTGGCTCGACCGGCCGGACATCGGATTCGCCATGCTGCCCGTTCACCGCAGGGCGGGGTATGGGCTCGAGGCGGCACGCGCCGTGCTCGACGGTGTGGCGACGATGACGGGTTCCACGTCCGTGGCCGCCATCGTGTCGCCGGACAACATTCCGTCGCAACGGCTGCTCACGCAGCTCGGCTTGCACGCCGAGTCTACCGTGCGACCGCCGGGATCGGATCGTGACGTCCTGTTGTATTCGACTCGTCCGGAGGCACGGTAGTCATGCGCTACGTCGCGTTCATGCGCGCCCTCAACGTCGGCGGGCGCATCGTCAAGATGGACGCGCTCAAGCAGATCTTCCGGGACCTGAACTTCACGAACGTCGAGTCGTTCATCGCGAGCGGGAACATCGTGTTCGAGACGAAGTCGGCCAACGCGCCGGCGCTGGAACGGAAGATCTCGTCGGCCCTCGAGAAGGCGTTGGGCTACGAAGTCGCGACGTTTCTCCGATCGAGCACCGAGCTCACGGAGATCGCCGCCTACACGCCATTCAAAGGACTGGTCGACGCGCCGACGTTCGTGGTGGGCTTCCTTGCCGAGCCCCTCGACGCCGCCGCAACGCGGAAGCTCCTGGCGCTGCAGTCGTCGGTGGACCGATTCCACGTACGCGGACGCGAGATCTGGTGGCACTCGACCGGCAGCCAGGCCGATGCCGCGTTCTCGAACAAGGTGTTTGAAAGAACGGTCGGTGCGACGACGACGTTCCGCAACGTACGAACAGTCAGGAAGATGGCGGACAAATGGGGGACGTGAGTCGGAGCTCCACGCTGACTATCGGCGCCGCGACGCCATCTCCCGCTCGATCGCGGCGGCCCGCTTCGGTGAGGCGTCGGACAGGTTTTCGCGCCCCGTCGCGGTCACCAGGATCATGTCCTCGATCATGATCGCGATCTGCTTGTCCGGGATGTACAACTTTGGTTCGATCGTGATGACCATCCCCGGGGCAAGCGGCACCGTCCAGTCGCGACTGTCGGTGGTCTCCAGCCCCACGTGGTGCCCGACGTCGCGGACACCGGCGCCGTAGCGCGTGTACTTCGTGATGCCGAGTCCGCGATTGATGTAGTGCGTCGGTGACGGCATCACGCCCCACACGCGATCCGCGCCCATCACCGACGGGTCCTCGAACGCGTCGAGGCCGTGTTTCTTGAATACGCGCGCGGCCGCCTTCACGACGTCGAGCATCATGGCCCCCGGCTTCACGGCGATGATCGCTGCCTCCTGGGCCTCGAGCACGATGTTGTAGTACTTGCGCTGCTCCGGCGTGAACTTTCCGGAGACCGGTAGCGTCCGGCAGATGTCCGATGCGTACATGTTGTATTCGGCTGCTCCGTAGTCCACGAAGAGCAGGTCGCCCGCGACCATCGTTCGGTTCACGGCCTGGTAGTTCTCCCCCATGACGGTGAAGAAGGTCATCGAGTTGGGACCCGACCCGATGATCGGAGCGAACGAGGCACGCTGCGACCCGCGTTTCTTCCACTCGTACTCGAGCAGACCCGCCGCCTCCAGGTCGTTCATCCCGGGCTTCACGGCCCGCGTGAGGACGGCAAGCGACTGGGCGCTGATGCGCGCCGAGCGGCGGAGCGCGGCGATTTCGAGCGAGTCCTTTACGAGACGCATGCGCCGGATCAGGGGGATGACATCCCGCACCTCGCGGTCGCCGACACGCGCCGCGAGCGATCGCGCAACCTGTTCCTCGACAGACACCGGCGGGACCATCCCCACTGGCGCATACATCGAATCGAAGGCAGCCGGCAGGTAGACGGTGCGTGCCCTGCCGAGTATTTCATTGATCCGCTGGAGGAAGTCCCGCACGCGGTACACCTCGGCGATGCCGGTCGACTCGGCGGCGCCCGGACCCGCGCTGAGGCGCTGCCGCGGAATGTTCCACGGCGCGCGCCTGAAGAGTGAATCCTCGTGCGGGAACTGTGCACCCGCAAACTGGAACGAGTCCGGCAGGAACAGCGCCGTGCGCAGCGCGCCGGAAGCCGCCCCGGCACGCGAGTCCGGGGCGATCACCAGGATCGCGTACGGCGACTCGACCCCGGTGAGGTACCAGAAGTTCGGTTCCTGCTTCGGCAGGTCGTGATTGCCGATGAGGTACCGGCCGGGCACGATGATGGCCGCCCCGTTCACCTGGGCCGCGAGCTTCGCGCGGCGGGCGGCGTACGTTTCCTTCGGGAAGGCCACGGGACTTTGTGCACGCGCGATCCGCGGGGCCGTGGTGAGCGGCGCCATCGCGAGCGGCGCAGCGCCAATCATCACGGGCGCGAGCGCCGCGACGATCCGGTGACACGATGCGCTGCGAGAGGGGACACTCATGTGCGCTCCTTGATCCGTCGTCGTCCGGCCGCGGTCAGGTACGGCTGAAGCGTAGTAAGCACGTCGGTGCGAATCCACTGGCGTGCGGGACCCACGCGATGGATCGCCCACGACATCAGTGACCCGCCGATGGTCGTTTCGACCGCTCGCGCGAGGGCGTCCACGTCAGTGGCCGCGGAAAGCTCACCGGCCGCGCGCGCGTCGCGCACGAGCGCTGCGACGCCTTTTCGGGCGCTGCGCGACTGCGCCACCAGATGCCGGCGCAGGGCCGGATCCGTGAGGTCGTTGTGCAGGTACGCGAGGCTTCGCGCCATTGCGTCAGGTGTCCTCGCCATCGCGGCGAAGCACAACGCGTACTCCGTGAGGGCGCGCACCGGCGACGGGAATTGCGCGCGAAGCGCAGCGATGAAGTCCCCGGTCGAGCCGGCATGCGCTTCGGCGAGGCGCGCCAGCAGCTGGCGCCGCGACCCGAACCGCTGCACCAGCGCACCCGCCGTGACGCCGGCCTCGGCGGCGATGGCGCCCAGCGTGAGTTCATCCGGGCCGAGCCGCTGCATGGCGCGGTACGCGGCGGCGAAGACCGCGTCATCGGTCACCTTGCGGGGGCGAGGACTCATGCTTGACAGTTTCTAAAGTAGGATTTAGTATCGTTTCTGAATGCTCGTTTAGCTTAGTCCACCGTGCGGGCCGGCGCCACCGGCCGGGAGGAGTGCATGCGGACCGTGACGTATGGAGCGGCGTGCAGCCTTGACGGGTTCATCACGGCCCGCGACGGGGCGCTCGACTGGCTGCACATGAGCGCCGACGCCAACGCGATCATGAAGGAGTTCTGGGCGAACACGGATACCCTCCTCTTCGGTCGCAAGACGTGGGAGGCCGCGGCGGCCTACGGGGGCGGGGGCGGAAGCGGCGGCATTCGCAGCGTGGTGTTCTCCCGGACGCTCACCCGGAGCCCGCATCCCGATGTCGAGCTCGTCTCGCACGACGCAGGCGCGTATGTGCGCGCGCTCAAGCGACGCAAGGGCAAGGGCATCATCGTGATGAGCGGCGGCGACCTGGCGCGGTCGCTGTTTGCGGCCGGCGTCATCGACGCGGTGGGCATCAATGTGCACCCCGTGCTCCTCGGCGCGGGGACGCCCCTGTTTCAGGACCCGGGCGCGCGCGTGGATCTCCGCCTCACGGAGTGCCGCGCCATCGCGGGCGGATGCGTCTACGTGACGTATCGCGTGAAGCCCGCGAAGGCGCGGCGCACGCCGTGAACTAGGGCACGACGGCGCAGATCTGCCCGGCCGGACACGGCGGGGCCACCGGCGGCAGGCCCAACCTCCGCAACTCGGCGTTGAACGCTGCGAGGTCGGTGGACACCACGCGCCCGAACCGGTCGGTCTGCACCTTGAGCAGCTTCTTGTACTCCTCGAACAGCGCCGGCCAGGTGCTGAGAGGCGCACCGTCCCCGCGCTGGACCATCGAGAGCAGGTTGGCCATCCGGTTGTTGATCCGGATCGGGAAGTTCAGCGGATCCTGGCCGCTCTGGTTCTTCACCTGATAGATGTCGTCCTCGACGTCGCTGATGTTCGTCGTGAGGCGATCGCCGGCGGTCTTGAGTGCCGCGTCGCTGTTGCGCGACATGCGATCGGCCGCATCGGACTTGATGCGCCGCGCGTCGATGACGGCCTGGTTGGCCTCGCTCACCTTGTCGCGAATCTGGATCGCGAGGGCGAACTGGGCCCTGAGATCGGCGTCCGTGACGTCCGTGAAGAACGGATTGCGCACCACGCGGAACGTCTGGGTCTGCGTCGTTCCATCCGCTGTCAGGCGCACGCGGTACTGGCCCGGCGGCGCCAGCGGGCCCGCCGTGTTGGCGCCCCACAGGATCATGCCCGGGAACGTTGTGGCCGGCGGATAGCGCAGGTCCCATCCGTACCGGTTGAGGCCGGCCTGCGTGGCGACGGGCGCCGCGAACCCGCCCCCGCGACCACCGCCACCACCACCCCCGCCCGCTCCAGCGCCGCGGCCGCCGCGTCCCGCCGCGGCCGGGTCGGCCGACTCAAAAGACCGCACGACCGTGCCGGCGGAATCGAGGATGTCGATCGACACGCGCTGGGCCGGCCGCTTGAGCCAGTACGTGATGTTCGCGCCGCCGGCCGATCGCATCGCGTTTGGAGGCGTGAACAGCCACGCGGGAGCCGCGGCCACGTCGGCGTTGTACTGCCGGATCGGGGCGATGTCGTCGAGAATGTAGAATCCGCGACCGTGCGTCCCGATGACCAGGTCGTTTTCCTCGACGATCAGGTCGGCGACCGGCACGTCGGGAAGATTCAGCGAGAGTGATTCCCAGGAATCGCCGTCGTTGTACGAGATGTACACGCCGTGCTGGCTCGCCGCGTACAGCAGGCCCTTCCGCTTGGGATCCTCGCGGATCGCATGCATCCAGTCGTCGGACCGGATGCCGGTCACGATCTTCGTCCACGTCTTCCCGAAGTCGCGCGTGCGGTAGAGGTACGGCGACTTGTCGTCGAGCAACGGACGCCGCGCCGAGAAGTACATCGTGCCGTCGTCAAAGCTCGACGCGTCGATCTGGCTGACGCGTGAGAACTCCGGCAGGTCCTTCGGGGTGACATTGGTCCACACCTTGCCGCCGTCACGCGTCACGTGCACGAGGCCGTCGTCCGATCCGGTCCAGATGACGTTCACGTTCTTCTTGCCGGGTCCGACCGAGAAGATCACGGCATACACTTCCGGCCCGTTCATGTCGCCGGTGATCGGGCCGCCGGAATGGCCCTGCGTGATCG
>CAYPNI010000020.1:0-34449 GCA_964411925.1 uncultured Nitrospirales bacterium
GCGATGGCTCGGGAGGCGCAGCGGCTGACGCGGTGGCATTTTGGGCGAACCATTTCGTTGTATGCGCCGATTTATGTGTCCAATGTGTGTGCCGCCGACTGTACCTACTGCGGATACGCGATCTTTTCTGGAAGCGATGAGCGGCGCGTGACGTTGAGCGCGGATCAGTTGCGGCGGGAATGCGCGTCGCTCGCCGCGCGCGGGTTCGAGAGCGTGTTGCTGCTGACGGGCGAAGCGCGGTATGCGACGCCGGTGGACAAGATCGCGGAGTCGGTCGCCATCGCGCGGGAGCATTTTTCCTCGGTGTCGATCGAGGTGTATTCGCTGGACGAGGCGGACTATGCGCGATTGTGCGGGCTGGGGCTCGACGGCGTAACGATCTATATGGAGACGTACGACCGGGAGACGTACGCGCAGGTGCATCTGCGGGGTGAGAAGGCGGACTACGACTACCGGCTGGAGTCTATCGAGCGCGCGGGCCGGGCCGGGGCGCGGCGGTTAAACATCGGCGTGCTGCTGGGGTTGTCCGACTGGCGGGTGGATGCGTTCTACACGATGCTGCATGCGCGGTACTTGCAGCGGGTGTGCTGGCAGAGCAGCGTCGCGGTGTCGTTTCCGAGGCTGCGGCATGTGCCCGAGCGGTTTCACATCCCGCGGCTGGTGACGGACCAGGAACTGGTGCAATACATGCTGGCGGCGCGGCTGTTTCTGCCCGAGGCGGGCCTGGTCGTGTCCACGCGGGAACCGGCGGAGTTTCGCGACCGGCTGATCCCGCTCGGGATTACGCACATGAGCGCGGGATCGTCCACGCGGCCGGGCGGGTATGCGACGCACGGCAGCGATGTGCTCGAACAGTTCGAGTTGGAGGACTTTCGCGGGCCGGAGGAGGTCGAGTCGGCGATACGCCGGGCGGGGTACGACCCGGTGTGGAAGGATTTCGATCGGGCGTTCGATTCGGTGGGTGGGGGTTGATTGAATATGATGACCATGACCATGACCATGACGATGACGATGAGGATGAGGATGAGGATGAGGATGAGGATGAGGATGAGGAGGACGGGTGCAAGTGCGAGTAAGCACTCGATGGGATCGATGAGATGCTAATTACGGTCAATGGCGAGCCGCGGGAGATTGCGGAGCATTGCACGCTGCTGGAGCTGATGCGGTCGTTGGGCGTGAAGCCGGAGATCACCGCGGTGCAGCGCAACGCGGATATTATCGATCGCAAGGCCGTGGGTAAGACCGTGCTGATGGACGGCGACGCGGTTGAACTGGTGCGGATCGTCGGAGGCGGGTGATGGCGCGTCACGCGGAAATGACGCACGGGGAACGGGTGCGGCGGTTTGACGCGGCGGACTTGTACGTCGTGATCACGCAATCGTTTTGCGGCGGGCGTCCCGCGTTGGATGTGCTGGACGCGGTGCTGGAAGCGGGCGTTCGTCTGGTTCAGTGCCGCGAGAAGGACCTCGACGACGAGCGGTTGTTCGACCACGCCAGGGAGTTCCGGTACCGCACGGAACAGGCCGGGGCGGTGCTGATCGTGGACGATCGGCTGGACATTGCGCTGGCGGTGGACGCCGATGGCGTGCACCTCGGGCAGGACGATTTGCCGGTGGAGGATGCGCGGCGGCTCGCGCCGGAGCATTTGATCGGGGTGTCAACGCACTCGCTGCGCGAGGCGCAAATCGCGATGCGCGAGGGCGCGAGTTACTTGAACGTCGGGCCGATCTTCGCGACGCAGACGAAGGCGACGACGGTCGCGCCGTTGGGGCCGGACGCCATTTCGCGGATCGCGCCGAAACTGAGCGTGCCGTTCTCGTGCATGGGCGGGATCAAACTGGAGAACATCGGCGAGGTGGTGTCACGCGGGGCGCGGCATCCGGCGGTGATGACGGCGGTGACGGCGGCGAGTGACGTGCGGGCGGCGGCGAAGGCATTGCGCGAGCGGATCGCGGAAGCGCGGAAGCAGGGACGCGCGGCGCGGTTGAACCTGGCATAGTTGCGATCGAAGACGAGGATCCCGGTTAGCGAGATTGCTTCGTCGCAAACCCCGCTCCTCGCAATGACGGGCGCTAGTGTTTTACGCCGAGGACGTATTCGCCGCCGTTGGGCGTGTGCATCGTGACAGCGCCGGCATCGCGATTCATCTCGTAGGTTTGGGTCTCGACCCACTTCTCGCCGTCAAACTCGTAGAGCGCCGGAGTGCCGCCGCCGGCGGACTTGAAGGCTTCCGGGCCGAGTTTGAAGTCGAAATACATGCCCATCGTCGAGGCGGAAAGGCCGTCGGGCTTGAGGACGATGAAGTCGCTGAGGAGCTTTTCGGGCAGGCCTTTGGCCGTTTCGACGGGATTCACTGTGAGCCGTTCCGCGTAGGTCATGCCGCCGTAGATGTTGCAACAGGGGATATAGCGCACGGTGTAGGCGTCACCGGCGAGGGGGTAGAGCAGGACTTGCGCCGCTTCGCCGGTGATGTCGAGTTCGCTCGCGTAGCTGACCGGAAGCGTCTGCGGCTTTGATGTGAGCCGGTCCGTGCCGTGCGCGCCGTACAGCGCTTCGGCGGAGTAGCGGAGCTGCCCCGGCGGCGAATTTGGCGCCGGCGGGATTTTGAACGAGTAGGTGTTTGGCGCATCTGCCGGTTCGGCTGTCACGATGCCGCTCTCGCCGTTGGGATACGTGTAGGCGACAGTGACTTCGACTAGCTCTTCGATGCCGCTCGTCTTCAACACGCCCTTCCACCCATCAAGATTAATGACACGCTCGGGCACGAAGGGAAAGATGAAGACGGAATCTGACCAGACCGCCGGCGGCGCAACGGCAACACCGAGGACCAGGAGTAACCAGATGTGCTTCATAAATCAGAGTCTAGCAGAAGCGAGTGAGATGTCCGCAGAACCGTGGTTTTCGTGTGTTAGAATGACGACGGGAAAGGCTTGAGATGGGAGCAAGTTTGTGGATCGTTTGCTCCTTGCCGATTCGCTGATCGATTCGGTTGAGTCAACGGATCCAGAAATCGAACGAGCGTGGATGGACGTGATCGAGATACGACTGGATGAGTTGCATAGCGGGCGTGTCAAGCCGATTCCCGGCGCAGAGGTTTATGGCCGGGCTCAGGCGACGTTACCCGGGTGAATGACATCGCGGAGGGACGGAATGAGCGCTGACGAACTGATTCGGGAAGCCCAGACGCTCTCGACAGAGGATCAGGCCCGAATCGTGGGTTCGCTGTTGGAGTCAATCCACGGAACGAGCCGGACGGTTGACGAGGCGTGGCGTGGAACGATCGAGCGGCGGCTTCAGGAATTGGAATCTGGTGCCGTTCGCCCGGTTCCCGGCGACGAGGTAATGGCAAGAATCCGGCGACGCTTCGGTCGCGAATTACCCACTCGTTCCACTGGGAGGCGGAACAGGAACTGACCGAAGCCATTGAATTCTACGAGGGTCGCGAGCCCGGTTTGGGCGAGGATTTCGCTCTCGTCATCGAAGAGGCAATCGACCGGATCCTGCGATTTCCCAAGGCGTCGCCAGAGATCTGGGGCGACGTGCGCCGATGCGTGGTCCACCGCTTTCCTTTTGGAGTTGTCTACGCGATCAGGCCAGATTCAATCTACATCCTCGCGGTAATGCACTTGAACCGCGACCCGGAATACTGGATTCACCGCCAGTCTTGAATGGATTGCGGCGCTAGCGCCGCCGCTCGACGACGTAGGCGGCGAGGGCGCGGAGGGGGTCGGCTTCGGGGCCGAACGTGGCGAGGGATTCGAGGGCGTCGTCGCGGGCCTGGGCGGCGAGGCGGCGGGATTCGTCGAGGCCCACGAGTGCGGGGTAGGTCGATTTGTGGCGGGCGCGATCGGTGCCGGAGCGCTTGCCCATTTCGTCGTCGTCGCCGATGACGTCGAGGATATCATCCACGATTTGAAACGCAAGCCCGATACTCTCGCCGTAGGAGGTGAGGGCGTTGAGCTGGGCGCGGTTGGCCTTGGCGAGGCGCGCGCCGGATCGCGTCGCGACGCGGACCAGCGCGCCGGTCTTCAATCGATGCACGCGGCGGATGCCTTCGATCTCGAGTTCTTCGCCCTCTGCCTGGACGTCGAGGTATTGACCGCCGACCATGCCCGCGGGGCCGGAAGCGTACGCGATTTCGCGGAGCAGCGACTGATTGCGCACGCCGCAAAGAAACTCGAATGCCAGCGTCTGCAGCGCGTCGCCGACGAGCACGCCTGCGGCCTCGCCGAATTTCCGGTGTACGGTGGGCAGGCCGCGGCGGATATCATCGTCGTCCATGCACGGCAGATCGTCGTGGACGAGCGAGTAGGTGTGGATGAGTTCGATGGCGCAAGCGGCGGGCAACGCGGGTTCGTATGACCCGCAGACGGCCTCGGCGGCGCCCATGGCGAGGCCAGGCCGCAGGCGCTTGCCACCAGGGAAGAGGCTGAAACGGATCGCCTCTTCGAGGTCGGCGGGGATGCCGTCGTAGTCGGCGAGAAACGATTCGAGGGCTTCATCGACCACGCGGGCGCGGTCGGCGAGGTACTGCTTGGCGTCGATCAAAAGAGCAGTTCCCCGTCTTCTTCCTCGTCGTCCTCGGCGCCGCCCTCCGCGCCGGCGGCTTTGCGCGTTGACTTCGTCGCCGGCGCTTCGTCCGCGGAGTCCTCGTCGAAGGGTTCCGTCTCCAGGTTCCCCTCGGCATTACGCGTGAGGATTTCGATCTTTTTCTCGGCGGCGTTCAGCGCCTTGTCGCAGCGCTGGGCGAGACGCATGCCTTCCTCGAATTTCTTTAGCGAATCATCGAGCGAAAGGCCGCCCTCTTCGAGTTCCTCGACGATTTTCTCGAGTGTTTCGAGGTCTTTTTCGAACGACGGTCCCTGGTCGGGTTTTTTCTTCGGCGCCATGTCTCATCCTTCGCTGGTTTGGTCGATCGTACCTTCTGCGCCGCCCACGCCAAAACGCAGCCGGATTTTCTCGCCGGGGGACAGTTGCGCGGCCGAACGCACGAGCCGCCCGTCCGCCGCCCAGGCGAGTGCGTAGCCGCGGCCGAGGATGGCGAGCGGGCTGAGCGCGTTGAGCTTTCCCGCAAGCGTCAGCAACCGCGCCCGGCGACGCCGCGGGACTTCTGCGATGACGCCGAGCAGGTGCCGGCGCTTGGACGCGAGACGTTCGTGTGCCCGCGCGACCTGCACCGCGGGCGAGAGCAGCGCGAGCGCGTGGACGGCCTTTTCGAGCGCGTGGCGATCGTCGATGGCCCGCGTGCGCAATGCCTGGACCACGGCCATGCGCGCGTCGTCGACGCGCTGCCGCGCCTGGCGAAGCAGTTCTTCCGGGCGCCGGAAGACGCTGCTGGCGCGGAGACGTTCGACCCGGGCGCGGACGTTTTCCAGTCGCGCGATGAGCGCGCGGCGCATACGGCGATCGCTGTTGAGGATGCGGTCTGCGAGGGCCTGCTGTTCGCGGACGACGAGCTCGGCAGCGGCCGACGGCGTCGGCGCGCGGACGTCGGCGGCGAAATCGGCGAGCGTGAAATCGATCTCATGGCCGACGGCGGAAATGACCGGCGTGGCCGCGTCGAAGATGGCGCGGACGACGGGCTCTTCGTTGAAACACCAGAGGTCTTCGAGCGAGCCGCCGCCGCGGCCGACGATCATGACGTCCACGCCGAATTCGTCGAGCGCGCGGATGCCGGCGACGATCTCGGCGGCGGCGCCATCCCCCTGGACGCGCGCGGGCCAGAGGACGACGTGGACGTGCGCGAAGCGGCGGTGAATGACGTTGAGGATATCGCGGATGGCGGCACCGGTGGGCGATGTGACGACGCCGATGCGGCGCGGGAGCATGGGAAGCGGCTTCTTGTGCTCGGGCGCGAATAGGCCCTCGGCGTCGAGCTTGGCTTTGAGTTTTTCGAACGCGAGTTGGAGCGCGCCGACGCCGCGGGGCTGCATTTCCTCGCAGATGATCTGGAAGTCGCCGCGGGTTTCGTACAGCGTTGCGAGACCGCGCACGAGCACTTCGAGGCCGTTCTCGGGCCTGAACCGCACGGCGCTCATGCGTCCGCGGAACATGACCGCGCGGACCTGGCTCTGGTCGTCCTTGAGGGTGAAGTAGACGTGTCCGGCGGGCGACGGACGCCAGTTCGAGATTTCGCCGGAGACCCAGACGGGGCCGACCTGGCCCTCGAGGACGCCCTTGACGCGCCGCGCGAGTTGCGTGACGGTCCAGACTTCCTGTTTTGGCGCGTCGGGGTTCACGGATGGCGTGGCCATGGGGCGGGTATTGTAGCGAAACGGCACGTCGCGACGCAGAGGGACGGCGGACGATATAGACTAGTTGGACGAGATGGACGGCGTCGACGGAAGCGATCAGAAAAACGCCTGACTCGATTACAGTCCACTCAGTTCCCTTCGCCATTCCTTGCTTAGCGCTGGGATGCTGAGCGCGCGCTGGAGCTCGGGCTTGTTTTGCGGGTCTCGGAAACGAAGGTGATAGAGCGCGCGGACCGAGATGGCTTCGGGGCCGACTTCGATGCGCTCGACGGCGTCCCCTGCACCGATCTCGCCTTCCTCGATTACGCGCAGGTAGAACCCCGAGCGCATGCTCTGCAGGAAGCGTTTGGGAAACGCGGCGTCGCCCATTTTGATGCCGAGCTTGAAGCACGGCACGCGAGGTTGGGTCACTTCGAGCACGGCGCCGCCGATGCGGAACCGATCGCCGATGTGGACGGCGTCCTCGAGCAGGCCTTCGGTGGTGAGATTCTCTCCGAACTGGCCGGGGGCGAGGTCGTCGCGGCCGAGTTCCGCGGCCCAGAGCGCGTAGTGCTCGTGAGGATAGGCGTAGACGGCCTTGTGTTCGCCACCGTGGTAGCGCAGGTCGATCTGCCGATCGCCTTCGATGTTGAGGCGGCGAACCATCACGCGATCGGCGATCGGTTCCTTGAAAATACCCGTGCCGACGATCTCGCCATTGTGCTCGACCTTGCGGCCCGGCGAGACGTTCACGGAAACGATGCGGCCGCTATTGGTCATTGGCGCGCTCGCGGTCAAGAAGGTCGAAGTTCACCATGATCGTGACCAGCCGCGCTCGGCGGTTCACCGGCCCCACGTCCAGGGGGACGTATCCGTACTCCTCGCACTCTTCCTCATACTTGGCGTTGACGGTCAATACGGCCTGACCGTCCGAAAACGCGTCCTGCGCAGTCGCGTACGAGTAAAGCGTGCGATCGAGGTAGAACCAGACGGGAGCCCGAATGAAGTACTGGCTGTGCGCGACGCTCAGACCGGGCGCGACTTCCGGATCGACAATGCCCACGGTGTCTCCGGCGCCTAAACCGTCCATGATCGGGCGTGCGGCTACATAGTCGTTGCAGGGCGTCTCGCGGACGGGGAAGGGGAGCAAAGCCACCACGACGGCCGCCACGAACGCGAGAGTCAGGACGATTGGCTGCGCTCGCTTTTCCACCGCCACGCCGCCGATGCGCGCGACGGCGTACGCCGCGAGAAGCGCGACCGCGGGACACGCCGGTTCCGCATATCGCTGGTATTGTCGTTCGGGCGCCGCGGTCATGATTACAACGAACACGAGCCAGCCGAGGAAGAATCGAAGCGCGAGACGAACGTCAGGCTGCGCGCGGCGCGCGTACACCCCTCCGGCGATGGCCAATGGGAACCAGGGAATCGTTTCGTTGGCCAGCGAGGAAAGCGCCTTCGTGACGGAAGCGAACACGCCTCTTTCCCGCTCAAATCGCTCGACCACCTCTCTCCCTAAGTAAATGTCGAAGAACTCCGAGCCGACCCTGTTCCAAACGGCGATGTGCCACGGGGCCACGATGGCGAAAGCCACGGCGAGCGCCGCGGGAATCCACCAGTGCAGGAGCCAGCGAGGTCGCGTCCATGGCAGCAGCAGCAACGGCATACACAATCCGATGAGCAGGCCGGGTTGCTTGACCATTCCCCCGACGCCGGCGACGACGCCGCACCAGATGAGCAGGTGGGGCTTGTCCTGGCGGCAGGCAATCCACGCGATGTAGGCGGACGTGACGGCGACGAGCGTCATCGGCGGATCCAGCTTGAACGACGTTGCGGTCATGATCATGCCGCTCGAGGTCGCGAGCATGCACCCGGCCAGGAGTCCCGCCGCTCTCCCAAACAGATCGCGCCCAAACGCGGCGGTGACCAGACATGCTGCCACGCCGGAGAGGGCCGTCCAGAAACGCGTGGCGGCCGTGGTGACACCGAAGAGTTCGTAGTTGACGGCCGTGAGCCAGAAGAACAGGGGGGGCTTTGTGAAATAGTGCGATCCCGGCTGGTCCTGCACAACGAGCCATTCGCCGGTGACCGCCATGGTCTTCGCGGCGGCCGCGTAGTGGAGCGGGTCCAGGTCGAAGTTGCCTTCCCACGAGCGTGAGAAGAACGCGACCACGGATACGACCAGTACCGTGGCCCAGTCGCGGGGCCGTAGGCGTGTCGCGTTGGTGCTTTCCAAAAAACCGTCTTCCCGGTTCATCAAACGTATCAGAACGGCGGCGCGGCCGGGTCGACTACGGTGGGGTCTTCATCCGTGGGCTGGCCAATGAGTACCGTGTATCCGGCGGGGTCGCGCAGGTCGAACTCGCGCATGCGGTAAAACGTCACGCGCATTTGCGAAACAGAGTACCCGGAGTTCTTGAGGCGCGCGTGGAACTCGGCGATGCCAGAATCGAGGTAGACGTTGATTGACGTCTGCGCGAAACCGGCGCGTGCGCCGGGCGCGTCCACGTCCACTTCGTGTTGCGTGAACATCAGCGCATGGCCGTCGCGCATCATTTCGCACCACCAGGTGCGCCCGCCCGAATCGAACTTGTCGCGCAGCTCGAAGCCGAGCGCGTCGCGGTAGAAGCGGACTGTCGCCTCCATGTCCCCAGTGGCGAGCATCGGGATGACGTTGCGGATTTTCATGGGTCGCGCATTCTTGCACGTGCCGAGCCGCGTGGGCAAAAACGGGGTGAGTCACGCGGGGTCCGCCCGTGGGTTCGATTGGGATGAATGGTGATCATTGGAACAATGCGAAGCGGAACGAGGAAACGCGATGCCGCTTCGGACTCTGGTAAGGTGTCGGCATGTTCCCAGTAACGGTTGTGCTTTATGGGGCCGCCATGTTCTCGCAGACAGACACGATCCATCCTGTCTATACCGTCCATCGGGTCCAATCGCTTCCCGCCGTAACGGCCGCCTGGGACGCGCCGGACTGGGCCGCTGCAGCGACGGTCACGATTGACTGGTTTCACCCGCGTAGCAGCGGCCACCGGCCGATTACGCAGGCTCGCGTGCTGCACGACGGCGAGTCGATCGCCGTGATGTTCCGGGTCGAAGATCGATACGTCGTTGCGCGTCACACGGCGTATCAGTCGCCGACGCACGAGGATTCGTGCGTGGAGTTCTTTGTGAAACCCCGGGCCGATCGCGGCTATTTCAATTTCGAATTCAACGCGATCGGCACACTGCTGCTGTGGTACGTCGAGAAACCGCGCGGGCCGGACGGCACATTTCAGAAGTACACCGAAGTTTCGGCAGATCTCGCGAAGGGCATCGACGTGCACACATCACTCAGCGGCGCGATCGGGCAGGAAACGGATGAGCCGGTGACGTGGACGGTTTCGTATCGCGTGCCGATCGCGCTATTCGAATCGTTCACCGGTCCGCTTGGCCGGCCGGGCGGTGAAATCTGGACGGCGAACTTCTACAAGTGCGCGGACAAATCCTCGCATCCGCACTGGAGTTACTGGGCGGACGTGGGGGAGACGCTGGACTTTCATGTGCCGGCACGATTCGGCAAGCTGGCATTCGAATAGAGTGGAACGGGAGGCCGGGGAAGCATGTGAGTGAATAGGGGGGCCGCGTGCTGGGGATCGTAGGGATTCTCTGGCGGGATCGCTACGGCTCAATGTCCTCGTCGGGGGCGTCGCCGGACAGATGCAGCGCTTTCTTGAGCAGGCGCACCTCGTTGCGATACGTGGCGACCAGCATCCGCTTGAGCGATTCGTTTTCAGGTTCCTGAGCGATTGCGGCCAAAAGGTTGGCGACCGCCCCCTCAACGACACCGATTTCCTGGTCCATCGGTCCCGACAACTCCTCGGGCATGTCGCCCTTGAGAGAGTCGTACTGCGCTTGTAGTTCGTCAGCGGTTGCGAGCAGTTCCGGCGGTGCGACCGGCTCGGGCGCCGGCGCAACGGTCGTGGACGCGGCATCGGCGGGCGATGCCGGCTGAACGTCAGGGACGGGCGGCGGCGCCGGAAGGGATGTCGGCGCACGGACGCCGTCCGTCGGCACGAGGAGCAGCGCGACGAGCAGTCCTCCGAGCAACAGGGCTGCCGCAGACCATGCAGTGCGTCTCGATGCGCCGGCCACGGCGTTATCCTCCCGAGCCCCACGATAGCGGGTGTGTCCCCGTGGACAAAATCCCACTACGGTTGGACGGTCCGGCGCGCGCGACGGTTTAGGCGGCGCGAATTGATCGCGCGTGCGCCAAGCCGGTAAAGTCCACGTGCGCGGGCTTCGCGCCTGCACTTCGCCAACGCTACCCATGAACGCGCTCACGCCCAAAGACCGCCTAATCGTCGCACTGGACGTCTCCACGCGCGACGAGGCGCTGCGTTTCGCCGATGCCCTCGGCGACGCCGTCTCGTTCGTCAAGATCGGCTATGAACTGTTCATCAGCCAGGGCTGGACCGTGGTTGACGAGATGTCCCGGCGAGGGATGCAGGTGTTCCTCGATCTCAAGATGGACGACATCCCGGAGACCATCACGCGCGGCGTCCGTCACATTGCATCGAAACCCGCGGTGAAACTGCTCACGATCCACGGCGGCGCGAAGACGGCCGCGGCGGCGCGCGCGGGCCGGGGTGAGAGCGGGCTCAAGATCCTGCAGGTTACGTTGCTGACCAGTCTTGGCGAGGACGACTTGCGCGGCATGTTCCTGGTGGGAGAGCCGTGGAAGTTCAAGACCGTGCCGGAGTATGTGGCGTGGCGCGCCGAGACGGCGCTGGCGAACGGCGCGGACGGGCTGATCGCGTCGGGCCGCGAGGCCGCGATGCTGCGCGGACGGTGTGGAGCGGGATTTACGCTGGTGTGTCCCGGCATCCGGCCGGCGGGCGATGGGGTGTCCGACCACAAGCGCGCGATGACGCCGGGCGAGGCCGTTTCCGCGGGGGCGACGCATATCGTCGTCGGCCGACCGATTCGCGACGCGGCCAACCCGCGCGCGAAGGCGTTGCAGATTGTCGAGGAGATCGCCAAAGCCCGGTGATCAGGCATCAAGCGCCTGGGTCATTCACGGCGCGGACCTCCCGCGTCAAACCAGGGGCGGATTCTTCCGGCCGTCGCGCGTCTTGGTCAACCGGTATACTCTCGCGAATGCACGCGGCGGGACGCCGCGGCTACTTTATGAACCGACTCACTGTCTTTGCTGTCCTCATCATCGCCTTCGGCGCGGCGGCCGGGCTGCGCGCCGGGTTCGGCGGCGGCGCGCCCGCGGACCGCGAAGCGCCGGCGGTGGCGCGACGCATCGTATCGCTTGCGCCGAGCATTACCGAGACACTCTTCGCGCTGGGCCTCGGGGACCGCGTCGTGGGCGTGACGCGGTATTGCATGTATCCGCCCGAAGCGGCGCAGAAGACAATCGTCGGCGGGTTTATCGACCCAAACTACGAGGCGATCGTCGCGTTGCGGCCGGACGTTGTCTGCGTCCTCGAAATACACTCCGAGGCGCGGAATCGTCTCCACACGCTCGACGTTCCCGTGATTTCCGTCGATCACCGCAGCATCGAGGGGATCTTACAGTCGTTCGAGGTGCTGGCCGATCAGCTGGGGGTGCCCGATGCCGGCGACTCGCTGGTGGCGGCGTGCCGCGATCGCATCGAGTCGGTGCAACAGAAGATCGCGGACCTGCCCCGGCCGCGCGTGCTGTTATCCTCCGCGCGGGAACTGGGCAAGGGTCGGATCGAGTCGGTGTATGCCGCGGGGCGCGGCCAATGGTACGACGAATTGATCGTGTTTGCCGGCGGAGAAAATGCGTATCCGGACGACGGGATCGCATTTCCGGAAGTCGCACCGGAAGGGCTCATCCGCCTTGATCCGGACGTGATCATCGAGCTCGTGCCGAGTCTCGAACGAGCGACGTATACGCGCGAAGACCTGTTGGACGAGTGGCGGACGGTGCCGGGCCTGCGCGCGGCGCGGGAAGGGCGCGTGCATTTGATGGTCGGCGATTACGTGTCCATTCCGGGCCCGCGATTCGTGGACACGCTGGAGGACCTCGCTCGCGTACTGCATCCGGAAGCTGACTGGGGTGCGCGATGACGGCGGCGATCGAGGTCCGGGATCTCGTATGCGCGCTCGGCGGAGAGCCCGTGCTGAACGGCGTCGATTTGACGGTCGAGCCCGGCCGATTCGTCTCGATTCTCGGGCCGAACGGCGCGGGGAAGAGCACCTTGCTGCGCAGTCTCGTGCGTATCGTCCGCCCGGAGTCGGGGGCGATCGGTGTCTGCGGCAAACGTATCGAGTCCTACTCGCAACGGGCGCTTGCACGCGTGATGGGGTACGTTCCGCAGGCGGATGCGCGCTATTGGCCGTTCCGCGTGCGCGAATTCGTGCTCATGGGCCGGTATCCGCACCTGAGCCCGTTTTCATCGTTGACTGCCGAAGACATCCGCGCGGCGGACGAGGCGATGCGGCGCACGGAGACGGCAGAGTTTGCCGAACGCCCGATGGACACGCTGAGCGGCGGCGAGCGGCAGCGCGTATTTGTCGCGGCGGCACTGGCGCAGGGTGCGCAAATCCTGCTCCTCGACGAGCCGGCGACGTTTCTGGATTACCGGCACCAGGTCGAGGTGCTTGGGCTGCTGCGCCGGCTGAACCGGGACGAAGGCGTGACGATGTTGTACGTCACGCACGACATCAACAGCGTGCTGCGGTTCAGCGACCACGCGGTGGCGCTCAAGCACGGCCGCGTGCAATTCAGCGGCGGGCCGGAGGCGTTGCTGCGCAAGGGCGTCATCGAAGACGTGTACGACGCGGCTTTCGAGCGCATTGTTTCGCTGGCCAACGGCGACACGCTCGTGCGGCCGGTGGAGCGGGAACCATGAAACCGCCGCGAGCCGTCGCGCTGTTCGGCGCGGTCGCAGTCGCTGTGGCGATCATTGCTCCGTTCATCGGCCCGGACGGGTTTGCGGCGGGCGGCGTGTATCCCGGCGGCACGGAAATCGGCGCGACGGTATTCTGGGAGTTGCGCGTGCCGCGCGTGCTGGCCGGGTTCCTGGCGGGGGCCGCGCTCGCCGTGAGCGGGATGGCCTTCCAGTCGCTGTTCCGCAATCCGCTCGCGACGCCGTTTACGCTTGGCGTGTCGAGCGGCGCTTCGTTCGGCGCGGCACTCGCCGTGCAGCTCGGGTTCACGGGCGTCTGGCTCGGCGTGAGCGGCACATCGGCCGCGGCGTTCGCCGGCGCGATGATCTCGACGTCGCTGGTGTACGGGCTGACGTTCATGCGGGGCGGATTTTCGACGGCGACGCTTCTGCTCGCGGGCGTGGCGGTGAGTTTCTTCTTTTCGAGCCTGATTCTGTTCGTGCAGTACACGGCGGACGTGTACAACGCGTTTCGCATGCTGCGGTGGGTCATGGGCGGGCTGTCGATTGTCGATTACGACGCGGTCCTGGGGATGCTTCCGTTCGTCGCCGCCGGCGCGATCGTGCTTTGGCTCGCGCGGCACGAACTGAACCTGCTTGTGCTCGGCGACGACCTCGCGATGGGCCGCGGCGTGGACGTGCCCCGCACGAAGCGGCTGCTGTTCTTCATCGTGTCGCTCACGGTCGGCGGCGTCGTGGCGGTGTGCGGGCCGATCGGGTTCGTGGGAATGATGGTGCCGCACATGTGCCGGCTCGTGGTGGGGCCCGATCACCGGCACCTCGCGCCCGCGTCGATGCTGTTCGGCGGCGCGTTCTTGGTTTCGTGTGACACCGTGGCGCGCATCGTGCTCGCGCCGGCGGAATTGCCGGTGGGCGTCATCACGGCGTTGCTTGGCGGGCCGTTTTTTCTATGGCTACTACTCTCGGGGACGGCGCAACGCAACCTGGCCTGATCGCGAGGGCGGGGACGCTCGTCCTCCCCGGCGCCTAATTCCTTACGCCCCGGGCGAGGGACCGTTCGGTAAACAGGACATCGTCCACGGGGGAGGCGTAATCGACTTCGGTGAATTGGAATATCGACGAGTGGCCGGTTTTCAGGTTGGTCGCGGTGACCCGGCGGGCGGTCCAGATGCCGTCGATTTGTTCGAGGTCCTGGGAGAGAATGGTGCGCTGCAGTTTGCCGCTGGCGTCGAAATGTTCGGCCTTGCGCGACAGCCAGATATCCTTGTCGAACCAGCTCACGGCGCGGGCGTAACCGAGTTCCTTGGCCGTCGCGGCGTCGATGGGGGTCGCTTCGACTTTGTAGCACGCGTGCCCGTCGATAGTTTCTTCGCCGAGTGTCTTGAATGTGAAGTCTTCCGCGCTGATTTTCGATTCTTTCTTAATGTCCTCGAACGTGAAGTCCGTACCGACGAAGAAATCGCCGCGGTCGCTGGCGGAAATCCGCCGCACTTTGCGGGCCGCGGGTAAATACAACCACTGGTCGTCGTCGCGCGCAGCGTCGGCGTAGTCAAACGTCAGGAATCCGGTGTCGCGGATGTTGGCGGGACTCGTGAAAAAGAACAGCGTCTTCTTGTCCGCGCCGTAATACTTTCGCCAGCTTTCCGATTCGCGCACGCGCTCGCTTCCGCCCTTGTCGCGCAGGGTTATCGTCGCCTTGATGTGCACGTGCGCGCCGTCGTCGCGGGCGTTGACATTGGCGACGACGGCCTCGCCCGCCGGCAACGAATCCTCCGCGGCGGCAGGGCCGGCGGCGACGAGCGCTAACGCAATGAGGAACGTGAAACCGTGCGCGATCAAGAGCGGCCCCCTACGTGACACTAATTTGACGATAATGCGCGGCATTTATTGTCCCATCGGTTGAGACCTGCGTCATTTGCGGCGAAAAATCCGTCGCCAGAACCGGCCGAACGAGGCTCGCAGTCCCGTTTTCGGTCGCGCGCGGGGGGTGGCGGTGGGCGCCTCGGGGATGGCGTCTACGCCTCGGCGTGCCCTGCGCGGGGACGGGATCTCCTCGAGTCCGATGGAGCCGAGCGCGGGAGCGGCGGGCTTCACGTCGCGCTCGAGTCCCTTTGACTGTTCGTAGACCACCATTAACGCCTTGCGGAAATCGCGCGCGGTCTGGAACCGATCGTTGGGGTCGTTCGCCGTGGCGCGTTCGACGAAAGCGTCCGCCTCCGGCGGCAGCCACGGCACAACCGAACTGAGCTTCACGTCGGGGCGCGGCAATTCGCCGGACAGGAGTTCGTAGAACATGACACCGAGCGAATAGATGTCTGCGCGGTGATCCACGTTCTTTGCGTCGGCCCGCTGTTCCGGCGAGCTGTATTGCAGCTTACCAAGCGTGACGCCGACGCGCGTGAGTTCCTGGTTTGAATCGGTCAACTTGGCGAGGCCGAAATCGAGCAGTTTGACGTCGCCGCTGACGGTGACCATGACATTTTCCGGCGAGAGATCCCGGTGAATGGTGAACGCGTGCGCTTTTTCGAGCGCGCTGGCGATCATGCCGAGGATGCGGACGGCGGAGCCCAGTCCAATGCGCTTGCCGGCTTTTTTCTTCTCGCGCATCCATGCGCGCACGCTCTTGCCTTCGATGTACTCCATCGCGTAGTAGAGCGTGCCGTTGACCGTGCCGGAGTCATAAATCTTCACGACGGCGCGGTGATCGATATTCCGGGCGGCGTTGATTTCGCGTTCGAAACGCGCGACGGCCTGGGGTAATTCGGCGAACTTGGGGAGGAGGGTCTTGAGCGCGACGGGCCGCTGATCCTTCCAGTCTTGCGCGAGGTAGACCATGCCCATGCCGCCGCGTCCAAGCTGTTGCTTGATTTCGTAGCGGTCGGCGAAGAATTCGCCCTCTTCGAACCCGGGCATGGGTGGCCCTCCGACGCCGCGCTCAGCCCCGGAGCCGTTCGAGTAGTTTCTTGCACGCCTTGATGCCGTCGAACTCGCTAAGACGGTTGCCCTCGTATTCGATGCCGATGTTGCCGTGATAGCCGTGCTTGTCCACGACAATCTGCATGAACCGTTCGTAGTTGAGTTTGGTTTCCTCGCCTGTGGCCGCGTCGAAGTCGTAACACTTGGCGCTGACGGCCTTGGCATATGGCATCATGCGGTCGACGGCGTCGTACTTGTCCACCTCTTCGGGAAAATTCCCGAAATCGGGCAGCGTGCCGAACCTGGGATGATCGACCTTTTTGATCAGGCCGATGAGCGCGTCCGGATACGACGACGGGCCCCAGTGGTTCTCGATGATCACATCGAGCTTTTTTTTGTCGGCGTACTTGCAGATCTCCACCAGCGGGGCGGCGGAGCGGTCGATGTGTTCGTTCAACGCTTCGGGCGTCGCCAGGGTCGCGTCGGTGTGCCCGGCCCAGTTCATCCGGATGCAGTAGCAGCCCATCGCCGAGGCGATATCGATCCATTGGCTATGTTGTTCGACCGCCTTCTTGCGGGCGTCTTCGGATGCCGCGCCGACGTTGCCCGCGCCGTCCACCATGATCAGTGCGATTTTGACTTTCTTCGCGGCGGCGTTCTTGATGAACTCGTCGACGTACGACTTCTCCGTCGAAGCGAGCATGCGGTTCACGAGTTCGATGGTGTCGATGCCGAATTCGTCCGCGGCGAGTTTTGGAAAGTCGAGCATCGGCACCTGGTCCGGCTTGGTCCCGATGGTCCGGTGAAGCGACCACCCGGCGAGACTGATGTTGTAGGTGCGTGTGGCTGCCGCGGCGTCGCGAGCCAATAGGCCGCCCGCAGCCAATCCCGCGGCGCCCGCGCCGGCCGCCTTCATGAAGTTCCGTCGTGTAATGCGATTAGCCATGACCCGTACTCCTGCAAAACGCCCCGGTTCAGGCCCGCATCGTACCGCAATTTCGCGGGGCAATCTAGGAGTTCATTCGAAACCGCCGGAGAGGGCATGGCAGGAAGATCAACAACTGAAAACCGGAGTACTTCGGTTGAAGAGATTGCTTCGTCGCACAGCCCGCTCCTCGCAATGACAGGTCTGGCGCAGGCCAACGCGCATGGCCGTTGCGTAGCGGTCTCTCCCAAGACGATCGTGGGTCCTGAGATTCAATCGTTTAGATTTATGCGGCAGCCGCGGAATTCGAGCGATCGCCTTCTGGCGTCTCGGCGGCGGGCGGCGGCAGCATGCGCCCGAGGGCGAGTTGGCCGAATTTGTAAAGGATGTATGCGCTGACGAAGGGGAAGAAGATGATTTCGAACGCGATGACGAGCACGTAGTAGAGAAATGCCGTCAGGCCGGTCTGAATGGTGCTGCCCGCCTGACGGACGATGGCGAGCATGCCGTTCTTGAGTTCTTCGAAGCTCTGGCCCGGCTGGAGGATGTTGATTTCGTTGCGCAGCAGCGTGAAGCGGATGGCGAGGGCGTCCATCTCGTTTTCGAGCGAGGTGATTTTCTTGAGGTGCTGTTCGCGAATTGCATTGAGATAACGATCGGCCAGCGCGTCGGTCGAGACGAGCGCGAGCGGGACGGCATAGGTGAACAACAGCCCGCCCAACAGCGTGCGCTTGCCCCAGCGCCACAGGACGGCGCGCCGGGCGTTTACCGCGATCGACATGGCCAGGAGGCCGAGCCCGATGCCCATGAACGCGAAGCCGAGTTCGAGCAGGCCGGTCTCGAGCAGAATTTTGTAGAAGCCCATCACAAGAAACGCGTACAGGAACATTTCCCAGAAGAAATCGACATAGTCGTAGGCGGGCTGTGCAATGTCGCCGATCTCCAGTTGAAATCCGACGCCGACACTGCTGCCTTCGATGACCGCGAGCGAGGTCTTGATCGCGGTGATGACGAGAAACGTGGATTGATCGCGATCCAGGGTCTCATCGACCAGTCCCATCGCGTGGGTGTTTAGCGAGCGATAACCGGTATACGTGGCGACGGGGCCGGGCACCGCGAGGAGCGCGGCGCCCGCGGCGAGGAGCCCGGCGGCCGCAAGCCATCGCCACACGCGAGCCGGGGACTCTTTGTCGGGCCGAGCGGCGGTCAATCGATACTCCCGGGAGAATTTTCGGGCAACGCCTCAGTTAATCCCCCAAGACGGCGGAAGGCTCCGGAAACTGGGGGATCGGCCGAAAACTTGGGGTTGACGTGTGAATGGCGTGGCGGCTCGTGACACGGGGCTAACGCGGCGGGGACGCCGCTTCGGTCAAGGCGTAGACGGCGGGAAGTTCGCGAAACCGTTCCTCGTAGTCCATGCCATAGCCGACGATGAAGATGTCTTCGACGGTGAAGCCGAGGTAGTCGGCGCGGATCGGGGTCTTCCGGCGGGACGGTTTGTCGAATAGCGCACAGAACCGCACCTCAGCGGCCCCTTCCGCGCGCACGAACTCGATGAGCGCCTTTGCGGTCACGCCGGTGTCGAGAATGTCCTCGATGATGAGGACGTGCTTGCCGCGCAGGTCCTGTGTCGGCCGGGCGAGCATCGTGATGCCGCCGGTGCTCTCTGCGCCGCGGTAACTCCGCGCCTGGACGAAATCGATCGTCGCCGGCATGCCGAGCGCGCGAAGCAGGTCCGACCCGAAATGCAGCGCGCCCTTGAGCACGACGAGTGCGACGATCTCCGTATCGCCGCAGTCCGCGGCGATGGCGCGCGCGAGTTCCTGGACCCGATCGTGAATTTGTTTCGCCGAGTAGAGGGGCCGCTCACTCCGCCTCATCGACGACCTCGATTTGCGCGAGCTGTGCGGTTTTTTCCGTCACGGCGGCGGACTGTGCCACGGCGTGGCCGACGACCCAGACGATCTCGCCGCCCGCGGTAATGAGCAAGATGCGGTCGCGCTCCGTCGGAGGCACGCCGACGTCGCGCAGATAATCTTTAAGTTTGCGCGATCCGCCCGCGCCGAGCGGCGCGATGCGGTCGCCGTTTCGCCGGTGGCGCACACGTATTTCGCCCTTCAGCACGCGGGCGTCTACGACCTGGCGCCGCGGCGTGCAATAGGCGGAGAGGGGCCCGTCCGGGGGCCGCTCGAGCATCGTGACGCGCAGACGCGTGCCGAATGCCTTCGTTTCACCCGGGACGGAGATGGCTATCTCGCTCGAATCGGGCGCGTCTTCCATCGAGAGGACGATCGAGACCTGATCGCGCGCCGAACTGAGCCGGACACCGGCGCCGAGGTCGAAGTACTTGTTCGACGGCGCTTCCAGGATGAAGCGGATCGCGCGCTCGACGCCCTCGGCATCGGGTTGCACGCCGTGATTGATCGCGAGCGCGGCGACCGTTCGCCGTTGCAGGGCGCGGTGCCCTTCGGCGAACGCGGCGCGTACGACGATGGAGCCTTTTTGGATGCAGCGCGCCATGAAGTCGTCCGCAAGTTTCTGCACGAGTTGATCCTCGGCGCGCGAGAGATCCGCGAGCCGGTCGATGGCGTCGAAGATGCGGGGGTTGTACTCGCGCGCGAGGTGCGGTAACAACTCGTGGCGTACGCGGTTGCGCGCGAAGCTGATGTCCTCGTTCGTTTCGTCGCGGCAATAGGCGAGGTCGCGCGCATGCAGGTAGGCGATGACGTCGCGCCGGCGGATCTCGAGCAGCGGCCGCACGACGCGCACCCCCTCGCGAACGGTCTCCGCGGGTATGCCCGAGAGGCCGCTCGGCGACGCGCCGCGGATGAAGCGCATGAGCACCGTCTCCGCCTGGTCATCCGCGTGGTGCCCGGTCACAATCGCCCTGCAGCCGCACACCCGCGCGGTCTCGAGAAAGAACGCATACCGGCGCTCGCGCGCATATTCCTCGAACGACATGGCCGAATCCGCGGCGCCCGCGCCGACATCCTCGGAGTGCAGGTGGAAGGGGACATTGAGCGAGCGCGCCAGCGCCTCAACGAACCGGGCGTCGTCCGTGCTCGCGCCGGAGCGCGTCAGGTGGTCGAGATGCGCGACTTCGGCGCGAAACCCGGCCTCGACGACGAGGTTTAGCAGGGCGACGGAATCCGGTCCGCCGGACACGGCGATGAGCAGGGAATCGGTCGTCGCGGAGATGCCAAAACCTGTCAGCGCCTCGCGGACGTGGTCGCGAAGCTGACTGCCGGCGTCCGGCATGGGTCGAGTCTCCGGGGGTCTGGCGGGAGTAATGGTAGCGGCGCAGGGATTCGAACCCCGGACACGCGGATTATGATTCCGCTGCTCTAACCAACTGAGCTACGCCGCCCAAAAGCGAGCGAATCTTAGCACACGGCGGGCCGGAACGTTCAATGCGTGTGGACGCGCGGCGGCGCCGTCGTGGCGATGGCCCGCTATACTGAAAGGCTGGAACGCACGAGGAGGGACCGGGCATGGCGAAGGATGCCGGCAAACGAATTCTGGAAGAAGAGATGGAGCGGCTCGAACGTCTGCGCGATGAGTTGCGCGTGCAAGCGCACCTGATGAAGGCGGATATCAAAAAGGAATTCCAGGGTCTCGAAAAGACATTCGACAGCATCAGGCGCGACGCACGTCCGATCCGCCGCGCGACGGAGGAGACTGTCGCCGAAGTGAGCGATGCGACCCGTTTGCTTTTCGACACCGTCTGGGACGGAATGAAGCGCATCCGCAAGTCGATCAAATGAGACTCGGCTGGATCAAAGCAGCGGCGTAAACAGGAACATGACCTGTTCGAGCATCAGGCGCGCGCCGGACGGGGTCACGGGCTCGTATCGTGTTGCGCGCGCCATGTACCCCTCCATCCATGCGGCGATTTCGCGAATCCGCGCGCGGTTGTAGGCGAACATCGCGACTTCGAAATTCACGTCCAGGCTGCGCAGGTCGAAGTTCATGGTGCCGGTGACCGCGGTGCGTTCGTCGAAGACGATGTTTTTCGCGTGTATCATCGGTGCATCGTAGAGCAGGACTTTGCCGCCCTCGCGCGCCAACTGGCGCAGGTAGGGCCCGCGCACGAGATCAGCCGTCACGTGGTTTGATTTCGCGGGCATCAGCAGGCGGACGTCGCGCCCGATTCGGGCCTGCATCAGCAATGCGCGGAACAACTCGTCCCCCGGCGCGAAATACGGCGTAACCATCCAGATGCGTTCGCGCGCGGCGTGAATGGACGCCAGGACGCCTTCGTACAACGGATCCCTCTGTACGTCGGGCCCGCTGGCGACGACCTGGACGATGTCGTCCCCGTCCGTCTCCGGGGCCATCGCCCGGCCGGCGTGGGCCATGTTGATGAGATCGCCGCTGGCGAAGTTCCAGTCGCTTGCGAACACCTCGAGTACGTCCGACACGGCGGGCCCTTCGAGAATCACGACCGTATCAATCCAGCGGACGGGGTCTGGATCGGGGCCCATGTACGGCTTGCCGAAGTTCATCCCGCCGACGGAGGCGATCCGGCCGTCGATGATGAACGTCTTGCGGTGATTTCGCAGGTTGATCGACCAGTGGCGCGACACGGGCAGCAACGGCATGAACCGCGCTACGCAGCCGCCGGCGTCGCGCAGCGGGCGCAAGAAGGCGCTGGAGGTGCGGATTGACCCGTAGCTGTCGATCAGCAGCCGGACATCGACTCCCTGCGCGGCCTTGCGGGCGAGCGCGTCCCGGACGCGGGCGGACACCTCGTCGGCGAGGAAGGCATACGTCTGAAGATAGATCGAGCGTTCGGCGCCTTCGATCTCGCGGAGGATGCGTTCGTACGCCTGCACGCCGTCCGCGATGAATTCGACGCGGTTACAGCGCGTCGGGGGCCGAACGCCGTTGCTGGTGAGCACGTCCTCCGCTTCGTGGTCGAACTCGAGCAGGCGCGTAGCCCGATCCATGCGCGTTTGGTGCAGCCGGTGTTTTTCGCTGCGCACCGCGCGGACCTTGCGCGATCCGAACAGGACGTAGCCGGGAATGCCGAGGTAGGGCACGAGGACGATGGCAAGAATCCAGGCCATCGTCGCGCCGGGCCGGCGCTGGCGCCGCAACACCCGAGAGAGCACTACGACCGTCAGCAGGACGAGAAGAACGGTCAAGAAGTGCGCTTCGATGAGGTAGAGAATGCGCGTGTCCAATCCGGCCGGACTCCGCGGATCATAGTAGCGGTATTGCGCTCCGCCGCGCGAACGGGCGCAGGCGCGATTGCATCGCGCATCGCCAGCCCGTAGGCTAGTTGCTTGCGCATGGCTTGGGCACAAGCACGTGCGATCAGGGGGCATCCGCCGCGTGAACCGGGACCACATGCTCGCACGCCTGCGCTCGGAGACCGAGCCGTGGGACGTGCTGATTGTCGGCGGAGGCGCGACCGGCCTCGGCGCGGCCGTGGACGCGGCATCGCGCGGATACCGCACGGCGCTGGTCGAACAGAGCGACTTTGCCAAGGCAACGTCCAGCCGCGCGACGAAACTCATGCACGGGGGCGTGCGTTATCTCGAACAGGGCAACGTGACGCTGGTGCTCGACGCGTTGCGCGAGCGGGGCCGCGCACTGCTCAACGCTCCGCATCTCGTGCATGACTTGACGTTCGTCATTCCGACGTACCGCGCGTGGCAGGGGGCGTATTACGGCTTCGGCCTGCGCGTCTACGGGCTCATGGCCGGCCGGTTCGGCATCGCGCCGTCAAAGAATCTGGGCCGACGCGCGGCGCTCGGCCAGATCCCGACCTTGCGGCGGGAAGGCCTGCTCGGCGGCGTTCTGTATCACGACGGGCAGTTCGACGACGCGCGCTTTGCTCTGGCGCTGGCGCAGACGGCGGTTGATCACGGCGCGGCCGTGGCGAATTACGCGCAGGTGCTCGGGTTGGTCAAGGAGGGTGGGAAGGTGCGGGGCGCGTTGGTGCGCGACGTCGAGGCGGGAGACGAGTTCGAGGTCCGCGCGCGCGTCGTCATCAACGCGACGGGGGTATTCACGGACGACGTGCGGCGGCTGGACGACGCGCAGGCCGGGCGGATGATTGTGCCGAGCCAGGGCGCGCACATCGTGGTCGATAGAAAGTTTCTGCCGGGCGATTCGGCGCTGATGGTGCCGAAGACAGACGACGGCCGTGTCATGTTTGCGATACCGTGGCACAACCACGTTGTCATCGGGACGACGGACCACGCGGTGGACCAACCCTCGCTCGAACCGCGGGCGACGTCCGACGAAATCGAGTTCATGCTTGGCCACGCCCGCAAGTATCTTGACCCGGCGCCCACGCGGGCGGATGTGCGGGCCGTATTCGCCGGCCTGCGCCCGCTGGTGCAGCGCGAGGGCGGCCTGCGTACCTCGGCGATTTCGCGCGACCACGTCATTGAAGTGTCGCCGGCGGCGCTGGTCACGATCACGGGCGGCAAATGGACGACGTACCGCAAGATGGCCGAGGACGCGGTCGATCGGGCGGCGGACGTCGGCGGTCTCGAGCCGCGCCCCTGTATCACGTACGAGTTGCCGTTGCACGGCGCGATCGAGACGAATGACACAGACCGGCTGCGGGTGTACGGATCGCAGGCACTGGATATCGAACGGCTCGAATCGGCGGACGACGCCCACGCGCGACTGCTGGGCGAGCGCGTGCCCGTATCGGCGGCGCAGGTCCTGTGGGCCGCGCGCGAGGAAATGGCGCGCAGCGTTGAAGACGTTCTCGCGCGGCGGACACGCGTGTTGTTTCTCGATGCGGCGGACGCGCGGTCGATGGCGCCGGCGGTGGCGGCCGTGCTCGCGGCCGAACTCGGCCGGGACGCCGCATGGCAAACCGCGCAGGTAGCCGCGTTCACTGAGTTGGCCGCCGCGTACTCGATTGGGTAGTCTGGGCGTTTCCGCAGGCCGGTATCGAGTTTCCGAGGAGTAGTTCCCATGCGCACCAAGATTCTCGCGATTTCGCTGCTGATGGCGTCGGCCGTTTCCGTATTTGCCCACGTGGGGACGCGCGCGTCGATTCACGACACCGTCGCCGGCGTGATCAACCGGATGCGCGAGACGCTGTCGCCGGAGGACCTCAAGGGGTTCAACGCGGCGAGAGCGGTCGAGTTTCTGACCGAAGACGAAAAACAGATTCTGGGTAATGACTACCTGTACTTCGAGGCCAGCGTACCCGTGGCCGTCCACGTCATCCGGGATGTGCGGCTGGGCGATGAGCCGTTCTGGCTGGCGGCGCGCGGGTTCAAGAAGGGCGCCGATCTGGTGAAGGCGGGCGACCGCGCGTTCGATGTCTGGTCCAAGGATTTCGACGCCGGTGAGATTGGGCTGGGGGTGAATTCGCTGTCGGGGAACGGCGAACACTACTTCGTGGCCGTTCAAGCGCAGAAAAAGCGTGACGAGAAGGACCTGGAAGTCGAAAACATCTATCCGGGGCAGCATACGGTTGCCATTCTCGAACCGGGCGCGCGGCCGTACAGCGACGACGACGCGACCGTCCAGGAAGTGCCGGAGAAACTCGCGGGCGCGTTGCTCATCCGCGGCGTCGATGAGCGTCGGCGCGACGCGCGCATCGTCGGCGTGTTCCGCACGACGGACCACCCCTCATCGGCGGCGCCGGATCACGTGGTGCTTACGTGGACCGGCGATCCGCGGACGACGCAGACGATTCAATGGCGCACGGGCACCGGGACTCCCGGGGGCGCGATTGTCTACGCGAAGAAGGGCGCGGCGCCGCTCGACACCGCGGCCGCGTCGCCGATTACGGCGGTCACGCGTCAGTTGGTGCAACCGACGCTCGTGAACGACCCGGTGGTGCACTGGCACACCGTGACCCTATCCGGACTCGAACCGAGCACGACGTATTCGTATGCAGTCGGAGACGGTAAGGGCCAGTGGCGGGCGGCGGCGGAATTTACGACTGCTCCGGCGGACAACGTGCCGTTCTCGTTCTTCTACATGGGCGACGCGCAGAACGGCCTGGACACGTGGGGCAACCTGATTGACAAGTCGTTTGCCCACCGGCCCGACGCGGCGTTCTACATCATGGCGGGCGACCTCGTGGATCGCGGTGCGGAGCGGGACGACTGGGACAAGCTGTTCGCAAATGCGGAAGGCATCTGGGACCGGAGGCAGGTCGTTCCGGTGCCCGGGAACCACGAGTACCAGGGCGGGAACCCCCAGTGGTATCTCGACCAGTTTGCGCTTCCGGAGTCGAGCCCGATGGGCGAGCTGAATTACACGATTCGGTACAGCAACGCGCTGTTCATCATGCTCGATTCGAACCGATCGATCGGCGATCAGGCGGCGTGGCTCGAAGAGCAGCTCGCGAACACGGACGCCACCTGGAAGATCGCCGTCTATCATCATCCGGCGTATTCGTCGGGGTTGAACCGGGACAACAAGGCCGTGCGCGAATTGTGGGGCGCGCTGTTCGACAAGTATCACGTGGACCTCGCGCTGCAGGGGCATGACCACGCGTACCTGCGGACCTATCCCATGCGCAACCAGCAGCGCGTGGATTCGCCCGCGGACGGAACGATTTACATCGTGTCCGTGTCGGGCACGAAGTTTTATGAGCAGGGCCAGTTCGCCTATACGCAATTCGGCATGACGAACGTTTCGACGTACCAGGTACTCGACATCAAGATCGACGGGAACCGGCTCGAATACGGCGCGTTCGATGTCGACGGCCAACAGCGCGACACCTTCGTCATCCAGAAATAGGCGCGGGGCGGGCGGATGGTGGAGGCGGACGGAGCGTCGGAACGCGCGAGGGCGATTCGCCGGGCGCTCGCGGCGCATTCACCGCTGATCATCTTCGCCGTACTTTGCATCGTGCTCGCGGCGATCTCGCCGGAGTTCCGCGGCCGCAGCAACCTGCAGCAGGTCGGACTGCGCACGTGCGTCGTCGCGATCATGGCCGTCGGGCAGATTCTCGTCATCCTTACCGCGGGCATCGATCTCTCGGTCGGCAGCGTTGCGGCGTTGTCGGCTGTTGTCGCGGCGATCCTGATGACCGAGTCCACCAACGTCGAGATTTTCAAGGGGACGGAGGTCCAGAACCTGCAATGGCCCGTGGCCATCGCGGTGGCGGCGGGTTGCGCGACGGGCCTGTTGTGCGGCGCGATCAATGGTTTGCTGGTGACGCTTGGACGCATCCCGCCGTTCATCGTGACGCTCGGGATGATGATGGCCGCACGCGGCGCGGCGATGCTGCTGGCGGGTTCGGTGACAATCGGCGGACTGCCGACGCCGTTCAGATACCTGGGCGGCAGCCAGAAAATCGGAGAGACGGGTACGGCGTGGATTCCGATCTCGATAGCGCTGGCGATTGCGTTGTGTTTCGCGGTCGTGCTGGGGCATACGCGCTTTGGCCGCGCGCTGTATGCGACGGGAGGCAACCTCACGGGCGCCCGGCTCTCGGGCATTCGAGTGAATGCGGTGCGCGTCGGGGCGTATTCGTTGTGCGGGCTGCTGGCCGGGTTTGCGGGCGTCATGCTGGCCGCGCGCACGAGCATCGCGGACCCGGCGGGCGCGAACGGCTACGAGCTGGACGCGATTGCCGCGTGCGTGATTGGCGGTACGAGCCTGATGGGCGGGGAGGGCGGCGCGTTTGGCGTGGTCGCGGGCGCGCTGATCATGAATGTGTTGGTCAATTTCTGCAATCTGAACGACATCAGCGTTCACTGGCAGCGCGTGCTGGTTGGATCGCTCATCGTCGCGCTCGTATATTACGACAACGTCCGGAAACGCCGGGCGGGACTGCTCAAGGACGGATGAGACTCATGACATCGTGGCGTACGCGCTTTTTCCAGATCCTGGCGTTGCAGGCATCCCTTCTGGCGTATACAGTGGCGAGGGCGTCCAGGCCGCCCGTTCTCCGGTGCGGACAGCTCGCTCGCGCTCGGTGGAACCCCCGCAGGCAAGATGCCTGCGCCACCATTCCCGGCCGTGTGATTTGGACATCTCTGCTGGTCCTCGTGACGTGCGTGACGCTCGTCGGTTGCGGCGGGGAGAGCACGACCGACACGGCGGGCGGTGGCGTTGGGAAGAAATACACGATCGCGGTGCTGCCGAAGGGCGTGGGTCACCAATTCTGGTTGACCGTGCGGTCCGGCGCGGACGCGGCGGGCAAGGAATTCAACGCGAACATCATCTGGCTTGGGCCGGACAAGGAGACGGAAATCGCCAAGCAGATCAATATCGTGCAGGACATGATCAGCCGGCGCGTGGACGCGATCGTGATGGCGGCGTGTGACGAGAACGCGCTGATCGATGTGCTGAACCAGGCGATGGATGCCGGGATTCCGGTGATCACGATCGATTCGGGCGTGAAGTCGGACCGTCCGCTGTCGTTCGTCGCGACTGACAACGTCGCCGCGGCGCGCATGGCGGCGGACACGCTGGCGGAGTTGATCGGCGGCACGGGCGAGGTGGGCGTGATCCCGATTGTGCCGGGCGCGGCGACGTCCGAGATGCGCGAGCAGGGGTTTCGCGAGGGCGCGGCGAAGCACCCGGGCATGGAGATCGTGTCCGTGCTCCATTGCGACAGCGACGCGGCCAAGGCGATGTCGGTCACCGAGGACATGATGACTGCTCACCCGAACCTCGCGGGCATCTTCGCGGAGAGCGAGCCGGGCGCGGTTGGCGCGACGCAGGCGGTCGAGGCGGCGGGCAAGGCGGGGAAGATCAAGATCATCGCGTTCGACGCGTCGGGCGAGGAGATTGCGGCGCTCGAGCGTGGGACGATTCAGGCGCTCATCGTCCAGAACCCGTTCAACATGGGATACCTCGGCGTGAAGTCGGCAATCGACGCGATCGAGGGCCGGCCGGTCGAGAAGCGGATCGATACCGGCGTGACGATTATCACCAAGGACAATCTGAAGACGCCGGAAGTGCAGAAACTGCTGAATCCGTAGGATTTTGCAGTCTGTCCGAGGCGAGTCAGTTCTTCCCGTGCGCGCCTGTCGCGAGGCGCATGATCGCTTCCTGGCTGGCATTGGCGCGGGAGAGTTCGCCGGCGATGCGGCCTTCGTGCATGACGAGGATGCGGTCGCACATGCCGAGGACTTCGGGGAGTTCGCTGGAGATCATGAGGATCGCGGCGCCGTTGGCGACGAGGCGGTTCATGAGTTCGTAGATGCTGACCTTGGCGCCGACGTCGATGCCACGGGTGGGTTCGTCGAACATCAGCACGCGGGACTCGGTGAAGAGCCACTTGGCGAGCACGACTTTTTGCTGGTTCCCGCCGCTGAGGTGCACGGCGGCTTGCTCGACGCCCGGCGTGCGGATGCGCAGGTCGCGCGCGTGGTCCTGGGCGATGTGCCGCTCGCCGCGGCGCTGCATCAGGACGCGGCCCGGCACTCCGGCGAGGTTTGCCAGTGTGACGTTTTCGCGGACACTCATGCCGAGGACGAGCCCCTGCCGCTTGCGATCTTCGGTGAGCAGGCCGATGCCCGCGGCGATAGCGTCCTTGGGCGTGCGCGGCCGGATTTCCTTGCCGTCGAGGACGATGCGGCCCGAGTCGATCGGGTCCGCGCCGAAGATCGCGCGGGCGACTTCCGTCCGGCCTGAGCCGACGAGGCCGGTCAGCCCGACGATCTCGCCCGCGCGCAGGGTGAACGAAACGTCCTCGAACGCGTCCGTGCGCGTGAGTCCCACGACTCGCAGACGTTCCGCGCCCGGCGATGCGACGACTTTGGGAAATTCGTCCTTCAGTTCGCGCCCGACCATCATGTGGATGAGCGCGTCGCGGCTCACATCCGCCACGGGGCGCGTGTCCACCCGCCGCCCGTCGCGGAGCACGGTCACGCGATCGCCGATGTGAAAGATCTCCTCCAGCCGGTGAGAGATGTATACGATGCCGAGACCGCGCGCGCGCAGTTCGCGGATCAGCGTGAACAGCGCCTTCATTTCGGCGTCGGTGAGCGTGGCGGAGGGCTCGTCCATGATCAGCAGCCGGGCGTCGAGCGCGAGTGCCTTGGCGATTTCGACCATCTGTTGCTCGGCGACACTGCATTCGCCCGCGGTCTTGCGGGGATCGAGGGCGATGCCGAGGCGCGAGAGCAGCGCGCGCGCGTCGCGCCGTAGCGCGCGGTGATCGATGAAGGGGCTGCGCCCGCGCGTCGGCGCGCGCCCGAGAAAGATGTTTTCCGCGACGCTGAGCGCGGGGACGAGGTTGAATTCCTGGTAGATCATGCCGATGCCGCGGGCCTGGGCGTCGTGGGGCGAGCGCAGCCGGACCGGTTCGCCGCCGAGGCGGATTTCTCCGGCGTCGGGCCGGATGCCGCCGGCGAGGATCTTCATCAGCGTCGATTTGCCGGCGCCGTTCTCGCCGACGAGGCAATGCACCTCGCCCGAGCGCAGCGAGAATTCGACACCCTCGAGCGCGACAACGCCCGGAAACGTCTTCGTAACCCCAGCCACTTCGAGCAGCGGCGTCGTGGAAGGGGCGGCGTCCATTGCGCAATCGTAACAGCCTTTCAGCGCGGGAGGCGACGAGAGTTCACGGCTAATTTCAGAGCCACCTGCTCGTTCGGGGGCCAACTGGCGAAATCATCGGCTAACGACGCGAGGAGATTGCTTCGTCGCAATCCCCGCTACTCGCAATGACGATGTCGGGCGGGGGAGAGAAACTTGTGAGAGCCCCGGGGTGGGGTTACGAATCGGGAGGGGAAGGGTCTTGGGTCTTACCCCGGGGCTCCACTTAAGTAAATGCCGGAGCTCGAGGGAAAGTTCCCGGCGCTTCGCGCGGATCCGCAAGCCAGTCGCGGCGAAAAGCGCACTTGGATCAGTTCTCGAACCTGCGACTTAGTCGCAAATGAGAAATTCGTAGGGATCCTGCTCGAAGCGAAAACCGTAGTGAAAGAATTCGAGCTTCATTCGCAGCAGCCGGCCGTCCGCCGCGCGGTATTGCTGGTTGCTGAGCGGCCCGCAGAGCCGCGCGGGGACGCCGTTGCGAAACTTGATCGCAAAGACACCACCGGTTCGTTTGCTCTGCCAGAAGTCGTAGGTCGTAGACATAGTCAACAATTTCCCCTTCGCATATCGACCGCGCGGCCGATTTCTCTCGTGATTCGCGGACGTATTTCTGCTACACTAGAGCGTTCAGTTCGTAATCTGCATATTCTACGATCTTGGGCTGGGACGTGGGAGCAGGCATTATGGCGCGCACCATCTTTCGTTACACCCTTACCGCGGCAGAACAGAAACTCTGGGAACGCGAGGACATGCGCGGTTGGGCGCGCGCGTTTCAGGGATGCATCGAGGACGATGCACGAGACAACGGGCTTCAGAAGTACGTCATCTACGACATCGCGGGCGATGTGCTGGTGAGCGACAAGGTCTCGCCGCTCCCGCAGGCGCGGCCTGCGGATCGCTGGCGCCACCCGTCGGTCTGACGAACCCTCATTCCGCTCCACCGCTGCCTCCCCCGGATCAAGCCGACTTGGCTTGTCCTGGGCTTTGAGCAATCGGGATGCCCGGCGCGTTCGGCGGCGAATCCGCGGTTTTTTCGGGGCTTTTACGCACGTCGGCCCGGCCATTCCCGCAGGGGAAGTGCCCCGAATCGTCATTCAGGCGCGCCCGCGCACGAAATTGTCCGGCCATTCCAAAACGGAAGCGCCCGGCCAGAGTCTGGCCGGGCGCGTGAAGAATGGACTGGCGATCAGTTCAGATTCTGCGGTGCGAGGTTCGGCGCGGAGATGACCCGCGGGACACGCGTCACACCGGCCGGGGCCGGAGAGCGAGTGCCGACGGAGACGTTCGAATCCTCGAGCGCGTCGAGTGTTTCCTTGTTGATGTCGTACGTGAAGAGCGCTTCGACTGCGAGGTTATACATGCCGAGCAAGGGCGAGATCGTGTTCGTGAACCGCACGACGAATTCCGACAGCCGCACCATGGTTTTCTGCGGGATGTATACGATGTCTCCCGGTTGGAGGATCATGTCTTCTTCTTTGTGCTTGAGCATGCGGCGGACGTTCAACCGGTGGATATCGGTCATCTCGTCGTCCACCTGGCGCAGCAGGACGACGTCATTCAGCTTGGCGGTGCTCGCGTTGTAGCCGCCCGACAGCGCCAGCATCTGAAGGAGCGACATGCCTTCGGTCAACTCGACAATCACTGGCGAGCGGCTCTCGCCGAGCAGATATACGAGGTTCACGCCTTCCGGCACGTAGACGATGTCGCCGTAGTAAATCTGGACGTCACCGTCGTACTTGCCCGGCTTGCCGAAGCCGCGCAAATCGTACGCGACCACCTGGCGCTCTTCGCCGTTGCCGCGAATGACGAAGGCCTTGGTGATTTGTCCGGTGATGGCGACGAAACCTGTTCCGCTGTCGGTGCTGCGCGCGCGCAGACCGCCCGCAAGGCTAATCGCGTCCCACAACGACGTCTCGCGCGTGTACGCGTAGCGGCCGGGAATCTGGACGTCGCCCGTCACGGTGTAGGCTTTGCTGGTTGCCGTGATGATCGTGAGTGAGAGTTCGGGATTGCGATAGATGCCCGAGTAAGCGCGCTTGATTTCTTCCTCCGCCTGCAGGCGGGTCAGCCCGGCGACTTTGACGTCTTGCACGCGCGGCAGGGAAATGTAGCCGTCGTAGCGCACAGTCAACGCGCGGCCGCCCGGCACTCCGACCTGGACGGGCTCGTTGAACAGGGTGAATTCCAACTGGTCTCCGGCGCCGATCCGGTAGTCGCCGAAGCCGCCCTCGGACGGGTGCGCATCCGCGCTGTCTCCGTCGATGGCGCCGCTCAGCATCGCGACGCGTTCGGCGGCCTGGCGCTGAAGCTCGGCCATGGAGAAACCGTGCAACTGCTCTGTGGGGATGGAGATCGATTCCTCGATACGCTTGTCCGCGTTGCTGTGAGAGGCCGGGATGGCCGTCAACGGAGCACGCGTTTGCGTTGTGGACTTCGCCCCCGCGGCGGAGGACGCGTCCTCGGCGTGTGCGTAAGCGGTGAGCAGCAACGCGACAGCCCCTACCAAACTCCCAAACGTCTTCATCTTGGAACCTCTCCCGGCCCGCATCGTGCGAGCGCCTCTTGGAACCCGTTCGCAGGCCCAGCTAACGTAACGGCTTCTCGACCCGTTCGCGCGATTCGTATCATCGTTTCAGCCCGACCGAATCCGCGACTCTATCGCTAATTGTCAACAGTATCCCTAAATCCGGGACGAAATTCAAGTAAATAATCCACGACACCGAAACCGGGCCATTCCCTGCCGGTCGAACTCCCGTGCCCGGAGGGGTCATCGGGCGTTCGCGCGAGGGAATTCGAAGATTCCCCCGCTAGGGAACCCAAAGTCCCATCTCGGGTTTGCATCCTGCACACCTATGATGTAATATTGCCCCTGTATCTCTATAAAGGTGTTTCTCGCATAGCGTAGTGAGGCGCTGAGCGATTGCGAACGCAGTTGGGGATCAACATTACGGAAGGAAGGTAGTAGAACCAATGCTGGAAAAAATCAATATTCACAGTAGCATCAGCGTGTACGAGCAAATTGAGAATCAAGTGAAATTTGCGATTGCCGCTGGACAATTGAAGGACGGTCAACAGCTTCCCTCGATCAAGGAGCTTGGCGACCGGCTGGGAATAAACTTCAACACGGTCGCGAAAGCCTACCGCGATCTCGAGGTGATGGGCCTCATTTACACGCGGCGGGGCATGGGGTGTTTCGTGCAGAAGGGCGTGCGCGACAAATGCCGCGAGGACTGCCACGCGCGCATTATCCGGCGCGTCCACGAGGTGGTGCAGGAGGCGAAAGCCGCAGCGCTGCCCAGAAAATTCCTGAACGACATCGTTGGGAAGAGTTTCGGGTCCGACGCGGAACTGTACGGGGAAGTGCCGAAGGAAGTGATGACACTGGCGAAGCAAAAGTACTAGGATTCCACCGCGCGCCTCGTGCGCCGGGAGGATTCCAGGGATGAATCAGGCAGGTTTTCTGGCGGCCGTACTGACGGCCGCCATTCTATTTTGCGGTCCGGCGCGCCCGGCGGGAGAATCCGCCCAGGCGGTGGACAAGGCGGCCGGCGCGGTCGAGCGCAAGGTGATTGCGTGGCGGCGGGACATCCATGAACATCCCGAACTCAGCAACCAGGAAGTCCAGACGGCGGCGAAGGTCGCCAAGCATCTGAAATCGCTGGGGCTGGAAGTCCAGACCGAGGTCGCCAAGACCGGCGTGGTGGGAATTCTGCGCGGGGGGAAACCCGGCGCCGTCATCGCGCTGCGTGCCGATATGGACGCGTTGCCTGTGGTTGAACAGACCGGCGAACCGTTCGCGTCCAAGGTTCGCTCAACCTACGAAGGCCAGGACGTCGGCGTCATGCATGCCTGCGGACACGATACGCACGTCGCGATTCTGATGGGCGCGGCGGAGGTGCTCGCAGGGATGCGCGAGCAAATCCCGGGGACGATCAAGTTCATCTTCCAGCCGGCGGAGGAGGGTGCGCCGAAGGGTGAGCGCGGGGGCGCGGGCGTGATGATCGAGGAAGGCGTGCTGAAAAACCCGGACGTCGAGGCGATCTTTGGATTGCACATCACACAGGGGTGGGCCGCGGGACAGACGGCGTTCCGGCCGATGGGGATGATGGCGAGCGCGGAACGATTCGACGTGAAAGTCCAGGGCCGGCAGACCCACGGCGCGCAGCCGTGGGCGGGCGTGGATCCGATCGTGGTCGGATCGCAGATCGTGCTCGGTTTGCAGACGATTATCAGCCGGCAGGTGGACCTTACGTCGGCCCCCGCGATTATCACTGTCGGGGCGTTCCACAGCGGTGTCCGCAACAACATCATCCCGGATGAAGTCTCGATGAGCGGGACGATCCGCACGTTCGACCCTGACATGAAGAGTGAGATTCACGAGCGGATGCAACGCACGGTATCGAGCATCGCGCAGAGCGCGGGCGCCACGGCGACGCTCGAGATCAGCGAGGGCGTCCCGGTGACCTTCAACGATCCCGGCCTGACCGAACAGATGCGCGGCACGCTCGAGGACGTGTTCGGCAGCGACAACGTGCAACTCGCGCCGATGGTGACCGGCGCGGAGGACTTCTCGTTCTCCCAGGAGAAGGTTCCAGGGTTCTTCTTCTTTCTCGGCGGCCGGCCAGCGAGCGTCCCACGCACGGAGGCGATCCCCAACCACTCGCCATTGTTTACGGTGGACGAGTCGGCGCTGGTGCTGGGGGTGAAGGCGATGTCGCGCGTGGCGCTGGACTATCTCGAGGCGAAGGCGCCGCGATAGACCGGGGCGTCTCCGGCAGGGGTTGCGAAGGGAGCCGATTCGGGCACGGTGAGTGCGGTGCGGTTGTCATTCCTGCGAATGCGCGGATGTCTTGATCCGGTGTCGATTATCTCGCGTAGAGATTCCCGCCTTCGCGGGAATGACAAGAGGGGTGGTCCGGGTTGAAGAGATTGCTTCGTCGTCACGCAGTTGGCGCGACTCCTCGCAATGACAAGAGGGGTGGTCCGGGTTGAAGAGATTGCTTCGTCGTCACGCAGTTGG
>CAYPNI010000020.1:34549-46211 GCA_964411925.1 uncultured Nitrospirales bacterium
AATGACAAGAGGGGTGGTCCGGGTTGAAGAGATTGCTTCGTCGTCACGCAGTTGGCGCGACTCCTCGCAATGACAAGAGGGGTGGTCCGGGTTGAAGAGATTATTTCATCGTCACGCGGTTGGCGTGACTCCTCGCCACGACGGGTGAGATCTGACGAGGACTAGGTCCGGCGACGCAGGGCGCGCATGGCGAGCACGGTGATGTCGTCGTGCTGGCGCGCTCCAGCGGCAAACGCGTCCACTGCGCTGTAGACGGACTCGACGAGCTTTGTCAACGGCAGCGCGGCCTGTTCATGGACGAGGCCCAGCAACCGTTCTTCGCCGAAGAGACTGCGATCCCGGTTCATCGCCTCCGTCACGCCGTCGGTATAGAGCACGAGCGCGTCGCCGGGCTCGAGAATCAGATCTGCGCTGTCGAACTGAAGTTCGCGCCGGATGCCCAGGACGGTGCCGCCGATGGCGGGCAGCGGTGACACGGTGCTGTCGCGATGAATCCGGAACGGCGGGTTATGGCCGGCGTTGCAGAATTCGAGCCGGCCGGTGTCGAGGTCGTACTCTCCATAGAACGCGGTGACGAACATGTTGTTCATGTTGTCCTGACAGAGTATGTCGTTCACGCGGCGGCAGGTTTCGGCGGGGCTGCGCCCGTTGTAGGCGGCGGCGCGCATCAGCGTTCGCGTCATCGTCATGAACAGCGCGGCGGGCATGCCCTTGCCCGATACGTCGCCGATCATGAGCGCGAACCGTCCGCTGGGCAGCGAGAAGTAGTCGTAAAAGTCGCCGCCGATTTCTGCCGCGGGCGCCATTCGGCCCTCGAGTTCGATCAGGCCCTGTTCGGTCTCGCGGGGCGGCAGATGCGGCAGCATGGACTGCTGAATCTGGCGCGCGAACTCGAGCTCGTGCCGCAGGGTCATGAGGGCGTCGCGCGCCTCGCGATCGCTGCGATTGCGCTCGATCTCGCGCCGCGTCTTCTCGATGGTCACGTCGAGATCGCGAAAGTCGATCGGCTTCGTCAGAAAGTCGAACGCGCCGCGATTCATCGCGGAGCGGATGTTGTCGAGATCGCCGTAGGCCGAGATCACGACGGTTTTCAGCGTCGAGTCCCGTTCGGATAGATGGCTCAGCAGCGTCAGCCCGTCCATGCGCGGCATGTTCAGGTCCGTCAAGACGAGCGATATCTCCGACTCTGCGTCCAGGACGGCGAGCGCCTCCTCGCCATTCGCAGCGAAGAAGAACTCGAACCGTTCTTCGCGCACGTCGCGGCGGAACCGCTGTCGGATGAGGGCTTCGAGGTCGGGCTCGTCATCCACCACCAGCACGCGCAACGCGCGGCCGTTTTGTATCGTCGCCATCACTGCTCGAATACCTTCCGTCTCAGATCATCGAAGTCCAGCGGCTTCGATACGCAATCGTCCGCGCCGTACTCGCGGGCACGGCATTCGCTCTCGTCCCCCGGCATCGCGATCATCAATACGCGCATTTCCGGTTGTTCGTCCTTCATGCGCCGGAGCAGTTCCAGCCCGTTCATGCCGGGCATGTGGATGTCCGACAGGATCAACACGCAGTCCGGCCGTGCGCCGTCGCGCAGGCGCACGAGCGCGTCCTCGCTCGAATGGGCAAAACTCATGCGCAGCGTACCGTCCTTGCGCTCGCGGCGAAACCGCTGCGCGAACAGTGTTTCGATGTCGGGCTCGTCGTCCACGACGAGCAGATGCAGCGGGTCAACCATGCGATTTGGCCGGGTTACGGGGCAGCGAGATTACGAATTCCGTGTATTCGCCATCCTGCGTGTCCACGGAAATCGAACCGCCGTGCTCGCGCGCAATGATATCAAACGCGATCGACAGCCCCAATCCCGTCCCCTGGCCGGCGGGCTTGGTCGTGAAGAAGGGATTGAAGACATTCTCGGCGACCGACGCGGGCATGCCGGTGCCGTTGTCGCGAATGCGAATTTCGACCCGGTCGCCGAGGCTGCGCGTCGCCGCACGCACGACGGGCTGATAGGAGACACCGCGCTTGCGCCGCTTCTCGTACACGGCGTAACACGCGTTATTGATGATGTTGAGCAGCACGCGGCCGAAATCCTGGGGGATAACGCGCACGTCGCCCAGTTGCGCGTCGAGGTCGTATTCCATGTCCGCGTTGAACGCGGTTTCCCGAGCACGCATGCCGTGGTAGGCAAGTTTCATGTGCTCCTCGACCATCGCATTGATATCCGCCGGCTGGAACTCTCCCTTGCGGCCGCGCGAATGCGTCAACATTCCCTGGACGATGCTGTCCGCCTGCCTTCCGTGCTTGTGAATCTTCTCGGCGTTTTCGGACAGGAATTGCAGCGCTTCCTCGATCTCGCCGCGGGCGCCGGCGGGGAGCACGTCGCGCGCACGTTCGAAGGATTCCTGCAGTTCCCGGGTGAGTTCGAGGTTGAGCCCGGCGAAATTGTTGATGAAATTGAGGGGATTCTTGATTTCGTGCGCAATGCCCGCGGTGAGCGAACCGAGCGACGCGAGCTTTTCCTGCACGACCATCCGATCCTGCGTCTCGCGCAATTCGCGAATCGTCTGCTCGAGAGCGGCGCTTTTTTCGCGCAGTTCGTGCGTGCGCCGCTGCACCTCGTCTTCGAGTTTCTGGCTGTACGTCGACTCGGCGAACAGCGTCTGCGTGAGCGTACGCTCCGCCGCCTTGAGTTCGGAGATGTCCGCCGCGGTGCCGGTGGCGCCCACGACGCGGCCCTGGTCGTCCTTGAGCGGTGTCGCGTTGATCAGGAGCGTGATGCGCCGGCCATCGGGGAGCGAACGCTCGGACTCGTGCCCGCGGACAACTTCGCCTTCAAACATGCGTTCAAGGGCGAACTCGTCGGAATCGAGGTCGCGGCATTCGCCCAGATCGAGGAACCGGCGGCCGAGCAGCGCCTCGGGCGTTTCGCCGAATACGCCTTCGACCGCCTGGTTGAGGAAGGTCAGCCTGCCGTCACGATCGGTGCTCCATACGATGTCTTTCGAGGTCTCGATGAGGTTGCGGTATTTCGTCTCACTGCGGCGGAGTTCCTCGGCAGTGTGTTCCCGCGCCTGCATCTGCAACGCCAGCGCCTCGCGCATGTCCTCCATGGCCCGGGAGACCTGATTCATCTCCCGGTAGGGCGTATCGACGGGCGCCATGGGGGTGAGATCCATCTTCGCGATCCGCCCGCTCTGTGCGACGAGCGCCTCGAGCGGGGCGCTGACCTGCGCGCTGACCTTCGCGGCGACGAGGACAGCAAGGGCCAGCGCGGAGAGCGCCATCACGACGATGACGAGGATTTGCCGCGTCGTGGTGACCACCAGGTCGCGTTCCGGCACAAAGATGCCGGTCCAGAACCGTTTTTCAGGCGTCAAGTCGAACGGCCGGAAGTCGGCCCACCAAGTTTCGCCGCCGCTGCGGAAGCGGAACGGCTCGAGTTCGGACTTTCCGAGGGCACGTCGCGCTCCCGCGCTCGTCGCGAGACCGGGCAGGCCGATCTCGTTGGTCATCGAGGTCAGCAGTTGGTTGCGCTTGGCGAGGTCGCCGGGGCCCGACTTCGATTGTGCGCGGCCCATGGGTTCGATTTCGGTGTAGAGCACGGCGCGTCCATGCGCGGAAGGTTGCAGCGAGCCCATGTAGGTCGTGATGAGGCTCATTCGCAGATGCATGGCGGTGACGACGAGGCCCATGCCGGGCGCGTCGAACGCGAGCGACGACGACACGCCGCGTTCGTCCGACGTGAAGAAGAGGTACGGATCGGTCCAATGGATCAGCGGCTCGGGCGTCAGTCCGTCGAGCGCGGCCTGCCGTGCACGCATCGCGCCGATCCACCAGGGACGCGTGCGCGAGTCGTAATCCACGGCGCGCGTCTCCTGCGAGACGATTTCCATTCCACTCGGGTCCCACCACAGCAGCAGGCTGGGCCCGCCGGCGTTGGGCAACGGCCCGCCTTCGTCGATTGGCGGCGTCATGCGGTTGATCCAGCCATCGTCCGTCTTGATGAGCAGGTATTCCGCGCCGTACTCCGTTGCGGCGGTCACGGCGGCGATCTGCGGATACGCGTCGAGCATCGGGATGAACACGCGATTGAGTTCCGAGGCGTCGGTCGAGTCAAACAATCCCGCGGCGGCCCAACTGCGCACGAGGCGCAACTGTCCGGCCACCGGCTCGAAGAGGTGGCGCATTTCCGAGTCCACGCGCGCGGCGGTCTGGTCGAATACTTGTCGCGAGAGGCGATCCACCGTGCGCGCGGCACGAAAGAACGTCAGGCCGAGTTCCGCGGACGAGATTAGCAGGATCAGGGACGCGATCGAGATGAATAGGCGCCGCCGAATCGAGGGCCGCCGGAGGGAGAGGATTGAGCGACTCACGGATCAGGGCCGAATGGATGCGTACAACGCGATTTGGAGGATGGAATGGCAGCCGGAAGGCATAGGCGATGGATCGTAACCCAGGGCGGTCAGTCGAGCAAGAAGCGAGGGGGTGTCGCCGGTACGGGCTAGATGGGCCGCACGCGCGTCGCTTTGCGTTGCGGCTGCTGGTTGTTGGCCTCGAACTCGACGCGCTGTCCATCAAGCAGCGTCGGGTATGCGGAGCCCTCAATAAACGTGTGGTGGACGAAGACTTCCGAGCCGCCGCTCTCGGGCGCAATCAGGCCGAAGCCCTTGTCTTCGTTGAACCACTTGACCGTGCCTCGTTCGACCATAATCGCTCCGCGCTACGCTCGCTGCTGCGAGCCCGTCGCTGTGGCCCCCGCCAAAAGGCCATGGGCCAACCGCGCCCGTAGAGTCAGCCCGCGATTATAAGTGATGAAAGTCGAGCGCACAATCGCGACTTGATACAGAAGAGCGCGGGCGAATGCTTCGGATTCTCAACGTATTGCGGCCATAGGACTTAGTTCGCAGTCGTCAACACGAGATTCTGCGCCGAATGGCTCTCGTTATGGCTACTTCTTCGAGGGCAAATACCCGAGCGCGTTCAACGCGTCCACGTCCTCGGGTTCGAGCTCCGGATCGTCCGAGCTGTCTTTGCGTTCGATACCGGCGAGGTACGCCGCCGCCTTTTCCAGAAGCGGCGCGGCGAGCGAGGTATCCGACGCGAGATCGGAGTGCTCCCCCGGATCGTGGGCGAGGTCGTACAGCTCGTGTTTCACGATCTTGCGGTACTCGCCGTCCACGTGTGCGATCAGCTTCAAGTCACCCTCGCGCAGCGAGAACTGGAAGTGGTCCATCGCGGAGTGCGCGATCGAGGTTGCGCGCGCGTCCGACGGTTCGCCGCGCAACACGGGCGCGAGCGACCGTCCGGGATACGGCGCCGGCGGCGACAATTGGAAGAGATCGGCAAACGTTGGCATCAGATCCACGAGGTCGACGAGTCCGCCGTGGACGCCGCGGGCGAAACCGTGGCCGGCCGGGGCAATCATGGCGAGCGGCACATGGGTCATTTCCTCATAGACGGTAGTGTTGTGCCCGAGGTCGCCGTGTTCCATGAACGCCTCGCCGTGGTCGGACATCAGGACGACCAGCGTGTCGTCCGTGACGCCTGCGCGCTCGAGTTGCTCGTAGAACTGGCCCACAAGATCATCGACGTAGCGGATGTTCGCATCGTACATATCCACGAGATAGGCGATGTCATCCGCCGTCACGGCCGCGCGGTCCGCCAGCGCGACTTCGCGGATGACATGCTCCGCGCGGGGGTGATCGTGGCTCCGGTGCGGCTCGCGCGTGTAGCGCGCGGTGAACGCCGCGGGTGCGTCATAGGGGTCGTGCGGCCGCAGCAGGTGCACGTAGGCGAACCAGCGATTCTTGCCCTGCGCGCCGATCCATTCCCGCGCACGATCGAGCGTCTGCGCCGTTGCGCCAGGGTCGCGGGTCCATCGCAGGCCCTGGTGGTCGTAGAGGCCGGGAACGTATTCGAACGTGTCGAATCCCTTGCCCCAGCCGAATTTGTCGCGAATCCACGGGCTCTCCGAGAACGCGGCGGTGCGGAACCCGGCGTCGCGGAACGCCTCGGGCATCATGTAATCCGAGTCGTAGGGCCGGTGCGTTGTGTAGGTGCCGAGCGGTTCAGGCACATAGGGATAGCGACCGGTGGAGAACGACCAGACGGAGGGAGTGGTGTTCGCGGCCTGGCTGTGGGCGTTCGTGAAGAGCATGCCACCGCGCGCGATTTTCCGGAAGTTCGGCGCGGGGTCGCGCGCGTAGCCCCAGGGATACATGTGCGTCGCAACGGTGGCATCCATCAGGACGATCAGGACGTTGCGCGGCGCGGCGTTGGGGGCCACCTCTTCGGGAGGATTACCGCAACTGCACACGAAGACCGTGAGGACGGTGGTGAGCGCAGCGGCGCGGATTCGAACGAAGACAACGGACATAATCGGGGATCGTATCACGCGACGAGCGGGTGATGGGACGACTGGAAGGAATGATAGGTACGTGAGGAATGCGATTCTTTTGCCAGAGTTTGGAGACTGGGGTTCGTGCGGATTGGCATCGGAATGCTCTGGGGACATGGCCGGTTCCTCGTTATGACGGGCGCTAGAAACGGCTGATGTCGCGCCCGAAGAGGGAGGTCTGCACCCAATCGCCAAAGACGAGGATCTTGTTTTTCAGGCTGACGAGTTTTGTCAGGTAGGCCGATCGCCAGAAGAGCCAGGTGGTAAATCCCTTGGCCTTGAAGTTCTGGAGGTCGGCGATCGCGCGGTTGCTGCCGATGTAGGCGAGCATGCCGCGGTGGTGGTACTTGAAGTCGTCCGGCTCGCGGCCTCGCGCGATCTGGTTCAGCCGGTGGGCAACGTATTCGCCTTCCTGTTGCGCGACCTGCGCGGTCGGCGCGAGCACCTCGCCCTCGACGCTCGAACAGTCGCCCATCGCGTAGACGTTTTGCGTGCCCAGGACCACAAAGGACTTGTCCGTGACGATGCGGCCGTGGTCGTTCGTCGGCAGATTCGACTGTATCGCCAGTGGTGTCGGCCCGATGCCCGTGGACCAGACCACGAGGCCACAGGGGATTTCCTCGCCGTCCGCGAGCACGACTCGGTCGCGCCGGACCTCCTTCACGAACGAGTGGGTGCGCACGTTGATGCGTTCGCGCTTGAGCTGCCGCAACGCGTACTTGCCCAGGCTCTCGTCGAAGGCATTGAGGATTTCGCCGGTCGCCTCGAGCAGCGTGATGCGCACGAGCGGCATCAGATCCGGGAACCACTTCGCGAGATCTTCGGTGACGAAATCGTGCATCTCCGCGGCGAATTCGACGCCCGTGGGTCCGCCGCCCACGACGACGAAATGCAGGAGCGACTCCATCTGCGGATTGGTCAGCCCTGGCTCGCTGGCCTGCTCGAAACAATCGCTGATACGCGAGCGGATGGCGCGCGCGTCGGCGAGTTCCTTGAGAAACAGCGCGTGTTCCTGCACGCCGGGGATGTTGAACGTGTTGCTGACCATACCGACACCGATGACGAGGACGTCGTACTTGAGCTTGAACCGCTTGCCGGCGAAGGCGCCTTCGCACTCGATTTCGTTTGCGGCCGTGTCGATGCCGACGCAGGCGGCCTGGTAATAGCGAATGCCCCGCCGCGCGGTGCGGATGGGCTCGATGATGCTTCGGAACTCGATGGTGCCGACGGTGGTGCTCGGCAGCAGCGGCGTGAACAGGAAGTGGTTGCGCGGACTGACGATGACGACTTCGTATCGCTCCACGTCGATTTCCTTGACGAGCGTGAACGAGGAGAATCCGGTGCCGAGCACGATAAGCCTGGGACACTTTGGTTTCATGAGAAAAAGGAATGGGCCCCCGTGGAAACTCGCACAAGTTTAGCACTCTCGCGCAGAGCGGCTCGAAAAGCTGTTCCACCTCGATCGCCGATTGCATCGGCCGGCGTCGTCCGCTATCGTCCCGTGCATTCGCGAACATCTGGAGATCGAAATGGCCCGCTGGTCCACCATCCTTGACGCCATTGCCGCGGGCGGGCCAGAACCCGTGCACATACCCTTTGTTGAGACGTTGCGGATGCCGGGCATCTCGCGTTGGGAACCCGGCCGCGTCTGGCAGGAGTGGCCGGTGCGCGAGGATTTGTTCCACCCTCGCGGCGCGGTGTTCGGCGGATTCCTGGCCGCGCTCGCCGATCGGGCGCTCGGCCTCGCCACGATGACCGTCCTCGAAGACGACGAGGCGTTTACGACGGCGGATCTGAACGTGTCCTTCTTTCGGCCGGTGTCGTCCGGCGTGCTGCGCATCGAGGCCGAGGTGATCCACCGGGGCCGGTCGCTGATTCAGGTGGAAGCGACCTTTACGCGCGACGACGGGAAACTCGCGGCGAAGGCGTCGGCGTCGCAGGCGGTGATTCCGTTTGTCGATTCCGCGAGTTGAGTGCGGGAATGGATCTCGGATGGAATTGTGGCAGTTGCAGCACAATGAGTCCGCAACTGGAGACGTCGTATGCACCGAGGTCGCTCGCTCGCTTGGCTTCCGCTCACGGTAGTCTTCGGATTGTTCGCGCTTTCAGGAACGTCATCGGTTGGGTTTGCCCAGGAGGACGACTTGAGCGACGCAGATTGGCTCGATCCGGGCATAACGGAAGGCCGAAGATTGCTCGAGGCCGGCAAGTATGCGGAGGCCGCGGCAAAGTTCTCGGCCGTGTTGGATCATGCCCCTACCGATTCGAAGCTGACATCGGACGCTTCTGTTCGCGATAGTGTGGCGGCCGCAAGGAGTCACCTGGGGGTGCTCTACCTCGAGGGCCAGGGCGTGCCGCAAGACCTCGCGAGAGGCGTCGAACTGGTTACCCAGGGCGCGGAAGGCGGCAACGTTTTTGCCCAGTTTACGCTTGCGAACCTTTATTTGGATGGCAAGGGCGTTCCGCAGGACGACGTGAAGGCTGTGCAGTGGGCCCGCAAGGCCGCTGAGCGGAACCACGCCGCGAGCGCGCTGTTGCTGGGCCAGTCGTACGCGCACGCCCGCGGAGTTTCATTCGACGAGCGGGAGGCGGGCAAATGGATTGGCCTTGCGGCCATGCTTGACTACGCGCCGGCGCAGTACGCCTACGGTGTCTACGTGCTCAACAGTACGCCCTCAGACCCGGCGCAGGCGGCGCGATATTTTTCCAGGGGCGCGGAATTGGGCGAGGCGGAAGCGCAAAACGAACTCGGCAAACTGTACGTGCAGGGCAGGGGTGTGCCGCAGGATGTCGCCAGTGCCCTCAGACTCTTCCAGCTATCTGCCGACGGTGGCAGTGTGAATGGGTTGACCAATCTGGGTGTCGTCTATCGTGAAGGCATGATTACGGCGCGAGACAATACGAAGGCGGCGGGTTATCTCGCGAAGGCCGCGGACCGCGGCCATCCGCTCGCCCAATTCGTGCTCGCGGAGATGTATCTCAAGGGCGAAGGTGTCAAGCAAGACAACACCCACGCCGTCGCGCTGTACAAGAACGCTGCGGACCAGGCGTTCGCCCGTGCGGAAATCGAGCTGGGCTGGCTACACGGCACGGGCCGGGCGGGTCTGCCCGTGAACGCGCAGGAAGCCACGCGGTTGTACGACCTTGCGGCGCAGCACGGCGACGCTGCCATCAAAGTTGAAATCGCGCAACGGTTCCTTTCGGCGAACGGCGTTCCCTTCGACAAGGCCAAGGCCGTGGCGATCCTCACTCCGCCGGCAGAACGAGGCTACGCTGCGGCGCAGAATATGTTGGGTGTCATCTACAGCAGCGAGTCACTTGCGGAACCGAAGAAGGACATGGCAAAGGCGGCGCAGTACTATCGAGCGGCGGCCGAGCAGGGCGACCCCGCGGCACAAGGCAATCTTGCTGGGCTGTATTACATGGGCGACGGCGTGAAACAGGACTTTGCCGAAGCCTACCTGTGGGCCGCTCTGGCGGCGAAGCAGGGCAATGCCAATGGGGCATTGATTCGCGACAACATGTCGAAACAGATGACGGCGGAACAGATCACTCAGATGGAATCAGCCGTGCAGCGCTGGCTCGACGCCCATCGGTAGCGAGTACGTCCGTTTACGACGGGCTGTGCGGTGCCGCGTCTTTCCATGTGACCGCGATCCGCGCTGCCTCCGAGATGGACGACGCGACTCCCGCCGCGCGGTTCGGCTCGGCCGAGATCAAGAGGTTTAGTCCACACCCCGCCGCGCGGCCGGCTTCGACGTCGCGCGGATCGTCGCCGATCATGGCGGAGCGGGGGAGATCGATATCGAGTTCGCGCGCGGCTTCGAGGATCATGCCGGGAGCGGGTTTGCGGCGGGGCGTTGGCGCGTCGGGCGGGTCGAAGCAATACTTGATTGCGTGGAATTGGACGCCTGCTGCGGCGAAGAGGTCCTCCATGCGGCGGGATACGGCGCGGGCCTGTTCCATCGTGCCGAGGCCGCGCGCGACGAGGGACTGGTTGCTGACGATGACGAGGAGGAACCCGGCGTCGCGCAGACGCCGCAGCGCGTCGATGGCGCCCGGCGCGGCCCGAACCTGGGCGGGGTCGGTCATGTAGGCGACGTGGTCGAGGATGGTGCCGTCGCGATCGAGGAACACGGCGCGGTTCATGGGCGGGGCGCCCGGTTGACGAGATTGCTTCGTCGCAAACTGCGCTCCTCGCAATGACAACGCTGTGCGCGGCCATGGCACATGCCTAAGCAACAGCCGCTTAGGCCTGTCACCGTCTGCGAGTTGTTAGGAGTCGTGTTCAAACGATGCAATCAGTTCCTCCGGCGTTACGGAGGCGGTGCCGAGTTTGCCGACGACGACGCCGGCGGCGTGGTTCGCGAGGTGTGCTGCGTCGTCCACCGCTGAGCCGGCCGCGAGCGCCAGCGTAAACGTCGCGACGACGGTGTCGCCCGCGCCGGACACGTCGAAGACCTCGCGCGCGCGGGTCGGGATGAGCAGGGGCGGCGCTTCAGCGCGGAACAGGGCCATGCCCTCGGCGCCGAGCGTGATCAAGAGGCATTGCGGCGCCCACTTGTCCTGGAGAATGCGCACAACGTCGCGGAACGATTCGTCCTCCATCACGGGAACGGCGTGCGCGCGCGCGTAGACGCCGGCCATGGCGTAGGCCTCTGCGCGGTTCGGCGTGATGACGGTGAGGCCGGGCGCGCAGGCGCGGTTGGCGGGATGAGGATCGAGCGCGACGGGGACGCGGGCTTCGCGGCCGAGCCGCGCGACGGCGGTCAGGAGAGATTCCGAGATCATTCCTTTCGCGTAATCTTCGACGATGATGCCTCGAATGTTCCGCGACTCGACCGCGGCTTCGAGTCGTTTGAGGATAGTCGCCTCGTGTTCGCGGGAGACCCGCGCGGTCCGCTCGGTGTCCACGCGCACGACTTGCTGGTGGCCGGCGATGACGCGGGTCTTCTCCGTGGTGACACGCTGCGCGTCGCGGACGACGTTCGAGACGATCACGTCCTCGCCGGCGAGACACTGGAGGAGGTCGTCCCCTGCGGCGTCGTCGCCGACGACGCCATAGGCCTCGGCTTCGGCGCCGAGCACGGCGAGATTGCGTGCGACGTTCGCGGCGCCGCCCGGAGCGGCGGACGTTCGTGACACCTCGACGACGGGCACGGGCGCTTCCTGGGAAATCCGGCGTGCGTCACCCCAGATGTACCGGTCGAGCATCAGGTCGCCGACCACGGCGAGGCGTTGGCTTGTAAATCGCGCGATGTGTTCGCGCGC
>CAYPNI010000021.1:0-12864 GCA_964411925.1 uncultured Nitrospirales bacterium
GGGAGCGGCCACCTCGCGAGCGCGCTCGCAATGGACAAGGACCTGTCGAAGCGGCTGTTTCGCGACAGTGGAATTCCAACGCCTGACTGGCGAATGGTGACGCGTCGCGACGAACCGCAGTGGCAGTCGGCGGAATTCGCCGCATCGACCGTGTCGGTGCTGGGCATGCCACTGATCGTCAAGCCTTCAAAGGAGGGGTCGACGGTCGGGTTGTCGCTCGTGAAAACAGCTGACGACCTGCCGACCGCGATCGCGGAGGCGTTCCGGCACGATGACGAGGTCATGCTTGAGCAGTTCATTCGCGGCCGCGAACTGACCGTCGGAATACTCGGTGGCCGGGCACTTCCCGTCGGCGAGATCATTCCGCGCCACGAGCTGTATGACTATGAGTGCAAGTACACGCCAGGAATGGCCGAAGAGGTCTTTCCCGCAGCGATCACCGACGCCCAGAGAGACGCCGCGCAGGAATACGCACGGCAGGCATTTCGGGTGCTCAAGCTCGCCGGGTGCGCTCGCATTGACTTCCGAATGACCGCCGAAGGACAATTGTATTGTCTCGAGGCGAACACCTTGCCCGGAATGACGGAATTGAGCCTCATTCCGCAGGCAGCAGCAGCCGACGGAATCACGTTTCCAGAACTGTGCGAGCGCATCGTCGCGCTCGCGCTGCCTGGCAATCACAAAAGGGAGCCCGGATGACCAGCACCAAGCCTGTCGCAGCAGCCGCACTGGCAGGAGTACCGGCCGGCGTGCAGGCGCAGGGCGTGTGGTGCGGTCGCCGGCAGTTGTTCGTGCGCTTCGCCGGTGAAGCCGAAACGGCAACGATGTACACGGCGACGGCGCTGGTCCGCGAGCTGGAGCGCCAGCTTGGCCGGTCGAAATTTCACTCGATCTCGATTGGCGGCCGCGACCCGCTCGCCAACGTTCCCTTCCTTCTCGCGTCCATCGGGGCGACGTCGCCGGGCATTCCCGTCATGCTCGACACCGACGGCGAGCGGCCCGCGGCACTCGCCGAAATCGTGGAACATCTCGCACTGGTGCAGGTCACGGTGGATTTTGTCGGAAGTGATGCCGGGATCACGCGCGCCATAACGACCCTCGAAACGGCCGCAGCGGCCAAGCGCCGCCATGCGCTGGTGCTGTGTCCGCGCGACGACACGGCCGACGTGCAGCTACTGCGCATCGTCGAGCAGGCGCATGCGGCCACCGCGGACGTCGAAGTCGTCATTCATCCCACACACACGCCGGCGGAAACACCCACACTGGACCGCCGCTGGGCCACGTTGCTCGAACAAGCGCTGGCAGCGCACCCGGACTGCCGGCTGATGCTTCGGGTTCCACCACCAGCCGCCTTGCGATGAACGACGCAGAGCGCGGGGCGGGGACGAGGGCCATGGCTGCCGAACGCGGCGCACGGGGCGTACGCGCGGTGATTGCGCTGTCCGTCGCGCTGTTCCTGGTGCAGGTGACGCTGCTGACGCCGGCCGATATTTCGTCTGCACTGGGATTTTCGTCGTCTGAGCTTGGCCGCCGGTGGTGGGCGGTCGGCACCTTCACGCTCGTGCACACCGGCGTGTGGCCGCTTGTCGCGAATCTCGCGATACTCGGGACCTTTGGGGCTTACCTGGAGCGCAGCTGGGGCACGCCTGAATTCATCCGCTACTATCTGGCGTGCGGTATCGGGGCCTGGATCGCCCACGTGTCCTTCGTTTCCGGTGATGCTGTTCTCACGGGCGCTGCGGCGCCCTCCATCGGCGTCCTGCTGGCGTTCGCCGCGATGAACGGCGACGGCCGGTACCTTCGCGTCGGGGCCGTGTCGTTGTCGACCGGAACAGTGGCGGTGGTGTGCACTCTTGTGGTGCTGGTTGCCGGGATGACGACCGCGGCGCCGGGTGGCGCGCCCGAGTATCTGGTTCACCTGGGCGGTCTCGTAGCCGGCTGGGCGTACCTGCGAACGGCGGCATCGCTGAACCTCACCCGCCTGGGGGATGCAGTTTCACCGGTTCCCGATGAGGTGGAAGACGCTCCACCTCGTGCCACTCCAAAGCGCCAGTCGAGGGCACCTCGCCAGGAAGACGACATCGTGGCGCGCAGCAATGCGGCCACAGCGCGCGAGTCGGCAACCCGGCAGGCCCAGCCTCCCCACGCCTCACCGGATCCGGCACGCGTCAATCGCGTTCTGGACAAGATCTCGCAACAGGGCATCGAGAGCCTGACGCCGGATGAGCGGCGGCTTCTCGACGACGTGTCGCGCCATCTTCGCGATCACTGAGCAACCGATGCCGAAGCCGCAACTGCTGGAGACGTTTCCCAATCCGTACGCGGGGCGTGACTACGAGATCGTAATGACATGCCCGGAGTTCACCTCACTCTGTCCGGTCGGCGGCATCGAATCCGACGCGGCAGAGCTGGAGGCGCTCGAAGGCGGTGCCCCAGATTTCGGAACCGTGACGATCGTGTACGTTCCAAACCGGCGCTGCATCGAGCTGAAGAGCCTGAAGCTGTACCTCTGGAGCTTCCGGAATGACGGGATTTTCTACGAACGTGCGGTCAACACGATTCTGGACGACCTCGTGCGGGTGACCAAGCCGAGAAGTATGACCGTGACGGGAGACTTCAACACGCGCGGGGGCATCAAGTCCGTCATCACGGCCCGCGCGGGCCGGGCGAAGACGCGCTAGATCACCGGTGGGATGGAGCCGGATCGCCAGCCGATCGACCCGCGGCGACCGGCATTCCACCGGGGATACGTGCCGAGCCGGCGCATATCGCGTCCTGCGGCCCCGACCTCAGTCAGCGCGTTCTCGATCTCGACATCCCCGCTGGTGTGGTCGAACTCGACGAAGAACCGGTAACTCCACGGTTCACCCGTTGGGCGGCCTTCGAGCCGCCGGATATTCACTCCGTGGCTTGCGAGGGGAGCCAGTGCGTGCAGGAGTTCTCCCGGCACGTCGCCGACGGTGACGAGCACCGTCGTGCGCACCGGTGTTCCGTCCGGAAGTGACTGCGGATCCCTGGAGATTCCCACAAACCGTGTTTGAGCGTCCGGCCTGTTCTGGATGTCTGGGACGACGACGGTCAGCTGGTATGAAAGCAGCGATACGCGCGTGGCGACGACAGCGAACTGTGGGTCAGCGAGGTTCTCGACATCCACCACGGATGCCGCCGTGTCGAGCACCGAATGCACCGTGATCTGTGGGTTGGCGCGAAAGAACTTCGTGCACTGCGCAAGGGCCACCGGGTGACAAAAGACGTCGCCGACGGCGGCCAGCTTGGTGCCCGGCGCGCCCAACAGGCAGAGTTGGGATGGTACAACCGTTTCGGCGACGACGGCGATATCGGGGGTCGCGTCGATCGCATCGTGGCTCGACTGGACCGACCCGAGGATCGTGTGCTCTATGGGCAGAACACCCCGGTGCACCGCGCCAGAGGCTACCGCGGACGTGATATCCGCGAAATCCGGGAACGGAATCAGTTCGGCGTCGCCGCCCCAGAGCTGGATAGCGGCTTCTTCACCAAACGCACTCAGTTCCTGTTGGTAGGCAATCTGGAGGTTGCTCACTGTGTATAGGAAGAATACAGCAGGGCGGATGTCACGGTGAGGGGCTGGGCTTGGCCCGGCCGGGCGGCCCGACGTAAATTGAACGGCTTGGCTAGGTAGCTCAGTTGGTAGAGCAGCGGACTGAAAATCCGCGTGTCGGCGGTTCGATTCCGTCCCTAGCCACTGGTTCCGGATGTGCGGTTCAGCGCACCGCGACCCTATGCCGGGTCTTGGCGGTGTTGTCCGAGGCCGAGCTTGACGATCCGCTCGAGCAACTCCGTGTACGACACGCCGGCCGCGCGCGCGGCCGAAGCAAACTCTTCCTGCTCCGCGATCTCGGGATTGGGGTTCGCCTCGAGAAAGAAGAACTGGCCGGCGGAGTCGAGGCGAAAATCGAGCCGGGCGTAGCCCGTCAACTCGAGGATCTTGTAGATGCGGCGTGCGGCGTGGGCGATCTTCGCGGCGAGCTCTGCCGGAAGGTCCGCCGGTCCGGTGTCGATGCCGTGGCGCTGCTGATATCCGACATCGTGCTTGACCTTGGCCGTCGCAATGAGCGGCTCGCCTTCCGGCCGGTTGCGCGCCACGAGCTCCCACACGGGAAACACGGCAAGGCGCTCGTTCCCGAGGACGCTCACGTACAACTCACGGCCCTCGATGAACTGTTCCGCGATGGCATCCGTGCCGACGCGCTCGTGGATGAACGCGACGCGTTCGGCGAGCTTCTCGTCCGTGTCCACGACCGACGCGCGCGCAATCCCCACGGATGCGTGCTCGATCAGGGACTTGACGATCAGCGGGAACTTCAGGCGCGGTGAGCGGCGCACCTTGCGACCGATCGGGAACACGGCGAAATCGGGGACGCGAATGCGGTGATACGCCACGAGCTTCTTGGACAGCGCCTTGCCGCGCGAGATGATCATGCCGCGCGGGTTGCATCCGGTATAGGGCATGTGCAACAACTCGAGGAAGCTCACGACGTTCTGGTCAAAGAGCACCTGGCCGTGAAACTCCTCGAGGAGGTTGAACACGATCTGCGGTTTCAGCTGCTCGATGGCGTCCCGAATCGGGAACAACTCGTGCTGGACGCCGAGGGCGTGCACGTCGTGCCCTGCGTCGCGCAGCGTGTGGACGACGTCGTACTCGGTCTTCGAATCCGAAGCCTCTTGAGCAGACAGGCGCTCCCGTGCGTCCGCCGGCACGAGTTCGGGGTGCATCAGGGCGAGGATGCGAACGGGTTTCATACGACGATCCAGTCGCGCCGGCCCTGCTTGGACAGCATTTCCATCGTGCGGGCCGTAAGCAAGACCATGAAGTCGGTGAGCACCTGGCGATCACGCCCCACGACGCGAAGCTTCAGCTCGCGGCAACGTCCGATCATGTCGCCGAGCACGGTGTCGAGCGTGAACTGATACTCTCCCGTCCAGCGAGCCACGACCTCACGGATCGATGTGCGGTGGCGGCGGAGGAAGGCCGCTGCCGATTCCCGAGACTCGAGCCGGCGATCGTTCGAGAAGAGGCGGCGCAGGTCATCGTCCCACGTCTTCGGATATTCCACGGAATAGAGGGCACGGCGAATCGTATAGTGTTCGAACAAGGTCCTGGAGAGTGTCCGCAGCGGGTCAACCCGGCGGCGTGATCGTACGGTGGGCGGCACTCCAGCGAGTTCCTTCATGAGCCGGTCCACGTACTGGAGCTTCTTGAGGGCCGGCCATCCCGCGTACCGACGGCGCCAGTCAGATCGCGGCTGGAGCCAGACGGCGAACGTTTCCGCAAAATCCTCGTCAGGGTGGCTCTGGGCGTACCAGCGCCGGAGGTGCTGGACGTGCCGCTTGCTGGCCGGATTGGGCCGGTACGACTCCGGGTACGGCGTCGAGGAGCGGCCAAACAGTCGCTGCCACTCGCGCCGGCGATGCAGTTCATAGGCGTGCTGCATGGCGTGCCCGCACTCGTGGCGCAGGATTCGCATGCACTCGGTGACGGTCCCGCCCTCCACCTCGAGCAGTTGCGCGCGCTCGAGCCGGATGAGGCGGGGATGGGCGAGGTAGAAGGGAATCGCAATTCCGGGGACGCCGCCGGGCGAGAACCATTCATCCGAGAGCCACGCGTGCGGCCGTATCATCAGGCGTCGTGCGTCAAGCTCGGCGAACAGGTCCCGCATGCGCGCCTCGAGCCACGTGCCCTCGATGCGAAGATCGAGGTCCTTGAGGCGAAGCTGCAGCAGTCGCTTGGTAGGCCACCTGGCCCACGGGCGAGCCGCGCGTGATTTGGTCCGGGCCTTTCGTGGCATACGGGGGATCGAGCGGGGACGATGCGCGGAAGCAAGCCGAGTAGCAAGGGGAGGCGCAGTCGCGGTAGCATTCCGCGGTGCCCATCGCCGCCCGTTCGTACGAGTCACTGAAGCTCCCGAACTTCCGGCGGTACGTCGTCGCGGTGGTCGCAATGACGCTGGCGACGATGATCCAGGGGACGATCGTCGGGTGGCAGGTATACGAGCTGACCCGCGACCCGCTTGCGCTCGGATTCATCGGGCTTGCGGAGGCCCTGCCGTTCATCGGGGCCTCACTGTACGCGGGCCACGTGACTGACCAGAACGACCGGCGAACCATCGCGATCCTGGCGCTTGCCGTGGTTGGGCTGACGGCGGTCGCGCTGCTGGTGCTGCCGACGCTCATGGCGGGCCGCCCCGATGCACTGGTGGATGCGATCTTCGTCGTGATCGTCGTCAGCGGGTTGGCCCGGAGTTTCCTGCAGCCGTCCCGTCAGGCCCTTGGCGCCGAGGTCGTACCCCGCGAGCTGTTTGCCAACTCTGTGATGTGGCGCAGCGGAGCGTGGCAACTGGCCGCGGTGATCGGTCCGGCGCTGGGTGGCTTGCTATATGCCCTTGGGGGCGCCGAGCTGGCGTACGGCGCTGATGCCCTGCTGATCGTCGGGGCCGTGGTTGCGCTGATGCGCGTGGACAGCCGGCCCGCACCACCACGTCCGGGCACCGGACGCGTACTGGACAGCCTGGCGGCAGGGCTCCGCTTCGTATTCAACGAACGGATCGTGCTCGGCGCCCTGTCGCTGGACATGTTCTCGGTGCTCTTCGGCGGCGCCGTTGCGCTGTTGCCGATCTATGCGGCCGACATCCTGCATGTCGGACCGTCGGGCCTTGGCCTGTTGCGATCGGCGCCGGCGATCGGCGCCGTGGTGATGTCGGTCGCGCTCACCCAGATGAAGCCATTCGCGCGAACCGGGCGCGTGCTCTTCCGGGCCGTGGCGCTTTACGGCGTCGCGATCATCGTGTTCGGGCTTTCGACGAACTTCCTCGTTGCCGTCGGGGCGCTGGTCTTTGGAGGGGCAGCCGACATGGTGAGCGTGTTCATTCGCTCGACGCTGCTGACGACGCGGACCCCGCCGGAAATGCTGGGGCGCGTGATGTCCGTGAACGGGATCTTCGTGGGAAGCTCGAACGAGATCGGGGCGTTCGAATCAGGCGTCACGGCTGCCTGGTTCGGCGTGGTTCCGAGCGTCGTGCTGGGAGGAGCGCTGACACTTGGCGTGGTCGCGGCGACCGCATGGGCGAATCCCGCACTCCGTCGTCTCGGCGGCCTCGATCCGCAGGCCGACGAGCCGACGACGTTGCGTCCTAGGGAAGCAGGCCTCGCGCAGCCGCCACCACCGCCGGCGCGGTGATGCCGTATTCCTCGTAGAGTTTCTGGTACGGGGCCGACGCGCCGAACCGGCTGATTCCCACAATCGCCCCGCGATCGCCGACCAGCGCATGCCACGACATCGGATGCGCCGCCTCGACGGCGACGCGCGGCACGCCGTGCGGCAGTACTTGCGAGCGGTACTCGGCGTCTTGCTGGGCGAACAGCTCGTGACTTGGCACGCTGACAACGCGCGTGCGCACTCCGGCTGCCGTGAGCGTGGCGTGGGCCTCGAGCGCCACGTGCACCTCGGATCCACTTGCCAGCAGCACCACATCAGGGGCGGACGGCCCCGCCGGATCAATCAGCGTATATGCCCCGCGGGCGGCGCCGGACGCCGGCGCGCACGTCGCGCGATCCAGCAGTGCAAGCTTCTGGCGCGTCAGGACGAGAGCCGTGGGGCCGCTCCGGTTTTGGATGGCAGCCCGCCAGGCCTCTGCAGTTTCCGCAGCGTCTGCGGGTCGAATCACGAGCAGGTTGGGAATGCACCGTAGCGCACTCAGGTGCTCCACCGGCTGATGGGTGGGGCCGTCCTCGCCGAGGCCGATCGAGTCGTGCGTGAACACGTAGATCGCCTGCCGACCCATCAGGGCCGCCAGCCGGATGGCCGGGCGCATGTAGTCCGCGAACACCAGGAACGTGCCGCCGTACGGTATCAGTCCGCCGTGCAGTGCGATGCCGTTCATCACGGCGCCCATCGCATGTTCGCGAATGCCGAAATAGAAGTTTCGTCCGGCCGGAGCATCGGCGCTGACCGCCGGTGCCCCCTTGATCGTGGTGAGGTTCGAACCAGAAAGGTCGGCAGAACCTCCAACCAATTCGGGGACGCTGGTGGCGATGGCGTTCAGGACAATTCCGGACGCCGCGCGACTGGCCACGTTGCCATTCGATGCGTCAAACGCCGGTAGCGAAGCTTCCCATCCCGCCGGGAGGTCGCCGTGCATCCGCCGACCGAATTCCTTTGCGTCCTGCGGGTGTGCTTGCGCATACGCGATGAGCCGGCGCCTCCAGCCGTCCTGCATGGCTTCGCCACGCTCCCGGGCCGTGCGCCAATGCGCGCGCGCCTCGTCGGGAACGTGAAATGGTTCGGTTGAGGTCCACCCCAGCGTCTTCTTCGCCAGTGCCACCTCATCCTTGCCCAGCGGTTCCCCGTGCGCCTTTGCCGTGTCGACACGGTTTGGGCTGCCGTATCCGATGTGGGATCGAACGATGACCAGCGACGGGCGCGTCGTCTCGGCACGAGCCTCGGCGATTGCAGCGTCCAGCGCGCTCAGGTCATTCACGTCGGCGACGTGCGTTACATGCCATCCGTAGGACGTGAACCGGGCGGCCACGTCGTCGGAGCACGAGAGGTCGGTGCTGCCATCGATGGTGATGCGATTGTCGTCAAAGAAGCCGATCAGCTTGCCGAGGCGCTGATGGCCGGCGAACGAGGCGGCCTCGTGGGACACGCCCTCCATCAGGTCGCCATCCCCTGCGATGAACCACGTCGTGTGGTCGACGATCACGTGGCCGTCACGGTTGAACGTCGCCGCCAGGGAGCGTTCCGCCACCGCCATGCCGACCGCATTGGCAATTCCCTGCCCGAGCGGACCTGTTGTGGTCTCGACGCCGGGCGTGTGGCCAACCTCGGGATGCCCGGGGGTCTTGCTGCCCCACTGCCGGAATCGCCGGATTTCCTCGAGGGAGAGATCGTATCCCGAGAGGTGGAGCGCGCCGTACAGGAGCATCGATGCGTGCCCGGCCGACAGCACGAAGCGGTCGCGGTCGGGCCACGCCGGGTCGGCCGGGTTGTGCCGCATGTGCCGGTGGAAGAGGGCGTAGGCCAGCGGCGCAAGAGCCATCGGGGTGCCCGGATGGCCGGACTCCGCGGCTTGCACGGCGTCCATGGCCAGCGTGCGGACGGTATTGATCGCGAGCAGCGCGTAGTCGGGTTGTTGCACGGCGCGTTCGACTGAAGTGAAGGGTGCGTGACGGCCGAAAAGTAGCGGCGCGCGCGGACCCCTGCCGGGCGCCGCCGACCAAGCGGCCGACACGAACTTTGCCGCATCGTCTGCGCGCCACCATAATTTGCGGAATGACTCACCCGACTTCCGGGGGAGAGACCTCTGCCACCCTTTCGCGTGAACTGTCGGACTTCCTGATCGAACTGTCGATCGGGCTCCACAAGAACGCGATCTACCCGCCCGGGCATCCATTGCTCGAGGGCGCGACCACCGGGATTGCCCGGCGGATCGCCGCGTTGTTGCAGCAGCGCTCATCGCTGTCACTGGGCGTTGCGCGACAACAGCTCATCATCGAAGGCGTAGCCACCGACGAGAACAACCCGGTGCTGCGCGATCTGGCGCAGCGACTGCACCGTCACCATCTCGGCGCCGTGAAGTTCCTGGCGGGCGTGACGGCGGACGAAGTGGCGGACGCGCTCGCGACGGTCGCGGTGGACGTCGGTCGCCGGCCCCGGCCGCTCGGGCTCGAAGGGCCGGAGGTGCTGCAGCGCTGGGAACACGTCCGGCTCTTCCCGCTGACCTTCGAGCAACTGCAGTTGCTCGAGGAGGAGCCGGATACGGCGTCGGATCAGATGCGTGGTGACAAGAGCCGGGCGGCGCAGCTGTGGATTGGCCTCGCGCGCGCGGCGATCGCCGCCGAATCCGACGACGATGAGCCCGACGACGACAAGGCAGAGTCGACAGACCCGGTGCTCGTGGCGAAGGCGATCGACGAACACAAGAAGGACGCCGCCTACGACCAGGTTGTCGTCGGCTACTTGCTGCAGATCGCCGAGGAACTGAAGGCCAAGGGTGGCAAGGAGGCCGCAGCCCTGCAGAAGCGGATTTCGCGCCTGGTTGCGACGCTCCAGCCGGAAACGCTGTCGAGACTCCTCAAGATGGGCGGCGATGCTCGGCAGCGCCGCAAGTTCGTCCTGGACGCCACGCAGGGAATGGCCGTGGACGCGGTGGTCGAGCTTGTGCAGGCGGCGGCCGACACCTCGGGCCAGAACGTTTCGCACTCGCTCGTGCGAATGCTGTCCAAGCTCGCGGTACATGCGGACGAGGGCGCGCCGCTTGGGCGGTCCGCGGCCGACGGGGCGCTGCGCGACTCGGTGCACAACCTGATCTCGAACTGGACTCTCGAGGACCCGAACCCGGATGGATATCGCAAGGCGCTCGAGAAGATGGCGAAGGCGTCCCCCGTGTTTCAGACTGGCGACGACGCGTATCCGTGTGAGCCGGAGCGTCTCCTGACGATGGGGCTCGAGATCCAGATGCTCGGCGACCCCGTGTGGCGCGCCATGAGCGCACTGACCGCGGCGAGCGACCTGCGGCCCCTGCTCGCGCTGCTCGAGTCGTCCCCGGAAGGCTGGATGCGCGACACCCTCTGGCGGCACGTGGCGACGCCCGATGCCCTGCACCGCCAACTTGAGCGCGCCGAGGTGGATACCGATGTCGTGGAGCGGCTTGTCCGCCGCATGGGCCTCGCCGCGGCGCCGGCGCTGCTGGACGCACTCGAAACATCCGCAGATCGCGAATCATCCGTGTTCGTGGATCTCATCGTGAGCCTCGGGCCCGACGTTGGGGCTTCGGTCGCAAGTCGGATGGACGGCGCCCGCCCCGCCCAGCAACGACTGTTGCTTTCCATCATCACGCGGCTGGGGGCGCTCCCCACCGGATTCGACCTGACTTCCTACACGCGCCACGCAGACGCGGCAGTTCGGCGGGAGGCATTCCGCGCGATCATTCGTGACCCCGCCCATCGCGACGACACGATTGCCAACGCGCTGGCCGACGCCGACGAGCGCATCGTCCGCCTGGCGCTTGGTGCCGCCATGTCGAATTGCCCCCCCAAGGCGGCCACCATCCTGATTTCGCGGGCGGACGACGAGACCCTCTCGCCAGACCTCCGGGCATTGGGAATTCGAGCTGCGGCGTCAGCGAAGTCACCGGAAATCCTCGAGTTTCTGCTGTCGCGGACGGCGGGCCGACGGAAGTTCCTGCGGCGGCGAGCGCTAGCCGACGCGACGCCCGAAATGCTCGCAGCGCTGGCAGGCCTCGCGACGCACTGGGCGAACGACCCGTCGGCGCGAGAGATCCTGGATGCTGCCGCCAAGAGCAGCGACAAGGACATCCGGAGCGTGGCGGCGCGACGGACGGCTGCCACGTGATGGCGCAGAGCCCATGAGCGCAGACGCCGCGCGATTCCTGAACGCCTTTGCGCAGTCGCTGGCGACGATGGCGCTCTATACGGACGGTCATCCGGCCCGGGAACGGGCCGTGGATCACTCCTTCGAGCAGCTGCAGCGCCTGCAGGAGTCCAACCCGTCTCCGCAGTTCTCGTTCCTCGGGCTGGACGTCATTTACGGACAGGTGGCCCTGCGCGAGCTCAAGGACTGGGATTGGGGACTCCGGCTCGCGAACGCCGGCGTGCAGCGACTGGAGTTCCCGAAGTCCGTGACGCGTGACGAGTTCGAGGCGTTTCTGGAGGATGTCCTCGCACGGGTGTCACTCATCGCGGCGGACTCGGCGACCCGCAGCCCGGAACGCCGCTCGACGATCAAGTTCGGCGCCATCGGCGTTCGCGGAACGGAAGGCGTGCAGCGCATCGAAGATCTGCTGCCCACCGCGACAATTGCGTACTCGCTTGGCGAGGAAGCCGACACAATCCGGTGGCTGCACGACGAGGTCGAGATGACAGGTGAGCTGCCGCTGCTCGAGGCCGAGAGCGTCGTACGCTCGCTTTCCGTCGCGATGCACGGCGACCGCGACATCGTCATCCCGCTGCTGCAACTCAAGGAGTTCGACCAATACACGACGACGCACTCGCTCAATGTGAGCGTGCTGGCCATGGCGCTAGCCGAGTTCATCGGACTCGGACCGAAGGACGTGCGCGCGTTCGGGGTAGCCGGGCTGCTTCACGATCTTGGGAAGGTCCGCATCCCGAAGGACGTGCTGACCAAGCCAGGCAAGCTCACCGACGAAGAATGGGCAATCATGCGGCGCCATCCGGTGGACGGGGCGAAGATCATATATGAGAGTGATCGCCAGCTCGACCTGGCCTCTGCCGTCGCATACGAGCACCACATCATGATTGACGGCGGCGGCTATCCGGCCCGCCACTTCCGGCGGCAGCCGCACAAGGCAAGCAAGCTGGTGCACATCTGTGACGTATACGACGCGCTCCGCACGAACCGGCCGTACCGCGAGGCGTGGGAGTCCGAGCGTGTGCTGGAGAACCTCGAAAAGGGCGCCGGTCCGGACTTCGACGCCGAGCTGACCCGCGAGTTCGTCAAGATGATGCGGCAGTGGGAGCGGCGTGTGGCCGTCGTTGACGACAAGACCCCGCTGCCGCATCTCAGCAATCCCGCACAAGCCGCCGTTGACGAGGCCGTCGCGGCCGCGAAGCGATCGGTCGCGGCGGCCCGAGCGTCGGCAGCGGTGCCCGTGCAGGTGGCGACGACGGCCGACGCCAATGCCGCTACGCCATCCACGGCGCCCGGCGGTGAGTCGAGCCCGACGCCGGCGTCACCGGCTGCGCCGCAAGAGCCGCCAAAGGGCTGAGCACCTCGCGCAGCCGAGCCCGGCCCCGGCTGCCGACCCACTGTCTATCGTGATCCGGCGGCCGACGAGCCTTGGCGCG